>CAMAYR010000126.1 GCA_945862355.1 Devosia equisanguinis | reverse complement strand
CACCGGTGCCGGGTGAAATCGTTCATGCGATTCCCCTGGAAGGCGCATGGTCAACGCGATCCGCATTCATGAGTACGGCGGCGTCGACAAGATGATGTGGGAGGCGGTCGAAGTCGGAGCGCCCGGCCCGGGTCAGATCCGGATCAAGCATCGCGCCATCGGCTTCAATTACATCGACACGTACTTCCGCTCGGGCCTCTACAAATTCCCCGCGTTGCCTCACATCCTCGGCACCGAGGGCGCGGGCGACGTCGTCGCCGTCGGCGCCGGAGTATCGGATTTCGCCGTCGGCGATCGCGTGGCCTATGCCAACCCTCCGGGCGCCTACGTCGAGGAGCGCCTGATGCCGGCGGAGCGCGCCGTCAAGCTGCCCGACGCCATCTCCTACGAGCAGGCAGCAGCGATGATGCTGCAAGGCATGACGGTGCGCTATCTGCTGCGTGACACCTACCAGGTCGGCCCCGGCACGGTGATGCTACTGCACGCCGCGGCAGGCGGCGTCGGTCTCATCGCCTGCCAGTGGGCAAAGCACCTCGGCGCCACTGTCATCGGCACTGTCGGCTCCGAGGAGAAGGGGCGGCTCGCCAAGGATCACGGCTGCACGCACGTGATCAATTACACCAAGGAGAATTTCGTCGAGCGCGTGAAGGAGATCACGGGCGGCCAGCTCTGCGACGTGGTCTACGACAGCGTCGGCAAGGATACGTTCCCCGGCTCGCTCGACTGCCTCAAGCCGCGCCACCTCTGGGTCAGCTTCGGCAACTCCTCGGGCCCCGTGCCGCCGATGGACATCGGCATCCTGAACCAGAAGGGCTCACTGTTCTGCACGCGTCCGACGCTGTTTCACTACACGGCCGCGCGCGAGGATCTGCTGGTGAGCGCCAACGACCTGTTCGACGTCGTCGGTCGCGGCATCGTCAAGATCGAGGTCAACCAGCGCTACCCCCTGCGCGAGGCCGCGCAGTGCCACATCGACGTGCAGGGCCGGAAGACGACGGGGTCCACGATCCTTATTCCGTGAAGAGCTGCGGCGTCGCGGCAGGGGCCATCGCCCCGATCCGCCCGAACGGGACCTTGGCGTGAGACGTCGAGGCGCAGGCCCGATCACGCCGCCATAGCGACTGCTTCGTGGCGCTCGGCTGAAACGCACTGCGCGAAGCCGAGCCCCTGCGGCGTCGGTCCAAATCGGTTTGCGCCCGACATGCCCGGCGCGAAGTGCAGCCAGAGTAGTGCCGTCACGAGCGGCAGTGCCACGCCCGCGAATACGATCAGATGGCCCCGCTCGCCGGGGGCGAGTTGCTCCGGCGGCATGTTCAGCATGACCGCGACAGCGAGGACTACCGACCAGCCGATCAGCGCCAGCATTGCCCAGGCCATGTTCCACGCAGACCGGCCGACGTCGTGCAGGCGCTGCGCCGCAGCCGAGAAGGCGAGGTAGATGAGCAAGGCCTTGATGGGCAGGACCGCCTTATCGTCGAGCTGGCGCCCCGAGGCCCACAGACCCGACGCGACGATCAACTCCACCGCCAGCATCATGCCGGCAGCGATGACGAGCCCCTTGCGGTTGCAGCGCCCGCGGGGATCGGCAACAGCCTTCAGGAACGTAAACGCCTGTTCCACGATGTGCCTCCGGGCTGGGGAAGCCTGGAGCATAGCGCTCGAGAGTTGAAAGGCGGTTTCGCCGTAACCCGAATGTTGCGGGCTTCACGCGAATTCGAGGATGACTGCATCCACCGCCAGGCTGTCGCCTGGCTTTGCGTTCACCGATTTCACCACGCCGTCGCGCTCGGCCTTCAGAATGTTCTCCATCTTCATGGCTTCGACCACGGCCAATGGATCGCCGGCCTTGACCTCGGCTCCGGCCATGACGTGGATCGCCTTGACGAGCCCCGGCATCGGGCACAGCAGCACCTTCGAGGTGTCCGCCGCCACCTTCGCCGGCATCAGCGCGGCGAGTTCCGCCTCGCGCCGTGTGTAGACGAACGCCTTCACCGCGAGCCCCCGCCAGGCAAGCTCAACGCCGTTCAGGATCGGCCGCACAAGGACGATCACCGGCCTGCCGTCCACCGTACCGCGCCAGATCGGCTCGCCCGGCCACCACGCGGACACGACCTGCAATGCCTCGCGGTCTTTGCCGTTCTGGCTCGGCTCGCCCAGCATCACCGTCGTCGCCCCGCCGAGCACGCCCGAGACCTCGACCGACACGCGCGTCCCGGCCACCTCGACGACGCGCTGTCGCGCAAAGCGGACGGCTGCACCGGTGATCTGTTGCGAGATCTCGCGGCGCCGCGCGTTGCCGAGATGATCGATCTGCGCGGCGACGCTGGCGAGTACCTTCAGCTCGGCCGCGTTTGGTCCGCGCGCACCGAATCCGTTTGGATATTCTTCAGCGATGAAGCCCGTCGACAGCCGCCCTTCGCGCCAGCGCGGATGCTGCATCAGCGCGGCCAGAAACGGGATGTTGTGACCGATCCCGTCAATCCGGAATGCGTCGAGTGCGTCGGCCTGCGCCTCGATCGCGGCCAGCCGCGTCGGCGCATGTGTGACGAGCTTGGCGATCATCGGGTCGTAGAACATCGAGATCTCGCCGCCCTCGGTGACGCCGGTGTCGTTGCGCACGGTGACGCCACCCTGGATGGTCTCCGGCGGTGGCCGGTAGGTGACGAGGCGTCCGATGGATGGCAGGAAATTGCGGTAGGGGTCCTCTGCATAAACGCGTGTCTCGACGGCCCAGCCCGTGAGCCGCACATCCGACTGCTTCAGCGGAAGCCGCTCGCCAGCCGCCACGCGGATCATCTGCTCGACGAGGTCGATGCCGGTGACGAGCTCGGTGACCGGATGCTCCACCTGCAGGCGCGTGTTCATCTCGAGGAAGTAGAACGAGCGGTCCTGTCCCGCGACGAACTCGACTGTGCCCGCCGAATCGTAGCCTACCGCCTTCGCCAACTCGACCGCCTGCGCGCCCATCGCCGCCCGCGTCGCCTCGTCGAGCAGCGGCGACGGCGCCTCCTCGACGACCTTCTGGTTGCGCCGCTGGATCGAGCACTCGCGCTCGCCCAGATGAATGACATTGCCGTGCTTGTCGCCCAGCACCTGGATCTCGATGTGGCGCGGATTGACGATGAACTTCTCGATGAACACGCGGTCGTCGCCGAAGCTCGACTTCGCCTCCGAGCGGGCAAGCCCTAAACCCTCCGCGCACTCCTTCGCATCGTGGGCGACGCGCATACCCTTGCCCCCGCCGCCGGCAGAAGCCTTGATCATGACGGGATAGCCGATCTCCGCGGCGATCCTGACGGCCTCCTTGGCGTCCGCGATCACTCCCAGATGACCCGGCACTGTGGAGACTTTCGCGCGAGCCGCCGCCTTTTTGCTCTCGATCTTGTCACCCATGGCCGCGATCGCCTTCGGGTTCGGCCCGATGAACACGATCCCCGCCGCAGCCAGTGCGATCGGAAACGCTTCGCGCTCCGACAGGAAGCCGTAGCCGGGATGCACCGCCTCCGCGCCCGTCGCCTTGCAGGCAGCGACGATCTTTTCGATCACGAGATAGGATTCGGCAGCGGGCGCCGGTCCGATATGGATGGCCTCGTCCGCCATTCTGACGTGCAGCGCCTCGCGGTCGGCGTCGGAGTAGACCGCGACGGTCTTGATGCCGAGCTTGGCCGCAGTCTTCATCACGCGGCAAGCGATCTCGCCGCGGTTGGCGATCAGGATCTTCTTGAACATCGGACCTCGAAATCTATGTCGCAGGCGGGCATCACCTTTAGTTTGTATTGGTCGGGGCGGGGCCCGTAAACTCATCTAAAGAGGAAGTCTGAAGAGCAGTGGGCATGGGAACGGTTCGATGAGCAACACCTGGATCGACAGCTTTCCGGGTCTTGTCGCGCTGGAGGGTCCATTGCGCGCCGAGCTGGAGGCCGCCGCCAAGCGCATCCGCCTGCCGCAAGGCAGTCGCATCTTCGGTCCCGGGCAATCCCCCACCAGCTACGTCCTGCTCATCGAGGGCGACATCCGCGTCAGCCAGGTCTCCGAGGGCGGCCGCGAGATCGTGCTCTATCGCGTTCAGCCCGGCGAGAGTTGCGCGCTGACCACCACCTGCCTGCTCGGCGGCGAGGATTATCAGGCCGAGGCGATCGCGGAGACCGACGTGGAGGCCGTGGCGATCCCCCGCGCGACTTTCGACGACATGATCGCCCGCTCGGCATCGTTTCGGCGTTTCGTGCTGGCCGGTTTCACACACCGGGTAACCGAGCTGTTCAAGCTGGTCGACGACATTGCCTTCCGCCGCATGGACGCTCGCCTTGCCGGAAAGCTGCTCGAGCTCGCAAGCGACGGCGACGAGCTGGCCATGACGCACCAGCAGATCGCCACAGAGCTCGGCACCGCCCGCGAGGTCGTCAGCCGCTTGCTGAACGAGCTGCAGCGCCGCGGTTGGGTCTCCTCCACCCGCGGCGTCGTCCACCTCGTCGATCGTGCAGCCCTGCAGCGTTTGGCGGCGGAGGGGTGAGGACGCAGGTCTATTTCTGTTTCGCGCCCTAACTCATTGGACGCAGTGATCTGGAAGCGGAAAGCGGTGGCTGTCGGGATTGGCTGATGAACGAACCCGCTCTCGCGGGAAAGCGTCGATACGATAGGCCGTGGCTGAGGCGCGCGTTGAACGACGCGACGATCAGCAGCTACCGTCAACGCCAGACACCGCGATCCGACAATGGCGACCCTGCTCTACGAGGCAGCCGTCAAACTGGAATCACCAGCAGCGTATCCACCCGCTTCGAATCCAGCACGCAAGTCCGCTCGGCGAGCAGCAGCCGACCAGATGCCTCCACGAAGCGATCCACATAGCGGCCGCAGGCGAACACGACCATCGCCCCCGACACCATCGTTCGCACGATCGTGAAATTGCTCTCCGCGTGCCAGCCTGCGCCGTCCGCGCCCGTCACCTTCACGCAGCCGATCTGATGGCAATAGACGTGCGGCTCGTAGATGTTCGCGGTTCGCAGCGCCGTGATGCGATCGCTCAGCATCCCCTGCCCCCGCGCGTAGATCAGGGCTACCGGCAGCCTGCGCTCGCGGTTCTCGCGCGTGATGACGCGATATACGCCGCCCTCCGCGAAGAACGCCGGCCAGTCCTCCAGCCGGTCGCTGTCGACGCAGTTGGCGTAGTCGGCGTTGAACGCGTCGATACGCGCCCGCAGAGCCAGCGCCTCCGGGCTCGCATCCTGGAATAGTGGCGCAGTGGTCTTCTTTTCGTCGAGCGGCATTGTCAAACACCCATCGTCTCGCGCCACGCCTTCCAGAACCCGCGAACGGCGGACTCGGTCACGCGTGAGCCCTGGCTCGGCTCGATCGTCCGCCCGCCCATCGGCATCACGGTCTGCGCTGCGCCATCGGCCTCGGCCGCGTGCTGCACCCAGCCGCCGACGCAGCCGTCCTCCATCGAGATGAACCCGGCCGGCCCGACGAGATTGTTCGTCTTTAGCCGGTGCTCGAGCATCTCCGCGTCGTCGTCCTCGAACCCGAGAATGGTCCAGAACAGCTCGGACTTGTCGACACCGCGCGGCACGAGTTGCCGCACCGCGAGGCAGTTCTGGATCTGCTGGATGACCGTGCCGGGAAACACGCTCTGGATCGAGTTCGTGACCAGATCGCCGAGCTCGAGCTTGTGCTCCATCATGGAGGCATCGGCGAGCTTGTACTGGTCTTTGAGCGAGCGCACCTTCTCGCGCGATGTTGCCTGATCGGTGACCGCGACGCGCTCCGTCCAGCTCAGATGGTGCCAGCCATCCGGAGAGAGCTTGATGCCGCCGCCCATGCCGGGCCGCACGATGCCGAACGTGTTGTGGAACACGTGCAGCAGGCTCGCGTGGTAGCTGTCCTTGGTGTTCTCGGAATAGAGCTTCCAGTTGTTGGGCAGGATCTGAGAATGATAGCCGAGCACCTTGAGTGGCTTGATCATCACCCGGTCGATCGAGGCGACGAGCTCTCCCCCGATGTAGTCGACGAACGGCGGGGTCGTCTCCGAGAACGTGCCGAACACGATCCCGCGATAGGTCTCCACGCGCAGTCGCCGGAGGCCGTGTTGGGTTGGATCGAAATCCTCCGTCAGCCCACCCTTGCCGCCGACGCCGCGCTTGAATGCAACGCCCGTCAGCATCCCGCGCAGGTCGTACACCCAGTTATGATAGACGCACGTCAGCTCGCGCACATTGCCGTGCGGCTTGTAGCAGACGAGCGAGCCCTTGTGGGCGCAGCGGTTCAGCAGCGCGTTGATCTGGCCGGTCTCGTCGCGCGTGACGATGACGGGTGCGTTGCCGACGTAGCTCGTGCGGTAGTCGCCGGGATTGGGGATCTCGGCTTCGACGCACAACAGGTTCCACGTCGGACCCTGGAAAATCCGATGCTGCTCGGCCTCGTAGATGGCCTGGTCGGTGTAGACCTGGAACGGGACGCGCGACACGTCCTCGCCTGGCCAGGCGAAGCCGAGCGTCTCGCCGCGGTGGTGAGTGCCATCTTGATGATGGGCTGGGGCGTCCATGCAAGTCTCCTCACTGCTGCGGGGCCGAGCGTCGTAGCCGACCTCCCTGTCTAATTCCCGATGGCCTTCTTCTGCAATGCCTGGAGGAATTCCGTGGTGCCCGCATCGAGGCCGCTCGGCCCAGCCTTCTGCATGACCCTTCCTATCATCAGGGCAAGCTCCGCGTCCGGCTTGATCTCGGCAGCATTGACGATGTCGACCAGGCTCGGCTCGCCCGGCGCGCTGCGCGAGAACACGCTGGCGATGCTCAAGTCCGGCTGGAATGACGGCCGCGACCAGTCTCCGAACAACTTGAACGGCAGACCCCTGAATATCGACGCGATGCGAGCCCGTCCGTGATAGTCGAGCCGCTGCTCGATGAGGCCGATCGTACCTTCCGCGTTGACGCCGAGGAACGGCCCGCCGACCGTCACCGTCGAATCTCGGACGACACCGTTCTGGATGTCGAGATCGGCCTTGAGGCCCGAGATCGGCGTCTTTCGCTCCGGATCGAACTCGCGATTGCCGGTTATCCAGCGCAGGATCACCGCCAGCGAGATATTGCCGAAGTCGTAGCCGATGACGTTGCCTTGTGGCATCTCGGATTTAACTTTCCCGGTGAGCCCCTGCACCAGCGCCTTCTGGCTGCCGCCGCGCGTTTTGACGTCGGCCTCGATCGACGTGATGCCCTCCACCATCGCCGGGATGCCGAACGCTTCGGATACTGCCCTGAGGTCGACGCCCGTGCCCTTCACAGTGGCTGACACCGCAGGAACGTCCTGTCGAGCGTCGACGATGGCCGTGCCGGTGATCCGACCGTCTTTCGTGCCGACGTCGCGCCCATCGAGCGTCAGGGCTCCGGCGTCGAGCTGCGTGCGCAACTGCGGCGCGTTGAGCTCCAGCCCTCTCACTGCGAGACTTTTCACCGACCAGACGAGATCGAGATCGACGCTGCGCAGCGCCGACAGATCGAGCTTGTCGTCGCTCCATGCGAAGCTTTCCGCACGCGGTTTCGCTCGACGCGCAGCCGGAATTAGATCGTCGCCGGACAACTCTGGGAACGTGAGCGAGCCGCTGCGCTTGGGCGGCGCGTCGAGCATCCCGCGCACGTAGGACTTGAACACGTCGCCGAGGTTGATCTCCGGCTCGACCACCTCCGGCGTCGTGGAGGGTTTGGGGCGCGGCGCTGTTGTTCCGGCCGGACGCGGCGAACTGATCGGCGCGAACCCCAGATAGGCATCCGCGTTGAGCCGGTCTGCGGCGACCTGGCCTGTCACCTTGGGCCGCTCGCCGGCCAGATCGACTGTCACCGAGCCCGTCATCGCGTTGCCGCCGTGCGCCAGGCGCCCGTCGACGAGCGCTATCCGGCTGCCTTGCGCGTCGATGTCGCCAGTCACGGTCATCGCGCCTCTCAAGGTCGCCGGAACTGGGATGCCGAGCCACCGGGCCAGCGCTTCGACCGATGCCGTCTCCGCTCGCGTGCGCCCCTTTAAAGTGGTCGTCGCTCCGGTCTCGATGCGGCCGTCGAATTCGATATTGCCGCGGCTCGACCTGAGCGAGATTGTCGTGGGAATGGCGGGCCCGGCGGTTAGCGCCTCAGGCGACGGCAGTTTTATGCTGCCTTCGACGCGCTCTTTGTTGTGCAGGCTCGCAACCGTCGCGTCCACAGGCGTGCCGGCCGCCAGCACCGGCGCCAACAAGCTGACCTGATGCAACTCGATGGCGGGTGGCGTCGCCGCGGCACCGGCTGCCCGCGTCGGCTGCGCAAGACCGACCTTGCTGCTCGCCACCGCCAGACCTTCGAGGCGGCTTGGCTGCGCGCGCCTTGCCGCTGCTGCGATGTTTTCCGCCAGCATGGTGCCCGTGCCCGGCTGCTGTAGAGTGGCCGATGCCGACTTGAATTGCACCTCCGACAGTCCGTCGGCGCTCGCCGTCTTTGCATCGCCGCTCACGCCGCGCGCCACGAGCGTTGTGCCGCCTTTTTGCGAATAGCTCAGATCGCCGCTCGTGAAGGTCAGGGCCTCGAGTTGGCCCCCCTTTAGCGCCTTGGCGCCTCCCTCGAGCTTGCTTGCGCTGACGGTGCCGCCACCGGCCGGGTCACGCCACGCCAGGCTACCGCTGCTGAACCGCACCGCGCTGGCGCCGTCGAGGCCCACGGCATCGGCACTCACCTTCGCGGCGGCCGCCTCCACGCCGCCGGTCTGGATCGCATCACGCCACCTGACGACAGCACCGCCCGCCGTCATGCTGCCGATCCTTACCCGCGTGGGCTCGATCGCGCGCGCGGTGGCATCGAGATCGGCCACCTCCAGCGTCGTGCCGCTGCTCGGCTGGCGCAGGACGGCGGCTCCGGCCTTGACCAGGGCCTCGCCGAGCTTCTCCGGCGTCACGTCGCGCAGCGTTGCCTCGGTCCGCTCGAGCCTGGCCGCGAGACCGCTTTGCTGGTCGCGATAGTCGACGGTGCCGCCCTTGATCTCGACCTGGGCCACTGCGAACGCTCGGGTCTGGCGCGCGGAAGGATCGCGCGACACGGGCGCGGCGGCCTCCCAGGAATTGCGCCCCTGAGCGTCGGTCTCGAGCTCGATCACCGGCTCCGTCAACGCGATCCGGTCGATCGTGCGGACAGCCCCGATGAAAGAGGTGTATCCGGTCCTGACCTGGACGGCCTTTGCAGCGACCAGCGGCTTCGCGCCGGTGCGCGTCGGATTGCCGACGACGACGTCTTCCATCTGCAGATCGATGCTGGGCACCAACCGTAGCTTGACCGGGCCGTTGATCTGCAGCTCGAGGCCGGTCGCGTACTTCGTGCCGCCGACGAGAAGTCGCTTGGCAAGGCCCGTGGGTGGGAACAGCGCAAGGGCGACGAAGACGCCGACGAGGAACAGCAGGAAGACGCCGAGCAGGCCGAGAGCTTTCTTCATGGGAACCGATCACTCGACAGATTGGGGGGCAGAGCTGAAGCAAAGTAGAGCCGCGAAGGAGCCGTTCAGGCGAAGGCCGAACTGCCGACAGCCCGGCCTGCCTGTTCAAACGTAGCCATCTCACGTGTCGCCATTCTGAACGCAGCCATAGTGGACGCTGCGATGTCGCGCGGCAATGATTGCCGACAAGTCATGCGACCAGCACAAATTCGAGCCGCTCGAGCTTCTCCCTGGAGCGTTGCGCGCGGGCTAGTGTCCCGTTTCCGAAGTTCGCATCCACCCCCGCCGCAAGCTCTTCTGCGAACTTCGGAGACAAGAGGGACGCTAGCAGCGGCTCGTCACTCTTAGCGCCGCAATGTGGCAACAACAATCGCTGCTGCCGTCAAAGGGTCCGGCAGCGGAGCGCCTGCGGGCGCCGAGACGCCGGAACGTCGCGATTTTCACCGGGATAACTGCTTGTTTCCCTGCCTTTTTCATCTCCTCAGTGATTAACTGAGTAGCGTCATGCGCGAGCGATTCGCGATTTCGCCCCAGGTGCTCGATCACCGTCTCGCTGTGACAGGGGCAGGACACTTTCGAGGATGTCATGACGGTGCAAGCGCTGGTCAGAAATCTAGCCAGAAATCTAACTGGAAAGCTGGGCCTTGGCACGGTCTCATGTGTGCTGGGCCTTTTCACAGTAGCCGGTTGGAGCCCCGCCACGGCAAATCAGCCAGGCGCGATTGCTGGCGTGTGGCTCGACAAGTCCGGCAAGGCAGCCATAGAGGTGAAGGCCTGCGGCCCCGAATTGTGCGGCAACATCGTCTGGCTGCGTGATCCGCTCGACCCGCGAGGCAAACCCTGGACCGACATACTGAACCCGGACAAGGCCAAGCGTCAGCAGCCGGTCTGCGGACTGCAGATCGTCGGAGGCCTGAAGTCGGCCGCGGGCGGCATGTGGAACGACGGCTGGATCTACGATCCCGAAGAAGGCAAGAGCTTCAACGTCGAGATGTCTCTGGCTGATGCCAGCACATTGAAAGTGTTCGGCTTTGCGGGAATTCGCCTGCTCAGTGAGACACTGCTGTGGAAGCGCCTGCCGCTCGACAGCCCCCGCTGCAAACGATGATGCCTGGAATGTGGCTTCGCCAGCCGTTGGACATGACCGGCGCGAAAGTCATTTTACACACGAAGGTCGGTGTCAAATTGACCTGTCTTGGGTGCGGTAGGTAGAATCGTACGACATTCGCTGGACATCGAGCATTGCCACGCGCCTACTGACGACACGGACGACCGCTCCCTGTCTGGAGGACGTTGCTTGGACATACCATGCCGGAAGCCCTCAACGAATTGAAAAGCCTGAACGAGCGTTCTCGGGAGATCTTTCGCCGGATCGTCGAGACCTACATCGCAACCGGCGAGCCAGTCGGCTCGCGCAATCTCGCGCGCGTGTTGCCGACTACACTGTCGCCAGCCTCCATCCGCAACGTGATGTCGGATCTTGAGCATCTTGGCTTGATATTCGCGCCTCACACTTCCGCCGGCCGGATGCCGACACAGCAGGGCCTGCGCCTGTTCGTGGACGGTCTCATGGAGGTCGGCGAGTTGACGCCCGATGAGCGGCGCGACATCGAGGCCCAGATCAAGGTCCGCCAGCAGAATTCCTTCGAGCAGGTGCTGAGCGAGGCAGGCGAGATGATCTCCGGCCTGTCGCACTGTGCCGGCGTCATACTGGCCGAGAAGATGGTCGGTCGCCTCAAGCACATCGAGTTCGTGTTACTCGAGCCGGGCCGGGCGTTGGTCGTTCTCGTCGGCGAGGACAGCAACGTCGAGAACCGCGTCATCTCCGTGCCGCCAGGTCTGCCGCCATCGTCGCTGACCGAGGCCGCCAACTATCTCAACGCCAATATCCGCGGATTGAGCATCGTCGAGGCGTGCCACCGGATCGAGAGCGAGCTTGCGACCACCCGCGCCGAGCTCGACGACCTCACCAGGAAAATCATCAAGGCCGGCCTGGCCGAGTGGTCCGGCACGATGGACGACCGCAAGAGCCTCATCGTTCGCGGCCAGTCGAACCTCTTGACCGATGTGAATGCGGCGGAGGATCTTGAGCGCATCCGGCGTCTTCTGGACGACCTCGAGGCGAAGAACGACCTCATCCAACTGCTGGGGCTCGCCGACCGGGCGGATGGCGTCCGCATTTTCATTGGCTCGGAGAACAAGCTGTTCTCCATGTCCGGCTCCTCGCTTATCGTGGCGCCGTTCCAGGACCATTCGCGCAAGATCGTGGGGGTGCTGGGCGTTATCGGCCCGACCCGCCTCAACTACGCCCGCATCATACCCATGGTGGACTATACGGCCCGCCTCGTGGGGCGGCTGCTGACTTGATTTTTCCGCTGACCGGGCTGATATGCACCCGTAGCCTTATGCACCGCGAGATGCACCGTTGAGCGGTGCCGTTCCCCACGACCCCGATCGAGGTGAGATGAGCACTTTCGAGAAGCCGACCGATGCTGGCCAGCAGTCCCCGCCAGCTGACGCTAGGAGCGCTGCCGAGAACCACCCCCCGGCCCCCGAGGCGTTGGACGATCCGGTGGGTGTGCTGGAAGTCCGCGTCATTGAGCTGGAGGCCCAGCAGAGCGACTTGACGGATAGGCTGCTTCGCGCCCACGCCGACATGGACAACCTGCGCAAGCGCACCGAGCGTGAGAAGGCGGACGGCGCCAAGTACGCTATCACGAAGTTCGCGCTCGACATCGTCGGAATATCCGACAACTTCCAGCGCGCAGTCTCCGCTGTGCCCGCCGGGGCAGCCGAGGAGGATGGCCCGCTGAAAAGCGTGCTGGAAGGCGTGATGATGACGGAGCGCGCTTTCCTGCAGGTTCTCGAGCGGCATGGTGTCCGGCGCATCGACCCGCAGGGCGAGCCGTTCGATCCGAACGTGCATCAGGCCGTTATGGAGCAGGATGACGAGGAGTTGCCGGCTGGCACGGTAGTTCGCGTGTTCCAGCTAGGCTACATGATCGAGGACCGGGTGCTGCGGCCAGCTATGGTGGTCGTGTCGCGCGGTGGCCCCAAAGCTGCGGCGGTCACCGATCCGGGGCCTTCAGCATCGGTGCCGCCAAGCGCCAGCAACGACAATGGCACCTCCGGCGGCTGAGCGGGAAATTGTCGAGGCAGGGGACAGGGAAATGCGCATCCCGGCTTCCGCATTGTCATGCCTTGCTGCCTCGAGCTTTGCAGCCGCCCTGGCGGCCAGCAGCCCCACCTTCGCCGTCGATCTGAACAAGAGCCGCCTCACGCCCATCGAGCTGGATGCATGCCGCCGGATCGGCAGACATCCCGACGGCGGCGCTTGGCTTTGCCGCGGCCTGCGCGGGTACCCTGTCTATGTCGCGGAGGGTGACCTCCGGTACCTGCTCGCGTTCGGTCCAATGCCTCAACGGCGGCGCTCGGCCACTCAAACGCTCGGACCCTTCAACTCCATCTTTCGGGGCAAGCGTCGCGCGATGGTCGAATGGCGGGTCGAGCATGACGTCCGCCGCCGCATCGTGCCATTCGCCACTATCGTGCGCTACTACACGTCTCGCGATGGCGAGGCGGGCGAGACGATCGTCGTCACCAAGGTCGATGCGCGGGATTCGTGCCATCTGGCTACGATCGACGCCCGTGCAATTCCCGATGCGATGGCCATCGCCAGGGCATGGGCGAACGCAGAGGCGCGTCGCCGGTCGTGTCCAGATGAGCCGCTAGTACTGGGCAAGCCTTCGTCGCCGCCGAGCACAGCCCCACCAGCTACGGCGCCACCGTCACTGGCTCCCCCAAAGTGAGCGTGCGGCCGAGAGACGGCCTAAACCCACTCGTAGGCGACTTTCTTGAGCTTGGCGCCGCCGATCAGCTCGTTTGTCTCCGCGATCGGCCTTCCGCCGCGGCGCCAGTAGAAATCGAGTGCGGCTTGGTTGTCCTCGAGCGACCATACGATCAAGCCGGCGTGGCCACGCAACTCGAGCGCATGACGTGCCCCTTCGAACAGATGCTCGCCGAGGCCTTGGCCCTGATGCAGCGGCGCGAGATAGATCTCGTAGATCTCGCCTTCCGCCTTGCCGATCCGCCCGCGGGTTCGTGACAGGCCGAGTGTGGCGTAGCCTACCACCTCCCGCGAGACGCAGAGCACCAGCAGGCTCTCGCGTGATCGCACGGCCCCGCCCCACCACTTCGGACCGCGGCGGGAAATCATGCTCTCGAGATGCTGATGAGGAATGATGCCCCCATACGTGAGGCGCCAGCTGTCGCGGAAGATTTCCGCGAGCACCTTGGCATCGCTCGCGCGACCGCGACGCACTACGATATGTGAACTCGAACCCAGCATGGCGCCACTTTAGCGCGCAATCCGGGTTTGTGCAGCAAAAAGCAAAGAAATGGTGACGGAGCGCTCCGTGCAGGGACGGCCTAGATCGGTTGATGCTGCAATCAGTTTCAAAAAGCTTAGTCGTCGCAGACGATTGCGTCTGGCCGATCGTGTTCTCGAACCTACCTCCTGCGAGATTTTTCCATCAGCCGCCGCGCCAAATGCGACGGCCGGTCGCGCCAGAGGCACGCCGGCCGTTCATGATCATCTCGAGATTGCAAAGCTGCGCGAAAGATCAGCGGCGCAGCGTGTCGAACGAGCGCGTCGCTACCGCGTTCATGGTCTCCATGGCCTGCCGCGTCATGCGCGTCGACAGCTCGATCAGCTCTTTGGTCTGCGAGCTTGCCGCTGCCATCTGCTGCTGCATGAAGTCCGCCTGAAGACGGGCAGCCTCAGGCAACGTTCGCGCGCGGGCGATCGCCTGGGCGGCATCGAACACGGCCTCCGTGTTGGCGGTCGTATTCTCGATCACCTTCTCGCCGATGGTCTTGGCGCCGACCTGGGCAGCAATCACCAGCTCCTCGACGACCTTGGCGTTGTCCTTCGTGGCCGTCTGAAGTTTCTGATAGGCCTCGCGTGTCTTGGTCACGCCATCCTCGGCCATCGCCTGGAATGTTTCGGGGATCTTGGCATCTTGCGCGGCGCGGAACATGTCTTGCGCCTGGCGGGTAAATTGCTCGTTCATGACCTTGCTCCTGGCTGTTGCCGTGCGAGTTGAGGTGGCCTCGGCGATGGCGGGAGCGCTGGCGCGCTTCACGGCGCCGCTCTTCGTCTTCACCTTGGACTTTGCCGTAGTCGATGTCCTGGTCGATGCCATTTCTTCCGCGGCGGCTGCCCTCCGTCCCGTATAAGCTGATTTGCGAA
>CAMAYR010000125.1 GCA_945862355.1 Devosia equisanguinis | reverse complement strand
AGCGTCGCAGTGCCAGCCGCCGGGGCGTGTCGCCCCCGCGAAGTGCGAAGCCTGCGCGCTTTCGCCCTTCTGCCACCGGCCACCCCGATCCAGCCACTTGCAAAGCAGCCAGCCGAACGGTGCGCAAAGTCACCGATTCAGGATAACCTTTTCGTCGATCCCGACGGCGAGATGTGGATGCGGTTCGCTGCAGCCGATCCGCGCCGCACGATCTCGGCGGCCGATATTCTCGAGGGAAGGTTTGCGCGGGAGTTGATCGAGGGGCGCTATGTCGTCATCGGTGCGACCGCGATCGGACTGTCCGATGTGCGGGCAACGCCGCTGGCGCTGGACGTGCCAGGGGTGGAGATCCATGCGCAGGCGCTCGAGCAGATCCTCGCCGGTGTCAGCGTTTTGCGGCCCGATTGGATGCTGGGTCTCGAGCTCGCGTTGATCGCGCTTTTGGGGGGCGCGGTAGCGAGCGGGCTTGGCCGCCTGAATGCGGTTCCGGCTGCTCTGGTTTCAGCACTGCTGGCGGCGGCGGTAATCGCGGGATCCTGGATTGCCTACAGCCGCCTCGGATTGCTGGTCGATCCGATCTATCCCGTGCTCGCGACGGTGTTGGTCTATCTCGGGGGGTCGCTGACGTCCTATCTCGCGACAGAGCGCGAGCGGAACCAGATCAGATCGGCGTTCGGCCACTATCTGGCACCTGTCATGGTCGAGCAGCTTGCGCGGGAGCCGGCAAAGCTGAAGCTCGGCGGTGAGACGCGCAACATCACGGTGCTTTTCGTCGATGTACGCAACTTCACGCGCATGTCGGAAAGCATGAGCGCGAGCGAACTCGTGGAGTTCGCGAACCGATTGTTTGCTCCGCTCAGCGATGCCATCCTCGCTCACCAAGGAACGATCGACAAATACATGGGCGATGCCATTCTCGCGTTCTGGAATGCGCCGCTCGACGATGCCCGTCATCCGCAAAACGCCTGCCGCGCAGCCCTGCAGATGCGCGTGGCAGTCGATCGACTGGGTGCAGACGGCTGGTCTGGTCCGCAAGAGACCATACGCATCGGCATCGGAATCAACACGGGTGACGCGGTGGTCGGAAACGTCGGCTCGCCGCAGCGCTTCGACTACTCGGTTATCGGCGAGGTCGTGAACACGGCCTCGCGGTTGCAGGATGCAACGAAGACGTGGGGAGCCGACATCCTGCTGGGGCAATCGACTGCGTCGGCCGTTCCAGAGTTCGCTGTTCTGGAGATCGGCGAGATTGTTCTACGCGGGAAAGCGCGGCCGGAGCGCTTCTTTGCACTACTGGGCGACGAGACGGCGAAGGCTTCAGCCGAGTTCCAGCTACTTGCCACGCGACATGCAGCACTGCTTGCAGCAATGCCCCTCGGTGATCGCACCGCCGTCGACGAGGCGCTGGCCGAGTGCATCGCGTGTGCGTTCCCGGGCACCGATCGCCTCTATCATTCGATCAGCCGAGAGTGGCGGCCGGCGCCTCCCTCGGCTTGAAATCGCGCGGACGGCTCAGCGGCGGAATCTCGTCTGACCTCCTCGCATCGGATAGCGAGGACCAATCCCGCGACCGCCTCCCCGGAAGCCGCCGATCCCGATGGAAATCCCGATAGGCAGGCCGGATAGTCCGGGGGTGCGGCGCGGCGGGAGCTGGGGCCGGCGCGGTGGAGGCCTGCGCTTTACGATTCGGGGCGGCCTGATCCGGATCACCTCGATCTCTCGTTCGACGCTTGCGCGGCGCAGTCCCTGCCGCGGCCGGGGCGGCGGGGGCGCAGCACGGCGCGTTCCAGGAGTGGCGGGGCCGATCCTTCTGCACGCCGGTGCGCGCTGACGCACATTGGCCGCATCCAGGATCGCTGCGCGTGTCAACTTGGGATTGGGATCGATCAGGGGCGGACTAGCAACGAACGGGAATGCAGCGTCGATGCCGATGGCGCGGCCAGGCATCCTCCGCCAATTGACGGGAACGCCGACGCTGCCGTTCGAGGAGATGCGCATGAGGTGGCCCGGACGATCGAGCACACGGCACACGTTTCTCGAGCCGCGGACCTCGATTGCACCTTGGTGGAGGAGCAACCAGGTCGAGTTGTCCGACAGAATGAACGCGTCGAAAATGGTGCCCCGGACCGTGATGGCGGCAGTGGGCGTGCGGATGACGTAGGTTGGTTTCGCGGCCAGACCCGTCATGAACCTGAAGGTACCCTTGACGAGGTTCACGACGATCGAGCCAGCCTTCTTGTCGGGATCGTAGACGAACTTGTCGAGACGCAACCGCGCGCCGGGACCGAGCGCGAGCTTCGTGTCATCGTCGAGCCTGAACTCGCCTCGAGAGTCGGGGCTGACCTCGACCAACTCGTCCTGGCGGACGTTGTCGCCGGCGGTTAGGCCGCGCTTTTCGTCGGCAAGTGCGACCGTAACCGTGTTGATGATCGAGACCGCCGAGCCGATCTTGTCTCCGGAGGCTGCGCGGGGCGCTGTCGGCCCGACCAATAGTCCGCCGGCGAAAACGGACGCAACGCCGAGCGAGGTGGCTATTCTAGCCATGGGAACGATCATGCGAGCTGCTCCTCCCGGTGCGGGGTGCATTCAAACAGGACAACTTGGCCGGTGCAATCCTGGCCGGAGTAATCAAGGTGCAAGGAGCTCATCGGCTCCGTCCTCGGGCGCGCGGCAGGGAGGCTGCACCCTGACCGTCACATCCGAGGATCGAGGCAAGTATAGTGTGTCGGTTCGAGATTGCCCTTACTGCCCGCATGGGACGGCAATCGTGACGCCGGCTGTGGGAAGAAAGCGCTGGCAGATTTCTCCATCCTTCTTCGGGGCGGACGAGGGTTGCGCAGTGATCGAGGCAGCCGGCTCAGCATTCGCGGGCACTGCAGGCGTAGCGACGACTGCGGGCAGCGGGGACGCGGCTGGGGGGATGCTGCCGGTGGCCAGCGCGGGTTCCGCTCGCCGCACGGGAGCGGGTTGCGACACTGTCCGCTCAGCGAGGCGGGTCGCCGCCCTCCTCTTTTCCTTCTTGATTGCTGCAGCTTCGGCTCTGGCTTCGGCTCTGGCTTCGGCTCTGGCGGCTGCGCGGGCATTGGCGATCTGAGCCTGGCGGGCCCGCTGCGCCCGTCGTGCCTCCACGAAAGCGGCGCGACGATGCATCTCCTCGGCGCGACGCCGTTCATGGGCGCGGGACGCCGCGATCGCGGCAACTCCCAGCAACCCGATGCCCAGGCCCAGACGCAGGCCGCGGGCCTCCGCCTTCGGCGCGGCGTACACGGCGGCGGCAGCGAATGCGGCGATCGTGGCGAGAATTCTGAGCGGCGTCATGGCGCGCATCCTTTGTTTCGTGTGAGCCTGACGAGGTATTGGAACCCCGTTGTGCTCTAGAAAACACGCCGCGGGCGACGGCGCTGTTACCTGCGTGACAGGTAAGGCGCGATGATTGGGCTTGCTGTCGGCCTGTCACCTAAGTTGCCGCGCAATCGTGGCCCAGGAGGGCGCAGCCAGCTCTGCGATAAGGCGAGAAGCCGGGGCGAGGCCGCAGGTTCGGCTCAGTCATGGCCAACCCTAGGCTCCGGAACTTCTCCGCACCGCTCCATCCGCATCGGTTGTCCAATTGTAACGTGTCGTGGGCGGCCCGCTTTCGCGGGCCGTGACGTCGAGGGCTGAAGCATCGAGGTCCGCGGGGACCTCGCTCTGTTGCGTCCAGAGGCTTTCCGGCGGAAGTGGGATTGCCGTAATCCCTCAAACTTTCGAGTTGTCGTGCGGTTCACGCGCTCGGTGGTTCCACCACGAACGATCGCACTCCAACCGTCAACGGCGTCCGAACAGCCGCTCGATGTCGGAGCGCTTGAGTTCGACGTAGGTTGGGCGGCCGTGGTTGCACTGGCCGGCCTTCGGGGTTGCCTCCATCTCACGGAGGAGAGCGTTCATTTCCTCGGGTGTGAGGCGGCGCCCGGCTCGCACGCTGCCGTGGCAGGCCATCGTCGCGGCGACGGCTTCAAGCCGCTCCTTGAGGACGACGCGTGAGCCCTCGCCCAGCAGATCGGCGGCGAGATCCTTCACGAGGCCGGCGACGTCGGCCTTGCCAAGCAGGGCGGGGACTTCGCGCACGATGACGGAGGCGGGGCCGAACGGCTCGAGACACAGGCCGAGCTCGGCCAACTCGTCGCTCGCTTCTGCCAGCACCTCGACGGCATCGATATCGAGTTCCACGACCTCGGGGAGAAGAAGCCCCTGGCGGGCGACGCCGCCGGTCTCCATCGCCGTCTTGAGGCGCTCGTAGACGAGCCGCTCATGGGCGGCGTGCTGGTCGACGATGACGATGCCGTCGCGCGTCTCCGCCACGATGTAGGTCTCGTGGAGTTGTGCGCGGGCAGCGCCCAGTGGCCGCTCGCGTGCTGCGGGCTCGATGGGAGCGGCGGCGGCGGCGGTGTCGGCGCTGGGCAGGTCGAAGCCCGCGAGGGGCGCCTGCATGGCCTCGGCGAGACCAGGGTTGAAACCGGGACCGAAACCGTGTGGGGCGGGGCGGGACCAGCCGAAGCCTGGGGCGGAGGCGTGCGCCGCGCTTGCATATCCGGTCGGCGCGTCAGGCGTTGGCGATGCCGCGCGCTCCCCGGCTGCTCTTTGGGCAAGCATGTCGATGGCCTTCGCACCGCCTGCTACCGTCGCGCGATGGCCTGCCTTGGCCAGCGCCTCGCGCAGTCCACCGATCAGCAGGCTGCGCACGGTGCCGCCATCGCGGAAGCGTACCTCTGCCTTGGCCGGGTGAACGTTGACATCCACCTCGCGTGGATCGAGGTCGATGAACAGCGCCAGCAGCGGATGGCGCGCCTTTGGCAGCATGTCGCCATAGGCCGCGCGCACGGCGCCGATAAGCAGGCGGTCGCGAACGGGGCGGCCGTTCACGAACAGGAACTGCATCGCAGCATCGGGCCGGTTCAGCGTCGGCAGGCCGGCGAAGCCCGATACGGCAATGCCTTCCCGGCCGCCTTCGATCATGACGGCATCGGCCATGAACTCGCGGCCCATGATCCGGCCGAGCCGCTCCAGGCGGCCGGCGCTGTCGTCGGAGCAGGCGGGAAGGCGCAGGCTCGCGCGTTCGCCGGTCACCAACGTGAAACCCACCGTCGGCCAGGCCATCGCGATGCGCTTCATGATGTCCGATATGGCGCGGTTCTCAGCCGGCTCGGACTTCATGAACTTGAGCCGCGCCGGGGTCGCGGAGAACAGCTCGCGCACCTCGACGCGGGTGCCTGCATTGTGCGCGGCCGGCTTGATGAGGCTTTTCGCTCCGCGATCGACCGTGATCGACAGCGCTTCGTTTGCGCCGACGGCCCGCGTCGTGATCATCAGATGTGCGATCGAGCCGATCGAGGGCAGCGCCTCGCCTCGGAAGCCCAGGCTGCGAATGTCGAACAGATCCTCCTCGGAGAGCTTGGACGTGGCGTGGCGCTCCACCGAAAGGGACAGATCGCTGGCCGCCATGCCTGCGCCGTCGTCGCTGACCCTGATGAGAGCGATCCCGCCGCCGGCGGTGACGACCTCGATCTCGCCGGCGCCAGCATCGAGCGCGTTCTCGACGAGCTCCTTCACGACGCTCGCCGGGCGCTCGATCACCTCGCCTGCGGCGATGCGGTTGATGATCTCGGGCGATAACTGGCGAACGGGCATCGGTGTCCTTGCGCTGCCGATCTACTTCGTGCTGGCCACACGGTCCGTGCGGTTTGGATCGGCGGCAGCGATCTCGCCGTGCCGTTTGGATGACCATTGGCTCGTTTCGATCAACGACGATGCGACGAGTCGGTCAATATTCGCATGTCACAAGCGCACAATTTGCAGGGCATCGCCCGAGAGTTGTCGCGGCGGTGCAACGGTTCCCGGCAAATCGCCAAGGCTTGTCATCGTGCGCAATTCAACAACGTACAGGAAGGGATTAGCTGTGATTCGGGAAAATGATTCGCGGGGGCGGTCATCGGCATGAGGGGCTCAGAATGAAATACGGGGCAGGCATTGCGATGGGATTTGCGGGAGCGGTTTCGTTGCTGGCGTCGGGCAGTGTCTCGGCTCAAGGTCTCGAGTTTTTGCACAGCCAGCGGCAAGAAGGGGCCAGGATCTGTTTCTACGACCATTTCCACTACAGCTCCAGCAGCGGTCACGCCACCCGGCAGGCCGCCGAGCAGGCCGCGGTTTCGAGCTGGTCGGGCTTCACTGCCTGGGAATATGGCGACAACTGGGGTAGCTGGCGCCTGGCTGGCAGCCGCAAGGTGACCTGCACTGGATCGCCGGGCTCGTTCAGCTGTCAGGTGGAAGCGCGGCCGTGCCGTCCGATTACCGGCGGTGGTCAGCGTCCGCGAAGGCCGGCGGCAAAGAAGAGCTGAGCCGGGCAAAGTCGGTGTTTCTCCAGTTCGGCAGGGGCTGGTTTCAGCGGCTGCCGAACGCGCGCCGCAGCACCGTGCGCAGGATCTTGCTGCCGAAGCGCACGACCACGTAACGCAGTATCCAGCTCACGACGCCGCGGCTCTGAAATCCCAGAGCCGTTCCCAGAACGTTGCGAATTACACGCCACAGGGGGTTGCCGCCAACGGCGCTTCCGCTGCCGCCGCGGCGGACTATGTCGGACAGATCGCCGTAGGGGTTGCGGCGAGGCAGGTCCATGTCTTCCGGGCCGGGGAGGGGCGAGGCACCGGACGGAGCGGGGAAGGCCGAACCTCCGCGTCTTCCGGCTGGCGCAGGGGCGGTTGCGCCGATATCCGGGATCTTCGACAGGATGTCGCCCAAGCCGCCGCTGGCGCGGCGCGAGAAGGCGCGCATCGCCATCTGGATGATGTGGGGCAACATCGCCTTGATGATCGGCTGTGCGATGCCGCTCGTGCGGGACGCCCGAGCGGCGACCGCGCGGCTGGTGTCCCGCGTACCGAAGACCTGCTCCAGGAGGGCATTGCCGCGCTCCAACCCTTTCTCGCGGCCGAACTCGAGCGGGGTCGTGCCTGCCTCGCCCAGCATCGAGATGACGTCCGCGACGCCGCCGCGTGACAGGGACTGACGTTCCAGGTGGCGCGTGATCTCGGGGAGAATGCTATCGACGACGGCTTCAGTCTGGTGGCGCGTCAGGCCGAACGTGCTTGCGAGATCGGCTAGCTGCCTATCGGCTTCGGCCTCGTTCATCAGGCCTGACAGCTCCATTCGTCCCCCCCCGCATTCAGGCGTTGCTGTTCTACTACGCACATGCCGTCGTCATCCTATACGAACGAGGGTGGCGGGACCAAGACGGCCTGCGGGAATTCGGCGCTGCCGTGGCAATGGCACGGTTGATTGCTTGGGCAATTGCGTGGACGCGAACATGACGGCAAGGTGCGGGAAACTCGCAAATCGTGGAGAGGGAACGCTGCCGATGCCGCCTGTCGCGTTCGATGCCAAAGTTGCGGACGTCACACTGTTCTCCGCGCTGCTCGCCGCATCGCGCCGGCATGGCAGCAGCAAGAGCATCCTGGAGGACGCGGAGCGAAAACCGATCGCCTACAACCGGCTGGTGCTCGGTGCGATCGTGCTCGGTGCGAAGCTGATCAAGGGTACGCGGCGCGGTGAGACTGTCGGCATCCTGCTGCCGAACGTGAACGCGATGGTGGTGGCGCTGCTCGGGCTCAATGCTTACGGCCGGGTGGCGGGCCTGCTGAATTTCACGGCGGGGGCACGTAACATCGTTTCCGCAGTCGGCACCGGGCAGATCGCCAAGGTCGTCACCTCGCGTCGCTTCATCGACCAGGCGAAGCTCGACGATGTCGTGGCGGCGATTGCCGCCGTCGAGGTGGCGCCGGGAAATTGCGTCGAGATCGTCTATCTGGAAGATGTCGCGCGGGGTATCGGCACGCGCGATAAGATTGCCGGTATGATGCGCAGCCTGTGGGCGGGGCGGCTGCATCGCCGGTACGGTCTGCGGCCGGAGCAGGCGGCGGTGCTGTTGTTCACCTCCGGCACGGAAGGAACGCCGAAGGGTGTGGCGCTTTCGAGCCGCAATCTCGTCGCCAACGCCCGCCAGATCTACCAGCACGCCACCGGTGTGCTCTCGCCGGCCGACGTGATGATGAACCCGCTGCCGATGTTCCACTCCTACGGGCTGACGGCGGGCACGCTGATGCCGCTGCTGTCGGGCATCAAGGTGGTGCTCTATCCGAGCCCGCTGCACTACAAGCAGATCCCGAAGCTGATCGGAGAAACGAAGGCGACGGCGATGGTGGCCACGGACACCTTCCTGCAAGGTTACGGTCGTGCGGCGGAGCCCGGCGATCTCGGCTCGATGCGGTTCGTGATCGCCGGGGCGGAGCGCGTGAAGGAGGCAACGCGTGCGCTGTGGGCCAAAGCCGGCACGCTTCTGCTCGAAGGCTATGGGGCCACCGAGTGCGCGCCGGTGCTCGCCGCCAACCTTCCAGAAGCCAACCGGCCGGGCACCGTGGGCCGTTTGTTGCCGGGAATCGAGTGGCGGCTCGATCCGGTGGAGGGCATATCCGAAGGTGGGCGCCTTGTCGTGCGCGGGCCGAATGTGATGCTCGGCTACATGATGGCGGACCGGCCGGGTGTGGTCGTCCCGCCCGAGGGCGGTTGGCACGACACGGGCGACATCGTGACCGTAGACGGGGACGGCTTCGTGACCATCCGCGGCCGGGCGAAGCGGTTCGCGAAGATCGGCGGCGAGATGGTATCGCTTGCTGCCGTCGAGGCCCTCGCCGCGTCGCTGTGGCCGGAGGGCAATCATGTCGTGATCAGCTTGCCCGATCCTCGCAAGGGGGAGCAACTTATCCTGGTGACGGATCGGCCGGACGCGGACAAGGCGGCACTGCTCAAGCATGCGCAGGAGGCAGGGTTCCCGGAGATGTGGGTACCCAAGGCAGTGATGGTGGTTGCTGCGATCCCGGTGCTCGGCTCGGGCAAGATCGACTTTCCGGCCGCGACCGAGATGGTGCGGCAGGCCCGGCCGCTGTTGTGATGTGAGAGGGCTGATACCGGCCCACCGAAGGATCGACTCGAGCGTCGAGGCGGTGAGCCGGTATCAGCTTTTGCTTGCGCGCAGCGGCCATACTAACCCTGCGCGCGGGATACCTCCCAACTCAGGTTCGACCAAGGGTCGAACCTGAGTTGGGAGGTATCAGTGGGCGGGTGGAAATGGGAGCCGAGTGGCTGGCTCGGCGCGTCAGGACCGATAGGTCGTGCGCGTCAGGAAGCGATGCAGCTCGAGGGGAGTGGCCCACACTCTGTTGTGGGCCTCGGTGAGGAAGGGTAGTGCCACCGCGCGCGATTTTACCATAGCCTCGTATTCGGGCACGAAGCTCTTCATCAGCTCGGTGACCTCCGCACGCAGAGCGTCCTCGTCGATGGTCATCACCTTGCGGTTCTCGATGACGACGCGGCCGTCGATGATGACGCTGTCGATGCTTCGGCCGGTCTCCGTGTAGACAAGCTGGCGCGCGGCGCTGTTGTAGGGAAGGTAGGCCGTATCTTTCATGTCTAGCAGCACGAGATCGGCCTTGTAGCCGGGCTTGATCGCGCCGAGTTGGCCATCGAGCAGGGCTGAGCGGGCGCTGCCGAGGGTCGCGTTGCGCAAGGCCTCGTGGGCCAGATGAGGGCCGGGGGCAGGGTCGCTCACGGCGGCGAGCATGCAGTAGGCCTTCATCGACTGGAACATGTTCTGCACGTCGGAGCCAGAGCAGTTGTCGCAGCCCAGCCCGACGCGCATTCCGGATTCGCGGATGTCGAGGATCGGGGCGATACCGCTCTTGAGCTTCAGATTCGAGTTGTGGTTTAGCACCGCGCCGGCATCGGCGGCGGCCATCATGTCCATCTCTTCGCGCGCCAGCCACACCGAGTGGGCGATGTTGAGCCGGCGGTTCAGCATGCCGCACGACTTCATGTACTTGATGAACGAGCCGTCGTGATCGCGGTAGGCCTCGCGGGCGAGGACGGCCTGGCCGCGCGTCTCGTAGACGTGGGTGTAGATGGCCAGGTCGTGTCGCTCGGCGAAGTCCGTACACATCGCCAGAAGCTCTGGCGTGGCGCGCTGGGGGGCGAACGGGGCGCAAGCCCAGTGCAGTGTGCCACCGGCGGGGCGGCGCTTGATCTGCGAATCGAGGAACGCGATCTGCTCGGAGGCCGATCCCAGCGTGCGCGTGCCGATCATTTCCTGGATGTCGGGTGGCAGCAGGTCGCGATGCCGGACCATGCCGATGGCGGGAATGTCGGAGACCATAGGCGAGAACACGACACGCTGGCCGATTTCGGCATAGGCGTCGAGGACGGTGTCGATGTTGTCGTCGCTGAACGGGATGAGGCCCAGCATGTCCTGCAGCGTCGTGATCCCGCAGCGCATCGCCTCGAGCGCGCCGACCAACGTGCGCAGGCGGACTTCCGTCTTGCTTCGGTTGCCGCCCATAGGCAGCGTATAGAGCAGCCAGAACTCGAGCGGCAGCTCCTCGAACATTCCGCGGCAAAGCGTGTCGTGGCTGTGATAGTGGGCGTTGATGAGGCCCGGCATGACGATGTGATCGCGTGCATCGAGCACGCGGGCGCCGGCAGTGCGTTCCGGCGGTAGAGACGGCGCCACTGCCGCAATGGTGCTGCCTTCGATCAGGATGTCGGCGGCGGCAGGCTTATGCACGTCGCCATCGTGGTCATAGACGAGACCGCCGCGGAGAAGAAGCTTGGTCGACATAAAGTGAATCCGTAGGTTGGATTGGGAGCAGCCGGAAGAGACACACTAAAGGGCACATCGTGCCTGACGTCGAGTCCGGCTGCTGCAATCCTGATCGTCGCCGGCGTTACTTCTTTTTCTTCTCCGGTGCCGTGCCGATCGACTCCTTGACGAGATCGACGACCGGTTTTGGTGTCGAAAGAATGCGCGTAACCAGTGCCTGGAGCTCCTCGCCGGGGTGCGGGTCGAGATCAAGCTTCATGGACTTGGCTTTGGCGAGGATCTCGGGATCCTTCATGCCGGCCATGAAAGCTGCGCGCAGCGCCTTGGCACGGTCTGCCGGAATGCCCGGCGAGCCAGCCAGCGAGCGGCCCATGAGCGAGCCGGCGGACACGAGATCGAACGCCTTCTTGTGATCGGGGTTGGTGACAAGATCGGTAGCCATCGGCACGTCCTCGTAGCCCTTGGCCCGCTTGGCGCCGACCTGAACGAGGTGGACGAGCTTGTTCTCCTTGACCCAATGGGCCTCGGTGATGGCCCAGCTCACGACAGTGCCGCCGCGGCCCATGATCTCGCCGCGCTCCATCGCGAGGTTCTGCTCGCCGATGCCGCGATAGCCGAGCACCACCTTGAACTTCGTGCCGACGAGTTTGTTGAGCAGAATCGGCAGGTGGTACTGATAGGAGCCCTGGCCGGTGGAGCCGAGCACGACCTCGTGCTTCTTGGCGTCCTCGATGGTGTGGGCGGGGGAAGACGCGCGCAAAACGGTGAGAGATGAGTTGAGTGGCGTGAACTGGCCGATCATCAGGAACTGGGCGAGATCGTAAGTGACGCCGGTTGCGCCCAGCACCTGGTTCTGGGGCATGCTGCCGTGAAGGGAGATGAGCGACGTGCCGTCCTTCGGCGCGCGGTTCGCGATGTAGTTCGTGGAGACGGCGCCACCGCCGCCCGTCATGAGCTGCGTTATTGCTTGCGGATTGCCCGGCAGATGCTTCTGCATGATCTCGGCGCCGAGGCGGCCGTAAAGATCGTAGGTGCCGCCGGGGCCGATCGGCACCAGAACGGTGATCGTCTTGCCCTTGTAGAAATCGGCCACGGGGTCTGCCGAGGCTGGGATCACGCCAATTGCCGCTACGAGTGCAAAGCTTGCAGCAATCGAACTCACTTGGTTCGACCTCACTTGGTTCATACGTCTCTCCCTGGTTTGCCCTTATTTGGTCCGCGAAGTGACGGATCGGCTTGGCGGATCGTTCCGGGCCGCGTTCTATCGTATGCTGCGGCCAAAGTTACTAGCCAGTGGCGCGGTAAGACAGCACATATGAGGAGCGGGCGTGATCCGCAATACGGTGGATCGGCTATCTGCTGCACTGGTATGCGGCGTCGCCTTCGCTTGCGTGGCCTCGCCGGTCGTCGGCCAGGGAGCAGATGGCTTCTACAAGGGAAAGACGATCAGCGTCGTCTCCGGCTTCACACCGGGCGGCAGCTACGACTTCGACACACGACTGTTCGCGCGGCATTGCGGGCGCCATATCGCGGGAAATCCGATCGTCATCGTGCAGACGATGCCGGGTGCTGGCGGTCTCAACGCGGCCAATCACCTGTTCAAGGTCGCACCGCGCGACGGCACGGCGCTGGGCATGCTGTCGCAGACGCTCGCCATCGGCGAAGCAATGGGCACGCCGGGTATTCAGTACAAGTCGGCTGAGTTCAACTGGCTGGGACGGCTCTCCACGAGCGTCGAGGTGACGCTGACCTGGCATACCTCCAAGGCCCGCAGCATCGAGGACGCCAGGTCGAGCGAGATCCTGCTGGCTTCCAGCGGTCCGGGTTCCGCACTGGACAACTATCCGCGCGTGCTCGCCTTTGCTTCGGGGCTCAAGTTGAAGATCGTCAGCGGCTACAAGGGTTCGACAGAGGCACTGCTGGCGATGGAGCGGGGCGAGGTCGACGGCTCGTGCACGACGTGGAATACGCTGAAAATCAATCGCAAGAAGTGGTTGGACGACAAACGGATCAACATCCTCGTGCAGTACACTAGTGTGCGGTCGCCGGAGTTGCCGAATGTTCCCGCCGCGGTAGAACTGGGGCGGACGGCGGAGGACAAGGCGCTGCTGGAATTCTACATGAGCGGGGGGGAGATCGGGCGATCCATTCTCACGACGCCTGGGGTTCCCGCCATGCGGCTGGCCGTTTCGACAAGACGACGAAGGATCCCGAGCTGTTGGCCGACATCGGCAAGGCCAACGCGGAATTCGCGCCGATGGCCGGAGAGGAGCTGCAAAAGCTCGTAGCGCGAACGCTCGCGGTGCGCCCTGGCATCGCGCGTGCGTGAGGTGCTGCAGGCCAAGCGGTAAGAGGGCGGCTGGCCGTCCGGCGGCAGAGTGAGGTGCGTGTCGTATAAGAACGATAGCGGCGGCTCCAGGGAGCCGCCGCTGCAATTATCGAGGCGGCGCGTGCGACGGGCTCTATTCGGCGGCCTGCGTCTTCGGCGTCTCGACCAGGGTCTCGACCCAGGGCCGGGAGACCACGCGGGGCAGATCCTTGATCTGCGGCATGACCTCCTTGGCAAACATGCGAATGTTCGAGACCGTTCGCGCGTTGGACATGTAGCCCGCCTGCATCATCATCAGCAGGTGGTCGAAGCCGCCGACCTTCTCGTAGAGAGTTTTGATCTGCTTCACGACCTGATCGGGCGTGCCGTAGCACATGATGCCCTCATCGCGCAGATACTCCATGCCGCGGGCGCGCATGGCCGCGGAGCGACCGGCGAATGCCCCTTTCAGCGCCTGCACGTTGGTGGCGATGTCGACGTAGCCGGGCGGGTTGCCGAACTGCGGTTCGGTCTTGACGTGGAGATACCAAGTCAGCTCGCGTGCGCCCTCCTCCGCCTCGCGCTCGGTGTCGCCCACGAACACCAACGGCATGTAGGCGACGCCGCCGCCGCCGGGCAGGCCCGTGTCCTTGAAGGAGGCGCGATAGGCGGCAAACATCTCCTTCACCTTGGAGTGCGGCTGAAGGAACGTCGCGAACACGAAGCCGTGGGCGGCCACCTTGCGGATGTTGGGTAAGTCGGATGAGCCGGTCACCCAGATCATCGGGTGGGGCTGCTGCCAGGTCCGCGGCCAGACGTTGACGAGCCGACGATGGAAAAAGCGGCCCTCGTAGTTGAAGGGCTCGTCGTGGCTCTTCCAGGCACGGGTGACGAGGTCGATGCCCTCCCAGACGCGCTCGAGCGTCTGGGTCGGATTGGTGTTGGCGGCGGGGATCTCGTAGGGCACGCCGCGCACGAAGCCCGCCTCGAGGCGGCCGCGGCTAATGACGTCGATCATCGCCATCTCCTCGGCGATGCGGACCGGGTCGCCGCGATTGGCGACGGGATTGCCGAGTATCATCAGCCGGCCTTTGCGTGACTGGCGCGCAAGGATGGCGAGGTTCAGCGGCGCGCAGGTGTCGAGGCAGGTCGCGGTCTGATGGTGCTCGTTCACCATCATGTTGAGGCCGACGTCGTCGGCTTCCAGGTACTCGTCGAGATAGCGGTGATAGAGGTCAGCGCCGATCCGGGGATCGTAGAGCCGGTTCGGGATCGCCACGCGCATGTTGTCGAGCGTCTCGATCGGCGGCAGATGAGGGTAAGGCATCTCGGTGAAGTACCAGGATTCCATGCTCTTTCTCCCGTAATGTAGGTCGGGGCTGCAAGCCCCTGAAGGCCTTGAATGGCTGTGCTCGTCAGAAGAATCCGTCGAGCAATTTCATGAATGCTACTGGCTGCTCGATGTGAGGCAAGTGCCCGGCGTTAGGTATTACGCTGAGCTTGGCGCCGCGGATCAGCTCGGTATAGCCTTTGGCGTAGCTGTCGGCCTTCACGATACCGTCGTTCTGGCCCCAGATCAGAAGCGTCGGCACGGCAACGCGATGCAGGCGGTGCTTGAGCTTGGGATTGTGCATGTACGGCTCCCAGCAGAAGCGGGCCGTGGTTTCCGTATTTCGCGCGATCACGGCGAGCTTCTCGTCGGACATACTCGCGAAGTCGCGCTTGCCCTTGGCCAGATCGTGCCATTTGAGGGCTGCGACCTTTTCGGGGTGCATCAGCCAGATGTCGGCGATATCGCGATCGGTCGGGCCGCCGAGCTTTACGCCGACAGGGGCGACCAGCACGAGCTTGGAGATGAATGCATCGTCGAT
>CAMAYR010000124.1 GCA_945862355.1 Devosia equisanguinis | reverse complement strand
AACTCAGGCGAGAGATGCCGGATGTGGAGTTCGAGGCTTTTGCCGTGCAGCCGAAGTTCCTCAGCCAGGGGGCTTGGTGGCTCAGGCCGGGCGTCGCGCGGTTGCTGGCAGGAGAGTACGTGAAACTGCTGGCAACCTACGTGCGTTGCGCTGCCAGCAGCATCGTGCAGCCTCTCGGCTGGGGCGAGACCACGAAAGCAGCGCAACGAAGCTGATCGGCGGCCGTCGAGGCGGGGCAGGTTGGCGGATCTGGCATCGAGTGGCTCTCGCCTCCGGGGCTGAAAGTGGGCCGCGCTGCCAGCCATAGCGCGACGGGGCAAAGTGTGCTGAGAAAGCCAACTCATCGCTATCCGCTGCAGACTGGCGCCAGATGCCTGAACAACTCCGCAACGCGATCATCCTCGTCCGCTCGCTCGCCTTCGCGATCGCGTTCTACATCGCGACGGCGCTGTTCCTGGTAGTCGGCAGTCCGCTTCTGCTCGGCCCCCGGCGCTGGGCGATGGCGGGTCTCAGGCTCCACGGGCTGACGTGCGTGTGGCTGCTTCGGTTGATCGCGGGGACGCGGCTTGAGGTGCGCGGGCGGACCAATCTTCCGGCAGGTGCGTGTCTCGTCGCAGCCAAGCACCAGTCGGCCTGGGATACGTTCGGGCTGATCCCGCTGTTCCAGGATCCGGCCGTCGTTTTGAAGGCGGAGCTGGCTCTCATTCCGCTCTACGGCTGGTTCTGTCGCAAGTTCGAGCACATCATCGTCAGCCGTGAGCGGGCCGCCGTGGCGTTGAAGGCGATGCTGGCCACAGGCCGCGAGCGGATCGCGCAAGGCCGCGAGATCGTGATCTTTCCCGAGGGGACGCGAACCCCGCCAGGAGCGCCGCCCGACTACAAGCCGGGCATCGTCGCCCTCTACGAGGCACTCGGGCAGACGTGTGTGCCGCTGGCGCTCAACTCGGGCCTGTATTGGCCGCGCCGGAGCCTGATGCGCTATCCCGGCACGATCGTGGTCGAGTTCCTCGAGCCGATCCCGCCGGGGCTCGACCGGCGCACGTTTCGCGCGCTACTCGAGAGCCGCATCGAGGAAGCGACGCTTCGGCTGATCCAGGAGGCCGCGCGGGCGCGCCATCCGCCCCCACTTCCCGCCAGCGCGAAGATGGCTCTCTCCGCCGCCGTGTCTGAAACAAAATAGAAACATAAAAAGAACAATGATTGACTTTCGAAGGTAGCGAGAGTAGGAATCGCCGGGTCGTGTCTCAGACCATTCAGAGTTCCCGCGTGAGCACATATCCCCACCCGTTCGAGTTGGCGCCGGTCGCCCGCCGGATCTGGGACAGCAAGTACCGGCTCAAGTCCGCTGATGGCGGGGCGATCGACGCCGACGTCGAGGCGACTTGGTGGCGGGTGGCGCGGGCGGTCGCGGCAGCCGAGAAGGGGGGCGCGCGGGTCCGCGAGCGATGGGCCAGGCGCTTTCACGGGATGCTTTCGGACTTCACTTTCCTGCCGGCGGGGCGGATCATCGCGGGGGCGGGCACCGGGCGACGCGTCACGCTTTTCAACTGCTTCGTCATGGGCCGGATCGAGGACGATCTGTCCTCGATTTTCGAGAACGTGCGGGAGGCCGCGCTGACGATGCAGCAGGGCGGCGGCATCGGACATGATTTCTCGACGCTGCGTCCGCAAGGAGCGCCGGTGCGCTCGACTGGCTCGGATGCTTCCGGACCGGTCAGCTTCATGGATGTGTGGGACGCGATGTGCCTCACCATCATGTCGTCGGGCGCACGGCGCGGCGCGATGATGGGCACGATGCGTTGCGATCATCCCGACATCGAGCGCTTTGTCGACGCCAAGTCGGCGCAGGGCAAGCTGCGGAACTTCAATCTTTCGGTGCTGGTGACCGACGACTTCGTCCAGGCCGTGCGCCAGGATCAGCCGTGGAACCTTGCTTTCGGCGGCAGGACCTGGCGCACGCTGCCGGCTCGTGCGCTGTGGGATCGCATCATGCGGGCGACCTACGACTATGCCGAGCCCGGTGTCATCTTCATCGACCGTATCAATGCTCGCAACAATCTCGCCTACTGCGAGACGATCAACGCGACCAATCCGTGTGGCGAGCAGCCTTTGCCGCCCTACGGTGCGTGCCTGCTGGGGTCGATCAACCTGGCGCGGCTGGTGGAGGCGCCGTTTACGCCGCGCGCCCGTCTCGACATCGCCGGTATCGAGGAGCGCGTGCGGCTCGCCGTGCGCTTTCTCGACAACTGCATCGACGTGTCGGGTTACCCCCTGCCGGCGCAGGAAAAGGAGGCGAAATCCAAGCGCCGCATCGGCCTGGGTGTCACCGGGCTTGCCGACGCGCTCGTCCTTCTCGGCCAACGCTATGGCTCCAGTGATGCGGTGTGCACGACTGGGGAGGTGATGGCCGCGATCGAGCGTGCCGCCTACCTGGCCAGCGCAGCGCTCGCGGCTGAGAAGGGGCGGTTTCCACTTTGCGATCGAGACCGGCTGCTCGCTGCGCCCAATATCGCGACGCTGCCGCCTGACGTGCGGGAGGCGATTGCCGACAATGGCTTGCGCAACGGTTGCCTGACCTCGATTGCTCCGACAGGGACGATCTCGCTTCTCGCTGGCAATGTCTCGAGCGGTGTGGAGCCGATCTTCGATCTCGAGTACACGCGCCGGTTCCGAGATCTGGATGGCAACACGCACGAGGAGAGGATCGCCGACTTCGCCTATGCGCTCCACAAGCGGTATGTCCCGACATCGACAGAGCCGGGGGAAGCAGCCCGTAGCGACGCGACCGAGCCGCCATTCGTTACGGCAGGCGCGCTGTCTCCCCGGGAGCACCTGGAGATGCAGGCGGCACTTCAGCGCCATGTCGACAGCTCGATCTCGAAGACGATCAACTGTCCAGTCGATCTGTCTTTCGACGATTTCAAGAACGTTTATCTCGAGGCCTACGACCTCGGGCTGAAGGGGTGCACCACGTTCCGGCCCAATGCGGTTACGGGGGCGGTCCTGACGGCTTCGGGAGAGCCGCGGGCGCGAGGTGACGCCAGCAAAAGCGCTACGGAAATGCCCGGAGTGCCGGCGATCGAGGCGGCGGCGATGCTGCGCGCGACACCCAATGCCCCTGTGGCGACGGCACCACAGACAGCATCAACGGTTCCCATCGCGCAGCAGGCCGGTCACGGCGTCGTCTACATGTCCAAGCCGCTCGAGCGCGAACCCGCACTCGCCGGCTTCACCTACAAGCTGAAGTGGCCGGGCAGCGATCACGCGATCTACATCACGCTGAACGACATCGAGCGCGATGGCCGCCGCCGGCCGTTCGAGATCTTCATCAACACGAAGAACCTCGAGCATTACGCCTGGACGGTGGCGCTCACGCGGATGATCAGTGCGGTGTTCCGCCGTGGTGGCGACGTCGCCTTCGTGGTGGAGGAGTTGAAGGCGGTGTTCGATCCTCAAGGCGGTCATTGGGTCGGGGGGCGCTATGTGCCGAGCCTGCTCGCTGCGATTGGTGAGGTGATCGAGGGGCACATGCTGCGCACGGGCTTCCTGCAGCGCGAAGGCGGCGGTCAGCCTGCCGATTTCTCGGTGCGACGGGAAGCGGCTGCGGTGGGGCCGGGTTTGCAGGAGGGGGAGACCACGTGGCCGTTTCCCAGGTCTGCTGCGCAGGATCTGGGGGAGGCATCGGGTCGGCGTGCATCCCTTTGTCCGCGTTGCTCGCAGCCCGAATTGGTCAAGCAGGAGGGCTGTTGGGTATGCCGCTCGTGCGGATATTCGCGCTGCAGTTGATCTGGCGCTTCGTTCAGCGTTGAGCCGGCCTTGCGGCCAGCGTCACGCCGGCGACGATCAGCAGCAGACCGACGCCGTGATAAGGGTGCGGCGCCTCGCCGAGCAGCAGGAGGGACAGCAGCGCGCCGAACAGCGGTACGAGATGGAGAAACGCCCCGGCACGTTGCGGACCAAGGCGTGCGACCCCGGCGTTCCAGGCGAGATAGGCGATCACGCTGGTAAACAAGCCGGTGTAGATCACAGCGAAGATGGTCGGGCCGGAGGGGCGGATCACCTCTCCCGTCATGAGTTCTATCGCCATAACCGGGACGCTGCCGAGAGCTGCCAGAACGCTCATTGCGGTCATGAACGTCATCCCCGTGACGGCGGGACGAAGTCTGAAGCAGGCGCTGTAGACGGCGAAAATTGCCATGTTGGCCAGGGCGATGAGATCGCCGACATTAAAACCGAGGCTTGCAAGCACGGCAGGGTCGCCGCGCAGTATGATGACCAGAACTCCGGCCAGAGATACGGCGATGCCGGCCAGCTGCGGCAGGCGCACGCGGTCGCGGAAAATCGTCATGCCGGCCAGGATGATGAACGCCGGTCCGATCGAGTTCATGATACCGACGTTGACCACACTGGTGTGGCGCAGGGCATAGTATTGCGTGAAGCTGAAGCCGGCCCCGCCGAGCAATCCGAGGAAGATCATCGAACCGGCCCGCTGCCGCAATGCCGGCCAGTCCGCGACGATGCCGCGCCAAGCGAACGGCAACAAGATCGCGGCTGCCAGCAGCCAGCGCATGACGGAGAGGCCCCCTGGCGGGACAGGTGGCGTATCTGCTGCCATCCACCTTCCGGTCACGTGATTTCCCGCCCAGCACATCGCCGTCACGACGAGGAGCAGATAGGCAGTGGTGTCCTGGATTTGGCGCCGTTCGGCGGGCATGTGGGCAAGGTGCTCCAGGCTAGCGCTCGCGTCCAAAAGATGTGCGGGCCGGACCGGGCATCTACACATGGGCGGCAGCTGAAACGGCTTGATGGCCGCCGTGGCTGCGACGGCCCGATTTGGCTGTCACCAGCTCCTACTTACAACGGAAAACCAAATGTTCGATCCTTCCTCGGGCATTTGGTTTGGAGTTATGTGCGCGCAGGGTTGGTGTGGCGGCTGCACGCAAACCAAGGTGTGTTCCCGGCCCACCACAGGACCACCACAGGACCAGGGAAGTTAACCTTTCGGTGGGCCGGGAGTGCATGATCGAGCGTCCTTGCGGACGACGAGGTACCGCCGCCACCACTTGCGCGACGGCCTCGGTATCGCTCGCCAACGCTCTATTTCAGGGCACAATTTCTGGCGGAAGTCTTCAAGCGTTTAAAAATGCGCAGCAAAGACCGCCGCTTAGATCGTTCTTCTGGATGATGCTTGCGTCCCTGCAGGGGGTACCACGCATCAGGAGGGACCACTAGTTTGCTGCCGGTGCTGCCACCGGTGCTGCAGAGGCCGGAGCCGGGGGAGCGGCGACGGGGGTAGGCGCTGCAGCAGGAACTCGGGCGGGCGCAGCGACGGCCGGTGCCGCGGCTGGCGGTGCAGCCTTTGCTGGCGCCGGCTTCACCGACCCCGTCGAGATTGCTGCAGGAGCGCGCGCGGCGGGCTTTGCCGCAGACGCCGGCACAGGGCTCGTGGACTTGGCCGGAGCCTTACTCGCCGCCTTGTTCAGGGTCGGTCCCGTCGCAGAGCCGTCGGACTTGTGGCCGGGAGGAAGAGGGCCGTTCCAGCACACCGTCGCCTCGGCTTTGCAAGTGAATTCGTCGAACACGATGAGGTCGATGAACAACTCGCAGCTCACCGCTTTGGGACCTACCGTGTGACCCTTGATCTTGCGGTCTGCGGTCCACTTGGCGATGTACTTGTCGAGCAGGTTCTTCGCGTCGCGGGTCGGCCCGTCCTTGCCGTAGTCGTTGACGGAGAACGCGAGGCGCGTGCAAGCGGCAGATGCCTCGCCGACAGTCACCAGCGACAGACCAACCGCGGCAGCGAGTGCCGCAAGCGACTTATGACTTTTCATGCTCCGACTACCCTCCAAAACCGGCTCGACGCGCCGACGTTGCCCCGCACCGCAGACGATTCCGGTGCCATTCCCGTGCTGCGTCAGGTTTGCAGGCACGTCACGTGGTCCAGAACACTGGTTTGCCCATGCGGAAGCTTGGCGGCATATTAGGGCGGCGCGGCGAATGCGGCTAGGGTATCGAAGGGCTCAATTGTGGATTCGATGCAACGTTGCGCGATCAATACGAGCAGTCTCACCGTCGGGCCATGGTCCGAACGATTACATGCTGCGCAAAGGGGCGACGGCGTGCAGCGCGATCAATTGGGGTAGGGCGAGTACCCGCCCCGACCGCCCATGCCGGAATCGAAGAAGAAGCCATGATCGAAAGGTCCAAAGCGCGTCTGACGGTCGGCCTGGAAGTCGCGGTAGACATTGTTGCCGCCGAACATCGAGCGGACATTCCCGTAGGTGTTGATGGTGTCGGCGGCGCCGAAAGAGTAGCCCCCTACCCGACGCTGTTGGAAGCCGCGGACCTGCGGGCCGCGAACGACGCGCTTGCGGCCGGCGCCGCGGTAGTAAGCCGAGGCTGGATGGGCAAGGCTGAAGCCCTGCTGCGCGAACGCTGCCTGCGGCGTCGTCGACAAGCATGCGATGCCGACTGCCAGTGCGAATACCGTGCGTCCGATCATGACCCGAACCCCAAGCGTTGTGAGGACACCTTGTTGAAGCAACAGCTAGCAGTTTTGCCCGGACACCGTGAATAAAACGTTCGCGTCTACGGACCGCCCGATCCAAATTTCGCCGGCAGTGTCGCCGGCAAGGCACGCAGGACGCGGCGCGTGATGCCGATCATCCCGTGCAACATCACGGAAGGGATGCCTGAGGGGAGGTCGCTCGCAATGGAACGCTTCGCGCAGTGTAGGGCAGCCTCAATGGCGATGCGGCAGAGGCCAAATTTGAGCGTGGGCGAATAAAGGGCGGCCAAAATTAAACGCGGCCGGGCCGGGCCGAGCCGCGTTCAGATCTGCAAAATGCAGCGAACGGCGGGTAAGCCGCCGACCGTCACTGGCGCATTACTTCCGGCAAAGCGTCGCTTGAACCCGGCAGACCTGGCCAATTCCGCCAGCGGAGCATTTGGACGACAACTTGCTGACCGTATAGCCAGGGGCCACGCCGACCTTCTGGCTCGACGCCATCCACTGCGACCACATTGGCCAGCTCGTCGCCTGCAGAATGGCCTCGTAAGCCTGGAACATCGCGGAATCCTTGTTGCCGCCCGTCCCCTCGCCAGCCTTGTTTACGCACTGCGCGCTGGCGCCGGATGCGCCGGCAATGAGAAATGCGCTGGCCAGCGTGACGGCGATTGCCTTCGTTTTGGACGCCTTCGTTTTCGACATTGTGTTCGATCTCCCAGAGGCATGGTTGGCGTGTGCTGCACTCTGCCCAACTCGATGCACTACGCAAAGCGGTCGTGGGGATGAAATGCACAAGGTCAGTCGCTTTGCAGCGCGGGCGTTGCAACTTCGCGTCAGTTCGAGGATGGATCGCGCGAGGGCGGGAGAATTGGCCGGTCTGCTAACCTGCCAGTTGCAGGTTTACGGCTTTGGGGCCCTTGCCGCGTTTGTCCGGCTCGGTGTCGAAGGATACTCGCGTGCCCTCGTCCAAGGTGCCGACGCCCGACCGTTCCACGGCTGTAACGTGTACAAACACGTCCTTTCCGCCCTGATCTGGGGTGATAAAGCCATAACCTTTGGACTGGTTGAAAAACTTGACCGTTCCGGTCTGCCGCATGCGAAGTCTCCTTGGACCCGGGGGGAGGGTTTGATGGAGCGGCCGCATGGACAATTCTATCCCCGGCCGCGAGTTTCACGTCGGCCGGACGGTTGTCGGTGAAAGCGAGAATTTCGAGAGATCGAATCACATAGGCGTACAAATTCTCAGTAGGCTCTGCAGTCTCCGCCGGGCCGGTGGGCCGCCCGAAACTGAGCAATAATGGTTCAACTGCGGCATACTTGCAAGGTGGTCCAGGAAAACATTTTCCGGCCAACGGGGTAACGTGCAGGCATTGTCGCGCGGCGTATCGGGGCTGGGATACCATTGCCGAAGCTCGCATCCGCGCTACCGCCAGCTCCCGCTCTGGCACTAAGAATTCGAGGGAAACCAGAGGCCATCCGGCGGAAATGAAAACGACGAAATGACCCGAAGCCTCTATTTCCGCGGCGATTTTCTCCCCCGGCGTTCGATATCGGGCGATCGCCCACTAAGGCCACCGCACCACGGGCGGCATGCTGGACAGGATCGAGGCGACGTTCCCGCCTGTTTTCAGTCCGAATATCGTGCCGCGGTCGTAGAGCAAGTTGAACTCCACGTAGCGACCGCGGCGCACAAGCTGCTCGTGGCGCTCAGCCTCGCTCCAGGGGGTCGTCCAGTTGCGACGCACGATCAGCGGGTAGACATCGCGGAATGCGCGGCCAACGTCTCTGGTGAAGTCGAGTGCGGCGTCCCAACCGCCTTGCGCGGCATCCGGTGTAAGATAGTCGTAGAAGATACCGCCGATGCCGCGCATCTCCTTGCGGTGGGGCAGGTAGAAGTACTCGTCACACCATGTCTTGTAGCGCGCATGATCCGCGATCGCGTGCGGCCTGCAGGCCTGTTCCATTGCCGCGTGAAAGGCGACGGTGTCGGCGTCGGCCTGGGTGCGCTTCGCGTCGAGCATCGGCGTCAGGTCGGCGCCGCCGCCGAACCACCATTTGGTGGTGACGACGTGGCGGGTGTTCATGTGAACGGTCGGCACCCATGGGTTGACGGGGTGGGCGATCAGCGAGATGCCGGAAGCCCAGAAGCGAGGGTCGGTGTCGGCACCTGGAATCTGCGCGCGGAACTCCGGTGCGAATTCGCCGAAAACGGTAGACGTGTGCACGCCGACCTTCTCGAATACGCGACCGCTCATCATACTCATGACTCCGCCGCCACCGGCAGCGCCCGTGTGATCGGTGCGCTGCCACGGGGTGCGCACGAAGCGGCCGGTCTCGGCGGCGTCGGGCGATCGCGGCGCGTCGCCCGGCAATTCGCGCTCTAGTGTCTCGAAGCCCGCGCAGATCTCGTCGCGCAGGGTTTCGAACCATTGCGTTGCCTCGATGCGGCGGTCTGAGCCTTCGGCGTTGTCTGCCATCGGGGAATGCTCCCGGCTGGAGTTGATACACCGGCAGGCAAAGACCAAGGCGGCGGCTCAGTCAATGGAGAGTTCAGTCGGCATGCTCGGGTGCACCGCAGCTGGCGAGCTCGGGCAGCGCCTCGGCGAACTCCAGGACGCGCTCGAGTACCAGCGCGCGCTGGCGGTCGCTGGTCACGAGGTGGTAGCTGTCGTCGAGCACGATCAGATCGACTGCGCCACCGAGCCGGCGCTGCAGGCCTTGGCTGGCCGACAGCGCGCTGCGGTCGTCGTGGCGGGGATGGAAGATGAGGCTGGGTTGTTTCACCAGCCGAAGGCGCGGCTTGACATGGCCGGCCAGCCACTTGACCTCCAGAAGCGCGCCGCCCGACCGGCCGAGTATATCCTCCATCGGCCGTCCGTCACGTGCCTGGGAGGCGAGCATCTCCGCACGCAACGCATCGTCCTTGATGCCGAAAGGTGGGCGCTCGTCGAAGCGGATGAAATCCGCCAGGCGCTTGCTGCCGACCAGTCTCAGCGCGTTGCCGTACCAGGGCATCGCCCAACCGTTCGGCCAGAAGGTCGGAGCAAAAAGTGCGAGACCATCGACGCGCTCGCGCCGCTCGACGGCGAGCTCCAGGGCGAGAAGGGCACCGACGCCGAGACCGCCGACGACGATCGTGTCGCAGCGCTCGGCAAGGGCAGTGTGCGCCTCACCGACCGATTCATACCATTGTCGCCATGTCGTAGCGGCGAGCAGTGCGCGGGAGCCGCCGTGACCATAGAGCAACGGACAGAGCACCGAATATCCCGCGCGCGCCAGACCGTCGGCCACATAGCCGACGTCGGCGGGTACGCCGCCCAGGCGATGGATCAGCAGGAAGCCAAAGCGTCCCCCTGCGTGATTTATATCGGCGATCGACACGCCGCAGTTGCGTGATGGCGTCATGGCCCTCGCTTTCGAGGAACCCGCTCAGGCTAAAGCAGTCGCTGCAGAATGAGAAGACGACCTGCGAGCGAAGTACTTGTGAGAACTACCATGAAATGCGGCGCGAGGGTGACACATCGCGCACTTTTCGCGCGCGCTCTACTCTGCGCTGTTGCGCTGGCGTGGCGCCTGGTGCTGCTCCTGGCGACCGCGCTCTCGTTCCAGCCCGCGCACGAAAGCGATCGTGCGATCGACAACGACGTGGCGCTGCCGGTCGAGCGTGATGATGTGATAGCTGTCGTCGAGCACGACTAGCTCGACGAGACCGGCGAGGCGGTTCTGGATCATGACGGCATTCTCCAGGCTCGCCATGTCGTCCTCGCGCGGATGCAGGATCAACGTCGGCGCCGTGATCTTGCCGAGCTTGCGTCTCACCTCGGCGGACAGCGCGCTGAAATGTGCGAAAGAGTGCAAGGGCGTGGAGAATACGCCAGCAGCGCTCGAATCGCCGCTCTGCATGCTGCCCACGACGAACGCGCGGATGCGCTCGTCCTTGATTCCGTAGGGCGCGCGCTCCTTCATGTAGATGTTGGATCGCCATGGCGAAGGGCGCACCAGCGGCAGCAGAAAGCTGCTTTTCCAATCCATCGCCCAGCCGTCGAGCTTGAACGAGGGCGCGAAAAGTACGAGGCCGTGGATCTGGTCGGGGCGATGCTGGGCGAGGTCCAGGGCGAGCAGGGCGCCCATCGACAGCCCTCCTGCCAGAACAGTGCCGCAGCGGGCGCGCAAGCGGTCGAGGGCCGCCTCCGCGCTCGCCCGCCATTCGGCGCGGTGGGAACGGCGCAACTGGTCGGCCGTGCCGCAATGGCCGGCGAGCTGGCAGCACAGCACAGTGTAGCCCGCCCGCGCGAGACCTTGGGCGACGAAGCGCATCTCGATCGGCGTGCCGCCGAGGCCGTGTATGAGCAGGATGCCGGTATCGCCGCCCTCGTGATAAATGGAGCGATCGATGATCTCCGGCTCGGCGGGCGCATTGGTCATCTCGGCTCGTCCCGTTCCGGCTGTCTCAGTTCTTGCCCGCGTCGGCAAGCAGCCGGTCGAGAAGCTTCATGGCGAGGTCGATCTCGCCGTAAGAGATGTCTAGGCTCGGGGCGAACGTGATCACGTTCTTGGAATAGCCGCCGATATCGAGGACGAGGCCGTAGCGGCGACCGTCGACCTCGATGTTGCCAGCGAGGCCTTGGTCGACCATGCGGTCCACGCGCGCCTTGGACGGCGTGAAGCTGTCGTGCGGCTCGCAGATCTCCATGCGCAGCGCGAGGCCGAGGCCGTCGACGTCGCCGACGATTTTGTGACGCTTCTCGAGGTCCTTCAATCCTTCGAGGAAATAGGCGCCCTTGGCCGCGACGGAGGTCTCGTAGTCGGCCTCCTCGACCATCCGCAGCGTTTCGAGCGCGACCGCGGTGCCCATCGGGTTGGCATTGAAGGTGGAGTGCGTAGAGCCCGGCGGGAAGATCGTCGGGTTGATCAGCTCCTCGCGCGCCCAGATACCCGACAGGGGGTTGAGGCCGTTGGTGATGGCCTTGCCGAACACCAGCACATCGGGCGTGACGCCGAAGTGCTCGATCGACCAGAGCTTGCCCGTGCGGTAGACGCCCATCTGGATCTCGTCGACCACCAGCAGGATGCCGCGCTCGTCGAGGATCTTCTTGAGGCCTTTGAAGAAATTCATGGGCGGTACGATATAGCCGCCGGTGCCCTGCAGCGGCTCGACGTAGAATGCTGCGTATTCGCACTGGTTCGTTTTGGGGTCCCAGACGCCCTGGTATTCGCTCTCGAACAGCCGCGCGAGGTTCTGTACGCAGTGCTCGCCGTATTCCTCCTTCGACATGCCCTTGGGGCCGCGGAAGTGATAGGGAAACGGCAGGAAATGGGCGCGGTCGGAGAAATGTCCGAAGCGGCGGCGGTAGCGGTAGGACGAGGTAATCGCAGACGCGCCCAGGGTGCGGCCGTGATAGCCGCCCTCGAAGGCGAACATCAGGCTCCGTCCCTTGGCGTTGCGGACGAGCTTGAGGCTGTCCTCGACGGCCTGGCTGCCGCCGACGTTGAAGTGGACGCGGCCCTTCTCGCCGAATTTGCGCTCCGCGTCCTGCGCGATCCAGGCGGCGAGCTCGATCTTCTCGCGGTGGAGGTACTGGCTGGCGACCTGCGGCAGCCGGTCGAGCTGGCGGCGCACGGCGTTGTTCAGGCGCTCGTTGCGGTAGCCGAAGTTGACGGCGGAGTACCACATCTGCAGGTCGAGATACGGCGTGCCGGCCGCGTCGAACATGTAGGAGCCTTCGCAGCTCTCGAACAGCTTGGGCGGGTTGGTGTAGTGGACAGTATCGCCGTGCGAGCAGTATTCGCCCTCGAGCCGCAACAGCTCTGCCTCGCTCAGCGCGCGGCCATCCGCAAGACGCGGGCCCGCGCCCTCCACGACCTTGTCCATGCTCCGCCTGTCCCTGGTTTGGCCCTAGTGAGGCGTCGTCTGCAGACGACAAACTGTTTACCGATCCATCCGTGGTCGTGTGCATCCCGGCCGGTCCGTCGAGACGTCCCCAAGCTCCGGCGTGGGCCGGCAAGGGGTGGTCCGAGGCCTGCTCGATAGGCAGGACGCATTGCTAAGCCTACACAATGGAAGTTAAGACTTCCAGGTAAGTCTTCGTAGCTGAGTGGTAAATTATGGTTGTCGTGACGTGGCACGGCACGGCGCCAGCCGCACGCGGCCGCGGCCTCCCGCGTGGGGCGCAACGAGCCACCGGCTGCACGACCAGTGCATCGGTGGGGAAAGCCTGCCTTGGCGTTGGGAAGCCCTGCGCCTGATAGGGCGGCCCGGAAGTGCCCGAGCGTCCACGGTGACTTCGAAATCGGCTTCGAAGCAATATTCTGTTTTTATCAGCGCCCTACGGCCACTTCGTTAGCGGTCGCACAGGCTTTAGATGCTGCGTCCGCGGACGGCGCGGGTGGACGCGGCGACCTGGAGCGGTACGGGTTGGCGCCGGCCAAGTTCCTGGCGCTCGATCTGATGTGCGAAGGCCGTCGTGCGGTCGAGCACGAGGTGGCGCTGCTTGTCCAGCGTGATCATGTGATAGCTGTCCTCGAGCACGACGAGCTCGACGATGCCGGCCATTTTTCTCTGGATCTCGAGCGCGTTCTTGAGGCTTGCCACATCGTCCTGGCGCGGATGCAGGATGAGCGTCGGGGTGGCGACCTCGCCCAGCTTGCGGCGCACCTTGGCGGCGAGCTTGTTGAACTGCAGGACTGTCCAGAGCGGCGTGAAGAAGAAGCCGGTCTCCTTCGCGTTGCCCGACTGCATACCGTTGACGACCATCGCCCTGATGCGCTCGTCCTTGAGGCCGTAGGGCGGACGCTCGGTGAGGTCGAAGTCGACGCGGATGGGGCCGGCGCGAAGGTAATGCAGCCATTGCATGTACCAGGGCATCGCCCAGCCATCGAGGTATATACTGGGGGAGAAAAGCGTCAATCCGTGCACTTCGCTGGGTCGCGCGTGGGCGAGGTCGACTGCCAGCAGAGCCCCTGTCGAGAGACCACCGGCGATGATGACGTCGCACTCCTGCTTCAAGCGATCGTGGGCAGCGGCGACACTGGCCTGCCAGTCCTGCCAGGTCGCGTTGCGCAGTTCCTGCGCCGTGGCGCAATGGCCGGCGAGTTGGCAGCAAAGAACAGTGAAGCCGGCACGTGCCAGCCCCTGGGCGATGAAGCGGACCTCTACCGGCGTGCCGCCGAGGCCGTGGATCAGCAGAACGCCCGTTCGGCCGCCCTTGTGAAGCGTGCTTCGGTCGATGATTTTCAGTGGGCCGTTACTCATCTTGCTCAACTCGTCTCGTTCTCATGATCGGGCACGGGCCAACCCAGCTCGGGCGGCTCTTGTTTTCCCGACGTGCCGGTTTCTGTGCCCGTGCTCATCGAGAAATCCCGGATTTCTTTCATCTACCGGCGCCCCGGACGGGGTGCCGGCCGGCTGCATCGTCAGGCCGCACTCGTGCGACTGGCGGCAACCTTCTGGCGGCGTGCCTCGTTCCCACGACGGGTCTCGATCTCGTCGAGCACGGCGGCGACGAAGCGCTCCGTGCGGTCGGCGAGCAGGTCGGGGCCCTCCTCATGCTGGGCCAGCAAGGCCGTGGCGTCGGGGAGCATCACGCTCTCTATCCTGCCGCCAAGGCGCCGCTGCAACATTATCGAACCGCTCACGCCAGCGCGCGCGGCTGAGGAGCGGTGCAGCAGGAGCACGGGCTGCCGAACGGACGGCAGTCCCGCATGAACGCTGTCTAGAAGCTCGCCAAGTGCGATTAGTGTCGCAGCTGTCTGGGACGCGCCACTCGCCATCGACGCCATCAGGCCGACCGCAGGTCGCACCTGACGGCCAAGGCCGCGGGACGCCCCGATGACGCGGGCGAGCATCGACTGGCTGATTCTGCCGGACAGCGATGCCGGCAGGGGCAGGCGGATCGAAGGTAGCCATGCACGCGGCTCGGCCAGCACTACTGCCTGAACGGCGGCGGAATTGTGACGAGCAAGCTCGAGTGCCAGCATCCCGCCATAGGCGTTGCCGACGACGACGACATTGTCGCAACGTGCCCGAAGGCGCGCAAGCGCCTGCTCCGCCGCGCTGACCAGCATCCCGGCCCCGCCCTGTCCGGCGGCTCCAGAGGACCCGAGTGCAACCAGTTGCGGACACAGAACCGTGTAGCCGCGCCAGCCGAGGGCCTGGGCATGGGCTCGCAACTCCGCAGCCGATCCCCCAATGTCGTGGAGCAGCAGAACACCGGTCTTGCCACCCGGCAGAAAAATATCGAGTTCGGTCGTCATATCAGCTCGTTGCCTCGCATTTCGAGCCCGAAGGCGTGCCATTCTCGCTCATCGTCAGGCCTTGAGCGGAAGACGCGCTACCGCGTGCGCTTTCATAGTTGCTGTGGTCGTCGCCCGAGGCGGAACGAGCCAGCCTCGGAGAAGTTTCGTGGCCT
>CAMAYR010000123.1 GCA_945862355.1 Devosia equisanguinis | reverse complement strand
AAGCAACGTATCCACTGCGCGGCAGCTACTACGAGATGGAAGACGACGCACAGAGCGACAGTTGGAGGTGACTGATGGCGATCGCAAAGCTCGACGACGCGGAGCGTGCGACACTCGCCGCGCGACTGCCTGATTGGAAGTTGGTGCCTGGGCGGGATGCCATCGCGCGGAGGTTCACGTTCGGCGACTTCAACGCCGCGTTCGGTTTCATGACACGCGTGGCGCTGCTCGCGGAGAAGCAGGACCATCATCCCGAATGGTTCAACGTTTGGAACCGTGTCGACATCACGCTTTCGACGCACGACGCTGGCGGGCTGTCGCAACGCGATGTCGCGCTCGCCGAGGCGATCGACGCGCTCGCCCGGTAAATCGGCGCGGCCTGAACTGCCTCGCCCGCTTCGATCTGCCGAATGGGACAGTTGACCCTGCGATTTCTCAAACCACCAACTGCTCGACGCTGCCGTCGCGGCGGCGGCCCTGGACGCGGTGCTGGCCGATCTTCTGGAGCAGCGGGCGGTCGTGCATGGTGTAGAGCACGGCGTCCTTCGGCCCTTTGTTGACGTGGCGGCGCCACAGGAAGTTCGGCACCACGAAGATGTCGTTCTCCTGCCAGTCGAAAGTTTGGCCGCCTATCTCGGTCTGTCCGCGGCCTTCGATGACGACGTAGACGACGTTCGAGGTCTCGCGCTTGGCAAGCGTTTCCTCGCCGGCGCGGATCATCTGCGCGCCGAACCCGAGCGTGGCGAACAGCGGCGCGCCGTTGACGGGATTGACGATGTCGATGGCCACACCCTCGTAGCCGTCGCCCTTCTCGCCCTTCAGGCCATCGAGCGCGGCGCGAATGTCGCTGCCGCGATAGTGAACGTGCGGGCTGACGCCGTGACCTGCGCCGCGATTGTGCGTCAGGAAGCTCGGCACCAGACCGCCACGGGCGTAAGCGCGGTGCGAGTAGCCCTCGGCCAGAACAGCTTTCTGGATCGGCACGTTGGCGCGCGGATCGATTACGTCGGCGGGTACGTGCTCGTCGAGCCAGATGCAGTCGAGGAACTCCAGGATCGGCCAGTCGAGCGTGTCGATCCAGACGACCGGTTTGTCGTCGTCGTTGCCGTGATCGTGCCAGGTGCCGTTGGGCGTGAGGATGAGATCGCCACGCGCGGCACGGATCTTCTCGCCCTCGACGTTGGTGTAGCCACCGGTGTCGGACAGGATCGTGCGGCTCGCGTTCGGCGTGTGAAGGTGCGCGCGCGCGAGGTCGCCGGGATTGTAGATCGAGACCGCGCAGCGGATCGTGGAGGCGACCTGCAGTCGCCCCCCGAGGCCGGGATTGACTAGAAGGAACTGCTGGCGCTCGGCGAACTCGACGGGCGGCACGTCGGCGTTGGCGGCAATCTGGGCGATCTTGTCGAGATAGGGCGAGATCTCGGCCCACTTCCACAAATGCGGCGAGGCCTTCATCTGGCCCGCTGCGACCTTGCCTTGCGCCATCTGGCCGGCGTCTGCATCGCCCGTGTGCGTGAACCAGGGCCGCTGCGAAGGCGCGTTGGCCTGGGTGCGCAGCCAGATCGCCAGATGCCCCGCCTCGTCGTTCAGCTTCTCCATCGCCTCGCGCGCCTTGGCCGCCAGCGGTGCGCGCGCCTGTTGCATGGTGCTGCGTGGATCGGTGTCCATGACGGCCTCCGGAAAGACAAGTTCGAAGCTTCGCAAGCGAACTATACGCGCAATTGCGCGCAGCAACCATTGCCCCGAGCGATACATGCTGACGCCGGAAAAGCGACGGCAGGCTCAGCGATCATATGGGCCGGGAATTTGTGAGCGTGGGGCGGCCTGGACCTCACAAAAAAAGCGCCGCCCCCGGTCTCGGGTTGGCGGCGCTTTCAGGTCGATAGCCGTGCGTCTTGGTCGATTGCCCGTCAGGCGCGGCTGCGGATACGGCGCCCTGCGAGCGAGACGAACCGATATCCGATGTCGACATGGATGTGGTTCATGCCGGGATAGGTCATGATGCCCCCCGAACGATGGTTGGCCATCAGCCAACGAACCAGCTCACCCTTCTGGCCGCGCGGTGCGAGAAAGTCGATCGCCTCGCCCGATGCGTGCTTGGAGCGCTTGCCCGTGCCGCGGATGCGAGCGCCCGGGCGGCAGGTGGAGACGATCGACACTTTGCCGAAACGGCCCTCGATGCGGCCGAGAAGGGCGCGGGCCGACGACGTCAGACATGTGCGGCTGGCAGATGCACCACCGCGGCGCTTGATGCCGCGGCTCTTTTGGGCGCTGCTCTTGTAGCTGCTGTTCTTATAGCCGCCGCCCTTGTAGGTGAGGCGTGCCTCGGCTTCGCTCGCGACGGTTGCGAGAATGAAAAATGCGCTGAAGAGCGCGAGACAGAGTCTCGTTATCATTACGGATACTCCTGATGTGAAGGCCCGCCGGCAGACGAAGAGAGGGTCAGTAATGCCGGAGCTGTTGGGCTAGGCGCTGCGGGTGGGCAGCGTTGACGGGCCGCCGGGGAGGCGGTCCGGAGCGTCGGGGCCTGCTAGCGCATGCCGCGGAGCACTCGGGCGGTTTGCTTAACGATTGGGAAACCATCCGGCAAGCCCCCGAATGGACACTATGGTTAATCTCAGCGTTGCAGATCTACATCACTCGCGCCGTCTGACGCCTTCCTCGCTTCGCCCTGTGGGCAAACTCGCACATCGGCCGCGAGAATGTCGGAATTGGTCGCGATAGCGCCTCGTTCCATGAACCACCAAGGAGCCATCGTACCCGTGACCGCGAGCCGTCACCGCACGCGCCTTTACATCGAGCTCAGCGTCGCCGAGGGCGCTGCGGAGCGTCTTCAGGCCTCGCTCGCCGCCGTTCCCGCTGAAGCGGTGCTGTTGCGGCCTGCGGCCAGCGGACGCCCCGATCCGCGTGCGCTGGTCGCGCTGGTGCGAGCCGCGCAGTCGAAAGGTGTCGCAGCACTCGTCGCCGGCGACCCGGGGTTGGCACATGAGGCTGGCGCGGACGGCGTCCATCTCGACTGGTCGGCCGAGATCGAGGACGCGTATCGAGCGGCGCGGGCTTTGCTGGGCGCGGACAAGATCGTCGGCGCATCGGCCGGCGGCTCGCGGCACGACGCCATGACGCTCGCGGAGGCCGGCGCGGACTACATCGCATTCCCGCTCGACGAGGAGGCGAGCGCTGCGAGGGTCGACACCATCGCCTGGTGGGCGGAGATCTTCGAGGTGCCCTCGGTCGCGCTCGGCCTCACCGATCCCGCGCGCGCGCTCGAGCTGGCGCAAGCCGGCGCGGACTTCCTCGGCGTGACCATACCGCCCGGTCAGGCGCCGGACGATGCCGCGCAGCGATTGCGCGCGATCGCCCAGGCCATCGACGGCGACGCACTCGACGATGCCGCGCCAGGACGGAGGGACGTATGAGTAACCGGGTTTCTTCGCTCCCGATGCTTGCCGCCGCGGTCGGCTGTCTGGCCGCTATCGCCACGCCGTTTGCTGCGGCTACAGCTCAGACCAGCTCATGGAGCTCGCGGGTCGAGAGCGCGCCGGCTGCTGCGCCGACCCCGCCGCCCGGTGTCGTACTGTTGCCCAGACCGCCGGGCTCGCGCGCAAGGGAGCTGAAAACAGCGCCGGCCCAGGGATCGACCAAGCAGGCCCCGATCACGGGCCGCGCGGAGCCGAAGGCCAGCCCGCTCAAGCCGGGAAAGCAGGCCGAGGGGCCCGTCCAGGCCCGCACCGTCGCAACATCCGGCGGCAACGACCCCGCCTACATCGCCTTCGACAACGCCCACTTCCTCACCGCCCTTAAGCTCGCCGAGCAGGCTGCCGCCAAGGGCGAGCCCGAAGCGCATACGTTGATCGCCCGTATTCATGGCGAGGGGCATGGCGTCAAACGCGACACCGCGCTCGCCATGAAATGGTATCAGCGTGCCGCCGAGCTGGGCGATCCTGACGCCGCGTTCGCGCTGGGGCTGATGCATGTCGAGGGCCGCGGCATCCCGAAGAATGTTACTCAAGCCGCACAGATGTTCGAGAAAGCGGCGATGACGGGCCACGTCTGGGCCAACTACAATCTGGGCCTGATGTTCCTGTCGGGGCACGGCAAGCCGGAAAACCCGATCCGTGGCGCGCAGCATCTGGCCTACGCCGCCGAAAAGGGCGTGCCGGCCGCCCAGTACGATCTGGCGACGTTGCTCATCAACGGACATGGAGTTGGGGCGGATGCCTATCTCGCGTCGCGCTGGCTCAGGCGGGCTGCCGATCTCGGGATGCCAGAGGCGCAGTTCGACTATGCGATCATGCTGTTGAGAGGACAGGGGCTCAACGAGGACCGGGCGGATGCGCTCCGGCTTTTGCGACTGGCAGCCGAGCAAGGGCTGGCGGCGGCGCAGAACCGGCTGGCCAACGCGCTCGTGGAAGGTGTCGGCGGCGTCAAGAATGCTCGCGAGGCGGCAAAATGGCGGCTGCTCGCCAGCCAGCAGGGATTGGCCGACGACAAGCTCGACGCGCAACTCCGCCGGCTGCCGGCCGCGGAACGCGCCGCGGCCGAGCAGTCGGCTGCCGCCTGGCAGGAGCGGGCCGCGGTCGGAGCGGCGCCGTAGCGGAAGTCGTTGCTCAACGCCCGCTCATGCGGTCGAGCGAACTCTGCAGGATGATGGTGGCGGCAAGCTTGTCGATGACTTCCGCGCGGCGGCGGCGGCTGGTGTCGGCCTCGATCAGCATGCGCTCGGCGGCCGCCGTCGACAACCGCTCGTCCCACATCAGGATAGGCAGGCTCGTCAGCCGATTGACGTTGCGCGCGAAAGCTCGCGTCGCCTGCGCCCGCGGCCCTTCGGTGCCGTCGAGGTTTACGGGAAACCCCAGCACCAGGCCTCTCACGTCATGCCGGGCCGTGATCTCCAGGAGGCGGGTGACGTCGGCTGTGAACTTCGTCCGGCGGATCGTCTCCAGCGAGGAGGCGATCATGCGCGTGACGTCGGACAGTGCGAGCCCGATGGTGCGCGTGCCCAGATCGAGCCCCAGCAGGCGGGCCTCGCCGGAAAACAGCGCCGCATAGGCAACCGCGTCGAAATAGGTCTCGCCCAAGCTTTCGGGTTTCGTCATCTGGTCTCGTGTGGTCGCCATGCCGCAGCCGTCTATCACGGAAATTCGGCCGGCACCGGGGGCGCTACGGCTTAACCACGAGTGAGAGCGCATTGGCCGCACGGGCCGGCTGGGCTACATCGGCGCTTGGAGCGCCGCGTAGCTTCCCTTAATTTGGGCGGCCGACGACCAGCGCCCAAGGCGCCGCAACGGATTCCGGAGTACCGATGAACGAGACCATTTCCTCCGGGATGCGAGCGGGAACGCAAGGTGGACCTAGCGCCCTCACGCTCGTCACCGCGTTCACGGCGACGACGTTCCTGTCCGCCCTGCTGCTGTTCTCGATCCAGCCGATGTTCGCCAAGATGGTGCTGCCGATCCTAGGCGGCGCGCCGTCGGTCTGGGCCGTTGCGCTGTGCTTCTTCCAGGGCGCGCTGCTGGCCGGCTACTGCTACGCCCACGCCCTCAACCGTTTCGCACCCTGGAAGTACGCCGGCCTCATCCATCTGGCCGTGATCGTGCTCGCTGTAGCGGCGCTGCCCATCGGCCTGCCGGCTGCGTGGCGCGAGCCGCCGCCCGGCGATCCCTACCTGTGGCAGCTGGGCCTGTTCGCGGTGGCCGTAGGCTTGCCGTTCGTCGCAGTGTCGGCCAATGCGCCGCTGCTGCAGGCCTGGTTCGCGCGTACCGGACACCCGAATGGGCACGACCCCTACTTTCTCTACGGCGCCAGCAATCTCGGCAGCTTCTTCGCGTTGATCGCCTATCCGCTGCTGCTCGAGCCACAGTTCGGCCTGACCTCGCTGTCGCGGCAGTGGACGATCGGTTTCCTGCTGCTCGGCCTGGCGGTCGCAGTCTGCTTCTGGCTGCTGCGGCTCGCTGCCGATCCGCGCGGGGGACGGATCGGAGCAGCGCCGGGCGTAGCCGCATCGGCGGAGGCGGCAGCGGTGTCGGAGGTGCCGGCGCCAAGCTGGTCGAGCCGGCTCGGATGGGTTGGCCTCGCCCTGGTCCCCTCCGCGCTGCTCACCGCCTACACGACGCACATCGCCACCGACGTAGCCTCCGCGCCGCTGATCTGGGTCGGGCCGCTGTCGCTCTACCTGCTGACCTTCGTGCTGGTGTTCCGCGAACGGCCGATCGTCTATGTGCCGTGCCTGCTGGCGGCGGCCGCTGCCGGCTACGGCCTTCTGCCGCCCGTGCTGTTCAGCCTGCCCTATCTGTCCGACCTGTCCATGCCGGGATGGTTCCCGATCGCTTCCGCCATTGCGTGCGCGGGGCTGTTCACCTTGGCCTACAGCCGCTCGTGGATGACGCAGACGCAGTGGCTGCTGGCGTTCCACCTCGGCGCGGTTCTGGTGGCGCTGCTGCAGCTCTCCCAGACGCGACACGACAATCTCTTCATTTCCGCTTCGACGGGCGTGGCGGCATTCTTCCTGTCCGCCCTCGTCGCCCACCGCACGCTCTACAACGCGCGCCCCAAGGCGCAGCATCTCACCGAGTTCTATCTGTATATGTCGCTCGGCGGCGTGATCGGCGGCCTCATCGCCGCGCTGCTGGCACCGCAGCTGTTCTCGGAGGTACTCGAATATCCGATCCTGCTCGCACTCACCATGGCGTGCCGGCCGGGCGCGCTCAACATCTCGTTCAAGGACAAGGACGAGATGCTGTGGCTGTGGCTGATCGCGGCGCTCGGCGTGCTCGTGGTGTGGTGGTCGCGTCTCATCGACATCGAGGACAAGCTGTATGCCTGGGCCATTGCGATCCGCGAAGGCCTGCCGCTGGTGGGCCCTGCCATCGCCTGGCCGATGCGGCAGGTATATCTCTACGGCATGGCCGCACTTCTCGCGCTGGTCTTCGCCGGCCTGGCGCTCTACTGGCGCAAGATGGCGCCGCGTCAGTTGACGGCCGCGCTCATCATGTGTCTTGCGATTGTGTCGCTGCCGTCCTCGGTGAAGCGCAGCTACGGTGTCAATGCGCAGGCCGAGCGCAGCTTCTTCGGCGTCTATCGCGTATCGGTCTCGCACGACCGGCAGTATCAGGTGCTGACGCACGGCACGACGCTTCACGGTGCACAGCGCATCATGGACAACATCGGCGCGCTGGTCAGCGATACGACACCGGGCACCTATTACCATCCCGAAAGTCCGATGGCCAAGACCGTCGACCTGACGCGGGAGCGGCTGGAGGCTGCCGGACGCAAGGGACGTTACGGCGTCGTCGGCCTCGGCACGGGATCGCTCGCCTGCTATGCCAAGCCCGGCGAGCAATGGCGCTTCTTCGAGATCGATCCCGTGATGGTGCAGATCGCCAGCGATCCCACGCGCTTCTCCTTCGTGTACGAGTGCCAGCCCAAGCTCGATGTGGTGCTCGGTGACGCGCGCCTGACGATCGGCAAGGAGGCCGACGGCAGCTACGATCTCATCATCGTCGACGCATTCTCCTCCGATGCGATCCCGGTCCATCTCCTGACGGCGGAGGCGATCGGGCTCTATAAGCGCAAGCTGAAGCCGGACGGCGCAATGCTGTTGCACATCTCGAACCGCTATCTCGATCTCGATGCCGTGCTGGCCGCCACTGCAGCGCTTGTGCCGGGGGCAGACGGTGTGCTGCTGATCGACAACGAGGCCGATGGCAGCTACGGCTCGACACAATCGACAGTCGGCGTGCTTTCCGCCGACAAGGCGACGCTCGAGCCGTTCCGCAAGCTCGACATGCACAAGGAGTTCGAGCAGAAGGGAATGCGTGGCTGGACCGACGACTTCTCGGACATTCTCGCGCCCTTCATGTCGCGCTGGCGCAACCGTTGATACAGCGCGCGCTCGCCACGACCGGCCTCATCCTCGCTGCACTGTGGTGCAGCGTGCCGCCCCACGCGCAGCCCGCAACCGGGGATCAGCGCGCAGCCGCCCTTGCCCGCCTCGTCGCTGCCTATCCCGAACATCTCGCTCGGATCGAAGGCGATATGCTGGTCTGGAAGGACGGCACGCGAATGCCCATCGACGATGGCCGAGGCGGCAAGGACCACGAGACGCGGCTCGCAACGGCCGACATCGAGGACATGCTCACCCAGCCCTACAGCGCCGGTAAGCCGGCAGCGCCGCCTACGCTCAACGAAGATCCCGGCCGCGCGCGCAATACCGCGTTTTTCGACAAAATCTACGGCGACTGCATGAAGGGCGAGGTGTCGCGCCACCTAGTCGAGGTGCCGTGGCTGGCGAAAAAGGGGGGGAAACCGCTCAAAGTGACACGCATCAACGGCGTCGCGGAGGTTCTGAAGGCGGTGTCGGCCGAGCTCGACGCGCTGCCGGCCCGCTTCGACGCCTACCTGCTACCGGCTGCGGGCACCTACAATTGCCGCCCCATCGCCGGCACGAAGCGGGTCAGCGGTCACGGCTACGGCATCGCTGTCGACATCGCGACGCGGCACGCCCACTATTGGCGTTGGTCAGGCGGAAAGGCCGGCAAGGCGTTCGCCTACAAGAACGCTATTCCGTTCGAGATCGTCGAGATCTTCGAGCGGCACGGGTTCATCTGGGGCGGTAAGTGGTATCACTACGATACCATGCACTTCGAGTACCGGCCCGAGCTGTTGGACAAGCTGCCGGCGGCCCGGTGATCAGGTCAGATCGAGCGAGAGTGTCTCCCGCGGATGTGGGAGCGCTGGCAAGCCACTAATCGGGGTTTTGTCCCGCGATTCACGCCCTCGGTCGTTCCATCTTGGACGATCGCACTCCAGAGGAGATCTCAAGCCACCGCCGCGGAGGCTGGTCTCACGGCCGCGTCCCCGGTTGGCTGACCGGCTGTTTCTGTTTCTGGTGCTGGTTCTGGAGCTGGTTCTGGAGCTGGTTCTGGAGTTGGCCCTGTGGTTGGCTGAGCCGGCGCCAGGAAGCGCAGGACGATGCCGCCGCCGGGCTGATCCAGGATCGCAAGCCGCGGATCGAGCCGGCAAAGCTCCTGCATCAGTCCCTTGTAATCCACGAACCCGAGAAAAGGCGACCTGCCCGATGTGGAGAACTCCGGCAAGCCCTGCAGCGCCTCGATCATGCGGGCGCGAGAGGTCGGACGGTCGGGCAACGCCGAGGCCAGCCTGATCGCGTATTCCAAAGCACGCGCTGTCGCAGCCGCGTTCGGCAGCTCGTGCTTGACGGCGGGCTTGCGCGGCTTTCTAGGCACGATCACCAGAGGCTTGGCCGCGACCGGCAAGGTGGGCGCCGGCTTCACGGCAGGCGCCGCCATCGCCGGCTGAACACCAACGCGCCGGCCGGACTTTCCCGGCGCTACCGCCGCACTGGCTGTCGCGCCCCCCAGCCCGCCGAGCCGCGCGAGAAGGCCGCGCCGCTTGCGCTCGTAGCGCCGGGCATCCTCCAGCGTGCGCACGGGGATCAGCACGTCGGCGTGCTGATGATAGGTGGTATGGACGTTGAGCGTGGCCTCGTTGACCATGAACGCGGTGCGCTTCTGCTTCTCGCGCAGCCGTTTCAGCACCGGCACGAAGTCGGTGTCGCGCGTGATGAGGATGTACTCGTCGATGCGCGGGTACTCGTAGGTCGCCTCGATGATATCGATGGCCATCTGCACATCGACGCTGTTGGCGAGACCATGATAGCGGTCGCACAACATGACCTCGAAGCCGCGCGCCTCGTAGGCGTTCTTGAACTTCTGTACGCCGGAGTTCCAGTAGACACGCTTCAGCAGGAACTTGCGACGCTTGTTGCCGTCGAAGCCGCCGTCCTCGAGCCAAGCCAGCCAGTTCTCGATCGAGTCCCGGGCCAGCGGCATGTTCTCGAAATCGATGAAGAGCGCGCTGCGGATACGCTTGAACATTACCTTACCATGCATTGCCGGATCGCGGCGGACACCAATGCGAAGCATCCCCGCTCGACAAGCCCAGCACTGGCCCTGCCCAAGCCACGCTTTTCACACAAGCCACATTACGCGAACTGCGCGGCTTGTTCATGCCCCTGACACAGCTTTTTCCGCCGCCTGTGGCTCAGCGGGCCCACCACTTGTCCGAGACCCGGAACCGCCCTGCCGCGTCCTCTACCGCCTGGGCGGCGCGGAACAGCGTAGCCTCATCGAACGGTTTGCCGATCAGCTGCAGGCCCAGCGGCGTGCCTTGGCTCGACAGCCCCGCCGGCACCGAGATTCCCGGCAGGCCCGCCATGTTGACCGTCACCGTGAAAATGTCCTCGAGGTACATCGCGAGCGGATCGCCGCTCTTCTCGCCAGCGGCGAAGGCTGGGTTCGGCGTCGTCGGCGTCAACACCACGTCGACCGTGCCCCAGGCCTGGTCGAAGTCGGCCTTGATGAGCGTGCGCACCTTCTGCGCCTTGGTGTAATAGGCGTCGTAGTAGCCCGCCGAGAGCACGTAGGTGCCGATCAGGATGCGCCGCTTGACCTCCTTGCCAAAGCCCGCAGCGCGCGTTGCCTCGTAGGTGTCGATCAGATCCTTGCCAGGAACGCGCAGGCCGTAGCGCACCCCGTCGTAGCGGGCGAGGTTCGATGAGCACTCCGCCGGCGCCACGATGTAGTAGGCGGGCAGCGCGTATTTCGTGTGCGGCAGAGAGATGTCGTGGATCGTCGCGCCGGCTGCCTTCAGCCAGTCGATGCCGCGCTGCCAGAGCGCCTCGGCCTCCGCCGCCATGCCATCGACACGGTACTCCTTGGGCACCCCGACGCGCAGGCCCTTGATGCCCGTCGCCAGAGCTGCCTCGTAATCGGGCACCTGGGCATCGACCGAGGTGGAATCCTTGGTGTCATGGCTCGCCATAGTGGCCAGCATGATCGCTGCATCGCGTACCGTCTTGGCGATCGGGCCGGCCTGATCCAGCGAAGAGGCGAAGGCCACCGTACCCCAGCGCGAGCAGCGCCCGTAGGTCGGCTTGATGCCGACGGTGCCGGTGAGCGCGGCGGGCTGGCGGATCGAGCCGCCGGTATCGGTGGCGGTGGCGGCCAGACACAGATCTCCCGACACGGCAGCCGACGAGCCGCCCGAGGAGCCGCCCGGCACCAGCTTGTCGGTCGACGGCTTGCCGTCCGCGCCCGTGCGGCGCCACGGATTGACGACCGGGCCAAAGCAGCTCGTCTCGTTCGAGGAGCCCATCGCGAACTCGTCGCAGTTGAGCTTGCCGAGCATGACAGCGCCGGCGTCCCACAGGTTCTGCGTGATGGTCGACTCGTAGGTCGGCTTGAAGTTGTCGAGGATCCTCGAGCAGGCTGTAGTGCGGATACCCCGCGTCGCGAACAGATCCTTGATGCCGAGCGGCAGCCCCTCCAACGGCCGGGCCTCGCCCTTGGCGATCCGCGCGTCACTCGCCTTTGCCTGCGCCAATGCGTGCTCGGGCGTCGGCAGCACGTAGGCGTTGAGCGCGCCGTTGCCCTTGTCGATGGCGGCAACGAATGCCTTGGCCAGATCGACGGCGGAGAACGCCTTGGCTCGCAGGCCATCGCGGGCCTCGGCGAGCGTCATCGCGGTCAGATCGGTTGCGTCGGTCATTTCATTCCTGCTCATCTGCGAAAATTGCGGCCAGTGCCGCGCGAAGCTCGTCGGTGTTCATCTCCGGCTCGGCCAACTCGATCCGCAGATCGCCGGTGAGGTCGAGCTTGGCGAGTGCTGCCTGCGCCACGACGATCCTGAGTTCCCGCCCGTCGAAGGTGCAGCTCGTGGCGGCGCGCCAGGCCGAGCACGCCTTGTCGTTGATCTCCACGTAGACCCCGTCCATGCCCAAGCGCCGGCTCATGGCGTCAGGTGCAAGTTCCCGCGTAATGGCCACGTAGGCTGCCGGGTCTTTCAAACTATCGGCGAACGCAACGTTGGCGGAGCGATCGTCCTGCATCACCCACACTCTTGCAGCCCTGAGCCGCACGTCGCTCTCCCGGACCGGAGCGGGTTCAGGCCTGACCACCCTTCCCGTCGCTGTCGCGGGCCACGATGTAGCGCCTGCGGGAGTAGTAGAGACTGATCAGGCCGAACACGATCGACAGGGGACCGTTGACCTGGTCGGCCAGATCGCGGACGCGGACGGCGAGGCTCACCACCTGCGGGCCGACGCTGCGCGTCTGGGCGCGAGGCTCCTCGCGCGGCACCAGAACCAACACCGCGCCCGTTATGATCAGGGCCAGTCCGAAAACGGCGAACAGCAGTCTCATGTCATACCTCCAGCGACGGCGCGTTGGCCGGCTTCCCTACTCGACTACCTTCGGCACGACGAAGAAGTGATCCTCCGACATCGGCGCGTTGGCCGTCACGTCGGCGGCAATCTCGCCGTCGTCGACCACGTCCTTGCGCTGCCTGAGCTCGATGGGCACCACACGGGTCATCGGCTCGACGTCCTTGGTGTCGACCTCGGCGAGCATCGCCACCCAGTCGAGAATGCCCGACAACTCGGTCTCGAGCCCCTTGGCCTCCTCGTCCGTAATCCTGATGCGCGCGAGGCGCGCGATGCGCTTGACGGTGGCCTGATCGACCTGCATGGGCTTTCGCCTTCGGAGCTTTGGATTGAGTTCGCCGCACTCTTAGCGCGCGGGCGAGGGGCGGGCAACCCGAGGTGGGGCGGCGTCTGGAATAGGAGCATCTTGCCCACATCGGCCGCGCCGAAACCACATCGGCCGATCAGCCAGAACTTGCCGGCGCGAATGATGCCGAGCAGTCCTTGCGGCGTGCCTCCCCCTCGCACCGTCCCTCACGGCGAGAGGGGCGGGGTGAGGGGCGGACACGCATCGCACCAGAGAGTTCAGGACTTCCGTCGCGAAGGGGCAAGACGTCGAGGCGGGCATGGCGGCTTCCGGAGCCGAGGGGCATCTTGGGGCGCGGCCCTGGGCGACGACAAAGGGCGGCGCCGTTGCCGGGGCCGCCCTCGTTTCTCGCGATCGTCTGGTGCCAGACCCGACGTTCCTGCATTCTGCCGCAGGACGGGTCCGACACCAGCGCAACGCGCAGCTACATCAAACCGAGTAGTACATGTCGAACTCGACGGGGTGCGGGGTCATCTCGTAGCGGGTGACCTCGGCCATGCGCAGCTCGATGTAGGCGTCGATCATGTCGTCGGTGAACACACCGCCGGCCTTCAGAAACGCGCGATCCTTGTCGAGGCTCTCCATCGCCTCGCGCAAGCTGCCGCACACCGTCGGGATCTGCGACAGCTCGGCTGGCGGCAGATCGTAGAGGTTCTTGTCCATCGGGTCGCCCGGATGGATCTTGTTGAGGATGCCGTCCATACCGGCCATCAGCATCGCGGCGAAGGCGAGGTAGGGGTTGGCTGCGGGATCGGGGAAGCGAACCTCGATGCGCTTGGCCTTCGGATTGGAGGCCAGCGGAATGCGGCACGAGGCGGAACGGTTGCGCGCGGAATAGGCGAGCAGCACGGGGGCTTCGTAGCCCGGCACCAGACGCTTGTAGGAGTTGGTGGTCGGGTTGGAGAAGGCGTTGATCGCCTTGGCGTGCTTCAGGATGCCGCCGATGTAGAACAGGCAGGTCTCCGAGAGGTCGGCATACTGGTTGCCGGCGAACATCGGCTTGCCGTCCTTCCAGATCGACTGGTGGCAATGCATGCCGGAGCCATTGTCGCCGTAGACGGGCTTGGGCATGAACGTGACCGTCTTGCCGTAGGCCTGGGCGACGTTGTGGCAGACGTACTTATAGATCTGCATGCCGTCGGCCATCTTCAGCATCGGGCCGAACTTCACGCCGAGCTCGTGTTGGGCGGCGGCGACCTCGTGGTGATGCTTCTCGACCACGACACCCATCTCTGACAGCACGGAGAGCATCTCGGAGCGGATGTCCTGGCAGCTGTCGATCGGTGGCACGGGGAAGTAGCCGCCCTTGGTGCGGGGACGATGGCCGAGATTGCCCATCTCATACTCGGTGCCCATGTTCGAGGGCAGCTCGGAACCGTCGAGCTTGAAGCCGGTGTTGAACGGGTCGGAGGTGAAGCGCACGTCGTCGAAGATGAAGAATTCGGCCTCGGGACCGAAGAAGATGCTGTCGCCGACACCCGTCGACTTCATGAACAGCTCGGCCTTCTTGGCGATGGCGCGCGGATCGCGCTCGTAGAGCTCGCCTGTGGAGGGCTCGAGAACGTCGCAGAATATCGCAAGTGTCGACTGCGCAAAGAACGGATCCATATGCGCGGAGGAAGCGTCCGGCATCAGCAGCATGTCGGAAGCCTCGATGCCCTTCCAGCCGGCAATCGAGGAGCCGTCGAAGGCATAGCCTTCAGCGAACACGGCGTCGTCGATGCACGAGGCATCGGCGGTCACGTGCTGCATCTTGCCCTTGGTGTCGGTGAAGCGCAGATCGACGAACTTCACATCCTTGTCCTTGATCAACTTAAGGACGTCGGCCGCTTGCATGGAGTATTCTCCCTCTCGGTTTGCCGCTGATGCTCAGTGGGTGGGTTAAGGGGCGTGCGGGTTAAGGGTTGATGGGCAGGGCCCTCGCGCCAGCGCGCACTTGGCCGTCGATGCGGTCAGAGCGCAAGGTGCGGGAGGGATTTCGTAAGGTGGCTACTAGATGGCGTCGCGACCGGTCTCGCCGGTACGGATGCGGATCGCCTCCTCGACGTTGGAAATGAAAATCTTGCCATCGCCGATGCGGCCTGTCTTGGCGGCCTTCTGGATGGCTTCGATCGCCTTGTCCAGCATGTCGTCGGCAAGCACGACCTCGATCTTCACTTTCGGCAGGAAATCGACGACGTACTCCGCGCCACGGTAGAGTTCTGTATGGCCCTTCTGGCGACCGAAGCCCTTGGCTTCGATGACGGTGATGCCCTGAAGGCCTACTTCCTGCAGCGCCTCCTTCACCTCATCGAGCTTGAACGGCTTGATGATCGCCTCGATCTTCTTCATTTAGCCGGCTCCCAGTAGTTCTCTTGGCCCGCGCCGCGCGGTCATGGCAGCATGCTAGCACGCCACGTGCCAAGCTGAAG
>CAMAYR010000122.1 GCA_945862355.1 Devosia equisanguinis | reverse complement strand
ATGCGCGCGCTGGATCTCAGCCTTGAGCGGCGGTCGGCGCAGGCCGCGGCGACAATCCCACGGGCAGAGCCAGGCACCCCTCCCGAGCCTGCATCGAAGCCTGAGCCGAAGTCTGCCGGCGTGCATACCGCCCCCAATCTCTACGACATATTCGTCTCCGGGCCGGCCTCGCCTCGCGGCGTTCCTGCAGAGGGCGTATCGCCGGCCAGAGCGTTGCAACAGGCGCACAAGCTTTTGCACGGGGCGGAGGAAGAGCGGGACGCGGAGGAGGCGATCTACTGGCTGAAGCTCTATCTGGCAGGTACGTCGGGAGGGGATCACGCACGCATCGCTCTGACGCAACTCGGCTCTGCCTACGCGCAGCCGATACGCGGGGAGCGGGATTTCGCCAGCGCACGGATTGTCTGGGAGCTGGCCGCTGCTTTCGGAGATCCCGTGGCGATGTGCTTTCTGGGCGCCGTACACGAGCACGGACTGGGCGTGCCGCCAGCGCAGGAGATCGCTTCGGGATGGTATGGTCGTGCGGCAGCGACAGGACGCAGTTGCGCGTCGGCTGAAGCGGCAGCCGTGCCGCGCGGACGATGATGCGGGTGGCGTCAGCTTGTCTACATTCCTGTTTCCCCGGCGATGCGGCATAGGTACTTCAGCGGGCGAGCCTGTTTGACCCGCGAGCGGCGCCGCCTATCGTAACACTCTAAGCCAGCAGGAAGTTTCGTGCCGAGGTGAGTGGTAAGGTTAAGGCGCAGGTAGTCCGAACGCGGTTCATGCCGTGCCCGTTTCTTGCTAACAGTCCGGACGATCTTTGATCGGATGCTCAGGCGTCCATTCGTGGTACTTCGCCGGCGGCGATTGCGTGAGGTTCGTTTGCGTATGTTTGAGTTGAACGCGACCGATCGAGAGGGCCTGCCCGACGCCAGCGGCGTCGATGGCGGAACGTCGGGCCCCCCGCGGGCCGTTCTGCTCACGTTGGTGCCCAACAGCTCGATCCAATTCATCGACTACGCTATGACCGAGGCCGCTGTCGCGAGAACGCGGCGACGGTTTTTCGAGGAGGTCGTGGACGGCGATGAGCCATCGCTGCACGTTGCGACATCCAGCGATGGGGTTCTTTATCATCCGGTGACGAACGTTCCGTGCGATCCGGCGACGGCGTACACCTTGTCGGGCGCGGATGGTCTGGCGCCGTTTCTGGATACCTGGCTGCCGTTACCATTCATGCGGGTTTCCGAGGGCGATGGGGAGGTTGGCCCGGTGCTCGACGAGGGGCCATCGAATTGGACCCGCGTGCACATCTCGCGCGACAACTCCGAAAGCGGCAGCCCGGTCTATCGGGTGGTGCTGGCGATCGACACCGCTGTCGATCTCGGGGCAGCCCCCGCCTTGCGGGCCTATGCGGGGCCGACGGTGGACGATCTCAAGGCGGGTGCTGCCTTTCGCTTCTCCGACGACGTGGCCGACATCGCGTGGTTCGTGTCGGAGGCTTGGGTCGACGACTGGATCAAGGCTGCGTTCGATCGATGCAGGGTGGCGCGTCTGGCGGCAGCGATCGGCCCGGGAGCCCTCGAGCATCTGGCTGGCTATCTGACCGTGCTCGCCGTGCTGAAGGAGGCGTGCGACGTCCCCGCGCTGCGCTTCATGGAGCCGAATGCCGTCGGGGCCTACGCAGAAACGGTGCCGGTCGATCTGGCGCTCGATCTCGGTACGCGGCGGACCGGCGTGCTGCTGGCCGAGCAACCGATCGCGCGCCACAAGTCGGGCGACGGAGATGATGGCCTGACGCGCGGAATGTGGCCACTTTCGCTGCGGGATCTGGGCGAGCCGTGGCGCAATGTCGAGGGAGCCTGGTCGAGCCGCCTTACGTTCTCGCGCGCGAGCTTCGGCAACGAGGCGCTGTCGCGCTGGAGCGGGCGAACTCAGGCGTTTCATTGGCCCAGTCCGCTGCGGGTCGGTTCAGAGGCTGAGCGGCTGGCGAGGCTGCCGGAGACAGGCGAGGCCGTAATCGGCGTCTCGAGCCCGATGCATTATATCTGGGACGAGAGGCCGAGCCGGAATCTGTGGCGTTTCGCCGGTGGCGGCGAAAGCGGGACGCGGCGCACGCCCGTCGTGTCTGGAAGCATCCTTGCGCATCTGACGGAGAGCGGCGAGCTGATCGAGAGCCGCGGCGGTCAAGGTGCAACGACAAAGCCGCGCTTCTCGCGGTCGTCGCTGTTGGGGTTGGTCGTCGCGGAGATCCTGCTGCATGCGCTCGGCGACATCAATGCGCCGGAGGCGCGCGAGCGACGCGGCAGGCCGCAATCGCCGCGGCGGCTCGCGCGCATTCTGGTCACGCCGCCCGCGGCAATGCTCGATGGCGAGATCGCGGTGCTGCGACGCCGTGTCGAGGCGGGTATGAGGCTCGTCTGGCAGGCGATGGGATGGAACGTGGAAGGGCATCCGCTGGCGCCGCCGCTGCCGTCCGTGGTCATCGTCGCCGATGCTGGCATCAGCAAACAGGTGGCGTATCTCGAGCACGAGATCGCCTACAAGTTCCGCGGCAAGTCCGAGCCACTGCTGGCGATCGCTGGAAAGTCGCGGGCGGGTTTTGCTGCGTCCCGCGTGTTGCGCATCGCGACGCTCGACATCGGCGGGGCGACAAGCGGCCTCTCGGTGGCGACCTGGGAGCCGGCAGCAGGCAATGCCCTGGCCGCCTCGCGCCAACTCGTCGAAGGTTTCGAGACGGGCTGCGACAGCGTCGTGAAGGCACTGGCCGAGCGCTTCGTGGTCGGGTCGCTGTGCCGGCGTCTCGTCGAATGCAAGCACAGCGATCCCCGGAAGCTGCTGCAGACCATACTCACCTCGGACGAGCCCAGCAGGCCGGCGTGGGTGGGTGATCTCGGACGCCGTCTCGTTTCGGATCTGCTCGCACCGGCGGCGACCGCGTTGTTGCACCTTTACGCACATAGCGAGGCCGACGCAGGCGACGTGCCGACAGACCTGTCGATCGCGACGCTGCTCGCCAGTGTCGGAGCCGATGCAAAGATCGTGGCCGATCGCCTGGATGTCGTGGCCGCCGACGATGGAGCAGACGGCTTCGCGCCGCTCGAGGTGACGGTTCCATTCCTCATGCGCGAGTTGGGCGCGGTAGCGCGGCAGGTGCTGCGACCGATGCTCGACAACACCGTGCGTGTGTTGGCAGCACTCGATTGCGACATCGTTCTCGTCAGCGGCGGCGGTGCTGGTCTGCCGGTCGTTCGCGAGGTGCTTCTCGCTGGCTTGCCGGTGCGACCGGACCGCGTGATCGCGATCGACGAGCCGGGCATGAGGGCGTGGTTTCCCCGGCAAGCTGCCGGGGATGCCAAGCTCCTGGCAGCCGCAGGCGCGTTGCTACAGGGGCGCGGGGCTTTCGGCGCGGGTGGGCCTGCGATCGTACTGCGGCCGCTGGAGCGACAGGCGGCGCAGGGCTTCATCGGCCGGCTCGGCGCGGACGGGCGCATCGCTGCCGACGACGTTTTGTTCGAGCTGATGGGGGCTGATCTGGCGGGCGCTTCGGGATTGCGTGGGGCATCGAGGGAGCACAGTGCTGGGCGGGTGCGCACCACCACTGTCGGGCTGCCCGCAGCCATTGGTACGCGGGCGCCGTCTCTGGCGAGCTGGATCTCGCGGCCGGCCTGGGTCATCGAGCGTGATCCAGGAAGTACGGGGCGTGGGCCGAAGCTGCCGCTCAAGGTGACGCTGGAATTGGCGCCGCCCGAACGGGGGAAGCCCGCCGAGCTCAAACTGGTCTCGGCCATCGACGGCGATGGGGGAAGGCTCGATCCCAGCGAGATCGTTCTCAGAATGAAAACGCGCAGCTTTGCCTATGGGTACTGGCTCGACACGGGGCTTCTCGCCGTCGGCGACACGGGGGCCGGCCGATGAGCTACTTCGAGAACAGGCTCGCTTTGTCGTGCAAGCAACTCGGCGAGGCCTCGGCCGAGCTGCTGGAATGGATCGACGACAACACGGGTCTGGTCGGGGCGGAGCGGATCTCGCTGCTTCGGGAGTTCCATCGAACGGGGCAGAACGCGCATCGGTTGGCGGCTGCCGTGAACACGATGTCGTGTGTGGCAGTAGTCGGGCCGCGTCGATCTGGAAAGACGCAGCTCGTCTCCTCCCTGATCGAGCGCGGCAACAGTCCGCTGACGCTGCGTTTCGACGGCATCCAGGACAACATCGCATTCGTGCGCCAGATCGTGCCGGAAGGCGGGCGGATGGGAGCGGGCGCAGTGATACGCCTGTCGGCGAAGGTGCGGCCCGCGCCGCAGAACTTCCCGATCTCGGTGCGGTTGATGTCGGTCGCCGACCTCGTCAAGGTGCTCGGCAGCGCCTACGTCAAGGCCGTGCCGGACCGGCGTGAAGGCTTGATCGACGTCGTTGCAGTCCGCAGCCTGCTCAACGAGACGCTGCAGAGGCTCAGCCCGTCTCCGGTGGCGGGGCTGCGCGAGGACGATGTCTGGGACGTGCGGGACTATTTCGCGACGCGGCTGGTCGACGAGCCCTTGCTCGACGTGCTCGCCGCGGCTGGTTTCTGGGAGTTCATGGCGGAGAACTGCACGCGGCTGGGCAACCAGGAGCGGGCACGATTGTTCTCGCTCGTATGGGGCGGGCTCGAAGCGTTCACGCAGCTCTTCGCGGAGCTTTGCGATGCTCTGTCGCGTCTCGGCTTCGGTCGCGAGGCGAGTTCGGCACTCGATGCCATCCTGGGGCTCGACCAGCGCACCGGCCGCTTTATGCGGCGCGTCGACAGCATACTGGCCGCCCAGACCGTGACAGGTCTCGGCTAGACGGGGCTCGAGACCATCGTGGTGCGTACTGAGCTCGGCCAATGGGTATCGCTGTCGCGGCCGGTCCTGGCGGCGCTGGCAAGCGAGGTGCGTTTGCCCGTGCGTGGGTATGCAAGCGAGCTTCTGGAGAAGGCCGACATCATCGAGATGCCGGCTATCGAGCCACGCGAGCCCGTACCTCAGCTGACGCGCGCGCTTGTGGCAGATGCAGCGCTTGCGCCTCTGTTGTTCATGAAGGCGAAGGCCGTGCTCCTGCTCGAGCGCTACACGGGCGACAACGAGATCACCTCGGTGGTGCTGTGCATCGATCCGTCGACGCGAATGCTGGGCGAGCTGCCGCGCCTCGTCGGCGACTGGGTGGAGCGCACGCACGGTGCGGATCCGACTGAGCGCGAGCCCAACGACAACGGCCTGTTCGTCGTCCTCACCAAGCTCGACCGCGAGCTGACCGACCCCGTGCGCCGGGGTGAGCGCCGCATCGATCTGGGCCGGCGCATCGCCGAGGTGCTCGGCGAGGATCTCGGCCGTGAGCACAACTGGCCGCGCGCGTGGACGCCGGGCCGTCCGTTCGACAACGTTCATCTGGTGCGCAGTCCGGCGGTGAAACTCAAGCATTTGTGCTAGTACGACGGGCAGGGTCGGGAGATCGGCTATCGCAGCTCCATCCAGGAGCGCATCGAGGCAGCCAGGCTCGACTTCCTGGAGAGCGAGGCGGTCAAGGCGCACGTTGCCGATCCGGGCAGCGCCTGGAGCGAGGCGATGGAGCTGAACGACGGCGGCCTTACCTATCTGACGCAGTCGATCGGTGACGTCTGCGACATGCGCGTCAAGCACAGGCAGGTGCTGTCCTCGCTGACAGGCTTGCGGCAAGCGATGAAGGACAGGCTGCAGCGCTACTACGTCTCCGATAACCAGGCCGTTCAGCAGTCGCGTCGGCATGGGGCGGCTTTGCTCGTGATGCGCCGCATACGGCAGTGTGCCGAGGGCGGCCGGCTCGGCGCGCTGATCGGGACGCTGCAGATGTCCGAAGTCGAGCTCGGCGATGTGCTCGTCAATCTGGCGACGCTGCGACAGCACCTCGCCGACACGGGCGAGGAGACGGGCGGTGGCGAGCCGCAGGCGTTCGCGCGCGCGGCCGTCACCCATTGGATCGAGCAGATGCGAACGGGAGCTGCCGCGGGCAATGCCAGCAGACGCTTCCTGCTGCCGCCATCGGTGCTGGCGAGCCTCGTCGACGAGTTGATCGTGGGGGCAGGTCGTCTCGATCTCGAAACGGCGATCGCCGATCGCATCGAGAGTGCGACAGCCGGTGAGAGCGACGTCGGCCGGCGTGTCGCCATCGCCGCGATGAGTGCTTCCAGCATCATCGGCGAGTACGTGATGTGGCTGGGCTTCAACGACGCACGCTCCAACAGTCGGCCTCGGCGCAAGGGCAAGCGCGAGGTGGCGATCTTTCCGCCGCGCGCGGCCGTCGATCTGGCGCGTCTGGAGGAAGCAGAGGCGGCGAGCGAGGAGCGTTTCTTCGCCGACTGGACGCAGGCGTTCGCGATGCTGGTTGCAGAGAACGCCTTGGCGCTGCGCGAGGGTGATCTCAACGCTGAGCAGAACCGACGACTGGGGCAGCTGCTGATGCTGCTCGATACGACGATTTGAAGCGCGTGCTGCCTCCGCGTCGATTGCCGCGTGCCTGCCGACTTCGGTGCCGACACCCTGGTCGATCCCGTTTCAAGAGCCTCCAGGAGTAGTGCTGCGTGAGGAAGGTCAGTGTCGAGGTGCTGGAGGATGCGAGCCATCCTGAGGGTGGGTTCGCGGTCATTCTGCTGCTCGGTGTGCAAGCTCTGCCAGATGGGGCCGAATTCCGGCTGAAGCCCGTCGAGGCGCGGGGGGCCGCGGACAACGGCTTCGGCTCGAGTTGGCCGCAAGGTGAGCAGCGGCCGCGCGCAGTCCGTGGCACAGAAGCGGGCATCGAGCTGCTGATCGGACCCGACATCGTGGAAAGTCCAGCACTCCTGCCCGGCACGCTCGGCGTCATAGAGATCCAGTCCGCCGGCATTCGCGGTGAGTTCCTGTGGCCCAGCATCCGGCCAACGGCGCGGCCACGGCGGCGCAACCTGCGAGTGGTGCGGCCGCAGATCGTTCAGGCCGATAGCGGCACGGGTGGTGGTGCCGGCGCACACGCCCATGTGCATCGTGTCGCCTCGTCGGGTGCTGCTGCCGCTGCCGCTGCTGCGGGCTTGGATGCCGCTTCGTCCCACGTCGGCTCGTCACGGCTGTTGCAAGACCGTGGGGTTGGTGGACTTGCCAAAGAGCGCGAGCCGGATGTCGCAGCTCTGGCGCCTGTGACGGCGCTCGATCACGCAGTACCCGCGTCGGCGAGCGTCGCCGAAGCGGTCGGCGGAAATGTCGTCCGCCTCAATGCCGTCAGAGAGACGGCGGGCGATGGCACGAGAGGCGACAGAGCTGTTGTCGGCACGGAAGGAAAAGTCGGAGAGGGACCGCGCGCTCTCGTCGCGAATGCGGGCGTGCCCACCTTGCTCATATCCGGGCAGCGCGCGCGCCTCGTCGCTGCAGTGGCGACAGTCGCGATGCTGGTATCGGGCGGCTGGCTATTGCTGCAGGAGCGGCTGCAGACGGGCGGCTCCGCTGATCGGCCAACGCGGCTAGTGAGCCAGGGACAGCCACAGGTGGTGGCCGTCGATTTGGTCGAGCGCGTTCCTGAAGCGGCCGGTCCGGCGGAAGCGCCAGGTCCGGGGACGGCGCGACAGGATGTGTCTGCGGCCGAGGCGGAGCCGCGACCGAACGCTGTCGAGACGAAGAGCGAGGCCGCCGCTGCCTTGGAGCCGTCTGCACCGTCCGCGCCCGTTCCTCCGCCGAACCTGGAGGTGACGTTGCGAATGCGCGGGGGAGGCTTCCAGATTTCAGGCGAGCTCAAAGGGTACGACGGCGCCAAATACGTGATCGAGACGAAATCCGCCGGTGTGCTGACGATGGATGCGGCGCGGTTCGAGTGCGTCGGCGAGCCCTGCAGCAAGCCGGCGAGTGTCATCCTGGCGCTTTCTGAGCGGCCGAGCCCGGTGAAGCCCGACCTGCTGCGCATCGAGGGCGCGCCATCGCTCGGCGAGGCCTTTATCCCGCGTCTCATCCGCGACTACGCGCTGAGCATCGGCGCGACGTCGTTCGAGGTGCCGCTGGATGGCGATGCCGGCGCGGCGGCGGGTGCCAAGCGCTATCGCATTGTCGATACGCGTTCGGTCGAGCTTGCCACCATCGAGGTGCATTCCACGGGTACCGCTGCGGGGCTCAGTTCGTTGGAGCGCGGGGCCGCCGCGATCGCGCTCATCGACCGGCCGAGCGAGGCGGAGGTGAGCCAGCGCGTGGCGCCGCGCGCAAGGCGGCGCTCAGCCAAGCCGGTCGCGCTGCCGCCGCCGGCGAGCGAGATCCCGATCGGGCTCGACGCGGTCGCCGTGATCGCAGCCCCGCAATCGTCAGTGGTATCGCTCTCGCTGGACAACATGGCAAAGGTGCTCGCTGGCCAGATTTCCGATTGGTACGAGCTGGGGCAGGCGCCGGGCCCCATTCGCGTCTATCTGCCACCCGACGGCAGCGGAACGATGGAGACGTTCGCGCGGCTCGTGATGCGTCCGCGTGGGCTCGATTTCTCACGTAGCGCACACCGCCTCAGCTCGGATGCGAAGGTGTCCGATGCGGTTTTGCGCGACGCTGGCGCGATCGCTCTGGTGTCGTTGGCAGCACAAGGCGGCGCGAAGGCGGTGAACCTGGAGACGAGCTGCGGTCTCGTCGTGCGGCCGACGAGTTTCGCTGTAAAGACGGGCGAGTATCCGTTGATCCGTCGGCTGTCCCTGAAAGTGGCGCCTCAACTCGGCCAGCCATCCGCACGCGGCCTTGTCCGCATCGCGCAATCCGGCGAGGTGCAACATGCGCTGGCGGCGGGCCGCGTCATAGATCCCACGATCGCATCGCTGCCGATCGAGGAACAGGCCGAGCGCATGGCTTGGGCAGCAAACGCACCGCCGGCGGCTTTCGACGCAGCCGAGTTCCGGCAATTGCTCGGAGATCTCGTCGGCGCCTCGAGGCTTTCGGTCACGTTCCGCTTCGTGTCCGGGACGAACGAGCTCGATCAGCGTTCGCGGACCGAGGTTCAGCGTCTGGCAGCGGCGCTGAAGGAGCCGGAGCTTGCCGGCAAGCGCATCATACTGGCCGGGTTCACCGACGCGAGCGGCCGCTTTGCCGTGAATGTGGCGGCGGCGTCCCGCCGTGCAGGACAGGTTCGCTCGGCTCTGCTCGCCGCGGCAGGGGGGCTCGAACCTCGGCTGGTGCAGAGCAAGGGATACGGGCCGATCGCGCCGGTGGCGTGCAACGGCACGTCCGAGGGCGCACGCTTGAACCGCCGGGTCGAGGTGTGGGTAGCGGGTTAGAAGTGTGCGGTCAGGCCGTGCACGGCGGAAATGAACTCGTGGTGGCTGGAATATTGCTCGACAGTGATCGTTCAGGTCGTGGGGAATTGTGGAACTGATGCCGATGTCCGATTTTGCTACGCATTCGCCAATTCAGACGGGTGATCTCCTTGCCAGATTGAGACATCTGGGTTTCTCGCTGCTGCCGCTCGGCGTGTTCGTGGCGGGCGCCCTGAGCTATGATCGACTGGCCGCATTCAGGGGCACCTCGACGGACCAGGGCGTCGTGACCGCGGCTGCCGGGCCGAGCGCGGCTGGTCAGAGGCAGGCGGCGGATGCCCGAGCTGTGTTGTCGGCGGAGAAGCAGGCCAAGGCCGCGTCGTCAGAGGTGACTGCGACGCGGGCGATGCCGCCCCCCGACAAGGAGATCTCTGAGTTGCTGCCCTCGAAGTCCCAGCCAGCCAAGGCTCTGCCATCGCTGCGCGACGAGCGCAGCCTGCTCGATCTGATCGGATTGGAAGCATCCGGCATTGCAGGTGCGCCACACCGCGCGGAGGGTCAGGTCAGGGAGCGCAAAGACGCAGTCGTTCTGGGTTCGGCCAAGCTCCATCCCCTGCGTATAGAGGTCGGGGCTGCGGCCGACGCCGGGGCTTATGCCATCGTGCGTGGGGTTCCGCGCAGCGCGGGGCTCACGCACGGCATTCCGGTCGGTGAAGCGAGCTGGCTTATCGACGGGGCGGACATCGGCAGTGCTGCCATCGATATCGCCGCCGGCACGCCCGGGCTCGTGTCGATGGAGGTGATGGTGCTGTCGGGGGCGAGCCGGGTCGTCTCGAAGGAACGGCTGGTGCTCGAGTTGAAGCCCGCACCGGACGTTGCGCCGGTCGCGCCGGTCGCGGCTGCACCTGCTCCGGTTCCTGCTCCGGTTCCTGCTTCGGTTCCGGCATTGGCGACGGCTACAGAGCGTGTTGCCGAGGTCATCGAGAAGTCCACGGCCGCCGCCGCGACGCTGACGCTGCGCGTGGCCAGGGACATCGAGCTGCGTGCTGGTCGAGGCAACCTGCTGCGGTTCGACCTCGGCTCGCCTGATGCCGTGCCCCCAGGCTCCTACGTCGTCATGCGCGGGTTTCCCAACGATACGGCGCTGTCGCGTGGCATTCCGATCGGAGGGGATGCGTGGCTGCTCGCCGTAGATGATCTCGCGGATCTGGAGGTGCGTCTTCCGGTCAAAATGACGGGTGAGATCGCGCTCGATGTCAGGTTGCTGTCCTCGGAGGGCGCGCTGATCGCGCAGGATCAGCACGTGCTGCTCGCGACATCGCAGTCCGATAATCGGCTGGAGCAGCCAGCCGAGCCCGCAGTCATCTTCGAGCCGGCGCGTGCGAACGAGGTGCCCGCAGTCGTGCCGTCCAAACCTGCGGAGTTTGCGACGGCGGCAATCCCGTTGCCGGCGCTGCCGACGCCGACACCAACTCCCACACCAACTCTAGCGCCGGAGGCCGTGGTCCCGCGCGCAGAGAATGTCTCGTTGCAACGCGGGCGGCGGATGCTCGGCATGGGCAACATCGCCGTGGCGCGTCCGCTACTGGAGCGGGCGGCCGCTGAAGGCTCGGGCGAGGGGGCAGCACTTCTGGCTGCTTCGTTCGATCCCGTCTGGCTGAAGAAGTCAGGCGCCCTCGGCTTGGCCGGCGATCCCGCGCGCGCCAGCCACTGGTATGGCGAAGCCCGCCGCCTCGGTATCGGGGATGTCGACAGGATCGTCGCGCTGCCGCCGGCGCGGCGCTGAGGCGGCAGCTTAGGCGGCTTCAGGCGTGTCGGCCGTCGAGCAGCGCTTCGACGGCGGCTGCGATCGAAAACAGCGCATGATCCCGCCCGCGCGCGGCAGCGAGCATCAGGCCCGTCGGTCCGTTGCCGGGCGTGTGCATCGGCACTGAAATGGCGCAGCCGTCGAGCATGTTGATGACGGTTGGATTGCGCAGTGCCATCAGATTGATGCGGCCGAAGTCGTCATCCTTGTCGAGGGCTGCGATCGGCGGCGCGAGGATCGGAACGGTCGGCATCGCCATGACGTCGTAGCCCGACAGGCGCTTTTCGACCGCTGCCATCAGACGGGCGCGATCCTCCAGCAGTCGAATGTAGTCGATTGCCGATTGCTCCTTGCCGCGGTTGATGCGCACGAGCACGCGGGGATCGTAATCGGGCCCCCGCTCGGTGATGAGGTCCATGTGCCAGGCGAGCGCCTCGGGGGCCGCGAAGCCCGCCTTGGCGTTGATGCGGGGGATGTCGTCGAACTCGGGCACGGCGATGCGATCGACACGGGCGCCTGCGCTCGACAGGGCCGAGAGTGCGCGGTCGAGATCATCGGCGACGGCATCCTCGATGCCGGCAAGAACGTAGCTGAGCGGCGCGGCGATACGCAGGCCCTCGAGCGAGGCCGGCACGAGGTCGCGCTCGGGCTCGCCGGCAAGGATCGCATCCAACGTCGCGCAGCAGGCGACGGAGCGGGCGAGCGGCCCGACGGAGTCGAGCGAGAACGACAACGGCAGCGCGCCCTTCGTGGGTACGCGGGAAGCCGTCGGCTTGTATCCGACGATGCCGTTGAAGGCAGCCGGGATGCGGCACGAGCCGCCGGTGTCGGTGCCGAGTGCCATGTGCGCCATGCCATCGACGACGGAGATCGCCCCGCCGGAGGTGGAGCCGCCGGGGATGCGGCCCGTCTCACGATCCCAGGCGCACTTGGGCGTGCCGTAGTGCGGATTGAGGCCGACACCGGAGAAGGCGAACTCGGTCATGTTGGTACGGCCGATGACGATGAAGCCCGCCCGCCTCAGGCGCGCGACGGTCGGTGCATCGACCTCGGCGGGGGCGGCGTTGCTCAGCACCTTGGAGCCGCCGCGGGTCGTCTGCCCCGCGATGTCGAACAGATCCTTGATCGAGATCGGGATGCCGGCATAGCGCGACGGGGCGGCGCCGGCCGCCCGCAGCTTGTCGATGCCGTCGGCGGCGGTCAGCGCCTGCTCGTGCATCACGAGGGTGAAGGCGCGCGCGCCCTCGCCGGATGTGTCGGCGATGCGGGCGAGACACTCCTCGACGAGGTTGCGCGCGCTCGTGCGGCCTCGGGCAAGGTCGGTTGCCAGCTGGGCGAGGGTGGGCGTGCGCGACATGCGGGAGCTCCTATCGAAAAAGTTGCGGTATCATGATAGCGGTTGTGCGGCTGCCGGTCTGCGGCGATGCAGCCGCATTCGACTTGAACGCCAGCGTGCTCAACTGGCAGACATGACCAAACCTACAGACATCAAACCATCTGGAACCAAGAGACCTGGGACCAAACCATTTGGCGCCAAGGCGACTGGCAACAGAGCGTCCGGCAACCGGTCTCGTTTGCGCACCGATGCGAAAGTGCGAGCCAGCGAGCTCGAACTCGGCGTTCGCCGGCTGCACCGCCGCGACCTCAACAAGGTATGGGACTTCCTGAAGCTGGTGTTTCGCGACGTCAACCGGCAGACGGTCGAGTACCAGCGTCCGCGGCTCAAGAAAAGCTTCTTCGAGATCTACGAGGAGGAAGGCGTCGAGCAACTCGTATTCGAGGCTCGTCGCGGCAGCCGACGCGACCTCGTGGGCTATGCCGAGTACGCCTACGAGATCGTCGGCGCGGACAGCTGGATCAATCACCGCTACTTCGAGGATCGGGACATGCGGCCGCTGTTCGTGCAGGAGCTTGCGGTGCATCCAGACTACCACGGGTTCGGCATCGGATCGTTCATGCTCGAGCAGGTGGAACACGCCGCCCGGCTGCGCGGTTGCACGCATGTCATTCTTGAGGTGGCCGAGAACAACGACGCGGCGCTGCAGTTCTATCGCAAGCGCAGCTTCCAGAAGATCGACGCGGCGATCTTTCTGTCGCGGAAGCTGGATCTGGGCGCGGAATTGCTGGGGCCGCGGATCATCAAGCTGCGCTCTGAGGACCCTGGCGAGCAGGAGGCATGAGCACGCGCTGGGCCAGCATCGAGACGAGCGCCAGGGCCATGAAGGTCCCAAGCGCGTAGAACACCCACTGCGGACGGCCGATGTCGATCAGCCAGCCGAGCGGGACGGGCGCCAGCGCGCTGCCCACCGCGATCCCGGAGGTCACGAAACCGAACACACTGCCGGTCGAGCCCTTCGGCGTCGCCGCGCGCAGCATCATGTCGCGTGCGGGGCGGGTGGCACCCAGGCCCAGGCCCATCACGATCATCATCGCGATCAACAGGACCGTGTGCATGTTGAACCAGGCGACGAGCAGCGTGATGACACCCGATACCAGGAACACGATGCCCGCCAGCAGGTCGTGACGGGACCATCGGTCTGAGATCTCACCGCCGATCAGCACGCCGGCCGCCGAGGCGAACAGGAATGCCGAGAGCGCGAGATTGGCCGTCGCCAGCGGGAGATCATGGAGGGCGACGAGGGCAGTGGCGGCGAATGCCTGCATCCCCGTCTGCATCATCGACAGCACGGTAAAGAACACGAAGAACATCAACATCGGCGGCGACAGCACGAGCGCCAGCGCCGCAGACAGCGTGGGGCGGCTCTGTCCGGGCTCGCCCGCAGCAGGCTTGGACTTCGTCGCCGCGGGGGAGGTGTCGTCGCGCAGCGCGCCCAGTTGCGACAGGACGAGGGCCAGCGCTGCGAACCCTGCAAGCCCGATGGCGACGAGCGCCATGCGCCATCCGAGCATGGCGTTGAGCGCGATCATGACGACGGGGGCGGACGCGGTGCCGATCTGGCCGGAGAACGTGTGGATCGAGAAGGCGCGGCCCATCCGCTGTGGGCTGATCGAGGAATTCAGGATCGCATAGTCGGTGGGATGGAATACCGCATTGCCGGCGCCGGAGATGATGCACAGCACGAGTAGTTGGGGGTAGCTCGTGCACCAGCCCATCAAGGCTGTCGAGATAGAGACGACGGCGAGGCCGCCGACGAGCATCGCGCGCGCGCCGAGACGGTCGACCATGAAGCCGATGGGAACCTGAAGCACGGCGGAGGCGAGCGGCATCAGGGCGAGTGCGATGCCGAGCTCGGCATAGGTCACGCCGAAGGCATCGCGCAGGTGGGGAAAGAGGGGGGCCAGAACGAGGTAGTAGAGGTGGCTCATCCCGTGACCGATGCCGATCACGCTCAAAATGCGATAGTCCGAGCTGCTGCCGGTTGGGGCTGGTGCCGTCGTCATGCGTCGTCTCCCGTTCCCGACGCGCGTGCCGGAGAAGGAGAAAGCGTACAGGCATCAGCTGCTGGCGGCGTCTGAGCGCCGGCCGAGCCGCTTTCCTTCACCCGGGCTTTCCCTGCCGTGCCGGGCGAGGGGATTTACGAGCGGCTTTCTGCTCCAGTTCGTCGCGGAAGACCAGCGTCTTGATCGTCACGGGGACCGTGCCGGAGGGCAGCCGTATGCGGCCGAGATCGATGAAATCGAGGTCATCGAGCGCGATGCCGTCGAGCACGAGAAGGTCATTGGCGACGCCCAACTCCGCGCTCAGAACAGCGCCCAGCGAGGCCGCGATGTCGCCGTCGACGATGATGTAGATCGGAGCGCGTGGCGCCAGGCGGTCGATGAAGCCGCGTTTCACGCCCTGGGCGAGGCCGGCGAGGCGGGCATGGTCGGGCTCGCCTTGCCAGCGTATCGCCAGAACCGGGATGGTGCCGGCGGGATCGGAGCCGCGCGCGTCACCCTCGTCGAGGTCGTTGGCGGCAAGCTGGCCGGTGATCGCCGCTTCGATTGCAGCGGGGGAGATGGTCCAGCCCAGCTCTAGGTTGGGATTGATCACCGGCAGATTGCGGC
>CAMAYR010000121.1 GCA_945862355.1 Devosia equisanguinis | reverse complement strand
CGATGATACGAGTTCCTATATCCCATTAGATACAGGACATCCAATACAGGACATCGAAGATGCGCCGCATCTTTCTCTGGCCCACAATCGCTACTTGCGCCCTGATCGTTGCAGATCTGCCCCAGGCTCGAGCGCAAGAACGAAGGGAGGTGACCGTGTTCGCCGCAGCCAGCCTGACCATCGCGCTGAAGGCTGCAACAGACACTTTCACGCAGTCGACCGGCATCAACGTGCGGTTGTCGTTCGCCGCCTCGTCGACGCTGGCCAAACAGATCGAGGCAGGCGCCGGGGCGCACATCTTCTTCTCGGCAGACGAGGCTTGGATGGACTACCTCGCCAAGCGGAAACTGATCGATGAGCCAAGCCGGCGATCACTACTCGGCAACCGGCTGGCGCTGGTCGTACCGGCTGATAAACCGATCAAGGTCGAGATCGCCAAGGGCTCGGACTGGTTGAAGAAGTTGCCGCCGGGCCGGATCGTGACCGGCGATCCAGCGCACGTGCCCGTCGGCCGCTATGCACAACAGGCGCTCACGCGGCTCGGCAATTGGGAAGCGGTCGCTCCACGTCTCGTGCGGGCGAACAACGTGCGCAACGCTCTCGTGCTGGTCGAGCGTGGCGAGGCGGCGGCCGGCATCGTATACGCTACCGATGCGGCGGCCTCGACCCGAACCGTCGTCGCTGGCCTGATCCCGGCCGACGCACATGCCCCGATCACCTATCCAATCGCGCTGGTGCGGGGCCGGTCCTCAGCCGACGCTGGAGAGCTGCTCGAATTCCTGGCGTCGCCGGATGCCCGGCAAGCCTTTACGAAATACGGTTTTTTGGTCAATTGAACATGCTGACGGCGATCGAAATAGAGGCGCTCTTTCTAAGCCTCAAGGTAGCGCTGCTCGCTTCGGCTGCGTGCCTGCTGCCCGCCATCGGCGTGGCCTGGGTCCTTTCCAGGACGACCTGGCCCGGCCGATCCGTGCTCAACGTCATCGCGCACGCACCGCTGGTGCTGCCACCCGTCGTGATCGGCTATCTGTTGCTGCTCACCTTCGGCGTCAGAGGGCCCGTCGGCGCATGGCTCGATCAGACCTTCGGCATCCGGCTGGTGTTCAGCTCAGCGGGCGCGGTGCTGGCGGCCGCCGTGATGGCATTCCCCCTGATGGTGCGGGCTGTGCGATTGTCGCTCGAAGCCGTCGACCAGGGCCTGGAGCTGGCGGCGCGAACGCTTGGGGCAACGCGCCTCGACGCCTTCCTGACCGTGACGCTGCCACTGATGTTACCGGGCATTCTGGCTGGCGCGATCATGGCGTTCGCGGCGAGCCTGGGCGAGTTCGGTGCGACAATCACCTTCGCCTCGAACGTCGAGGGCGAGACCCGCACACTGCCGCTCGCCATCTATACAGCAACGCAAGTCCCCGATGGCGATGCCGCAGCGCTCCGCCTCGTTCTCATTGCCATCACAATGTCGCTCGCGGCGCTCGCCTTGTCGGAGGCCGTCGAGCGCTGGGTGCGCCGGACGATCTACGGCGCATGATAGACATCAACATCATCAAGCAGCTTGCGGGCTTTTCGCTCGACGTGGCGTTCACAGCCCCATCGGTCGGCGTGACCGCGCTGTTCGGCGCCAGCGGCTCTGGCAAGACGTCGGTGGTGCAGGCGATCGCCGGCGGGCTCGTCCCGGACGCCGGCCGCATCGCCATTGACGACCGCGTCTTCTTCGAGAAAGCTCGCGGCATCAACCTCGACACACACCTTCGCCGGGTAGGCTTCGTCTTCCAGGACGCACGGTTGTTTCCGCACATGTCAGTCCGCGGCAATCTCGAGTACGGCCTCAAACGCAGCCGCGGTCCACGACGGATCGACCTCGACGGCGTGGTCGAGTTGCTCGGGCTCGGAGGCGTGCTCGACAGGCGCACCCACAAGCTCTCCGGCGGCGAGCGCCAGCGCGTTGGAATTGGCCGGGCATTGTTATCGCAACCCTCGCTCCTGCTGATGGATGAGCCCCTGTCATCGCTCGATCCGCCGCGCAAGGCCGAGCTTCTGCCTTACATCGAGAGCCTGCGGGACAATCTCGGTCTTCCCATCCTCTACATCAGCCACGCATTCGACGAGGTGGTGAGGCTGGCGGATCATCTCGTCGTGCTCGACCAGGGACGGGTGATCAGGTCCGGACCGTTCCTGGAGCTTGCCGCCCAGCCGGATCTGACGCCCTTGATCGGCCAGTACGAGGCCGGCTCCGTGATCGAGTGCGGGATCGCCAGCCACGACGCGATGCTGAAACTATCGACCCTCGCGTTCCAAGGTGGAGAGCTTCGCGTGCCACAGCTCGAGGCCGCCGTCGGGGCTACTGTTCGCGTCCAGATCAAGGCGCGCGACGTAGCGCTTTCGCTGTCCCGGCCGATGGACGTTTCGATCACCAACCGGCTACCCGGGAGGCTCGTCGGCGTCGTGCGGCAAGGCGGCCCCTATGCGGACGTCACTGTAGACGTCGGCGGCGGCGTCGTGCTGCAGTCCCTGATCACGGTGGAATCGGCCTCGCGGCTCGCATTGGAGCCGGGTCTCGAGGTCTGGGCGCTGATCAAGTCGGTCGCGGTGGACAGCCGCTCGGCCGGCGTCAGGCGCGGGCTCCCGACTTCCTCCCGCCCCGTGTGAGCTCGCCCGCGGCATACTCCGGGCTGCTCGCCTCGGCGATCTCGCGTATCGAGGGCCCGGCAGCTTTCAGACACCGCCGCTCCGTGGCACGAAACAACGCGACAAGGCGCGTCCCGAATGGGGTTAGTGCGGCGCCAGCGCCCTGGGAGCGTCCTGGAAAGGTCTCGACCACCGGCTCGGAGAATGCCCGGTTCAGGTCGTCGATCAACAGCCAGGCGCGACGATAGGACATTTCATGATCGCGCGCGGCGGCTGCAATCGAGCGCCGGACGCCGATGGACTCGAGCAATGCCACCTTGCCGGGCCCCAGGCGTGAGCCGTTCGGCAACTCGATACGGAACGAGAGCTTGGCGTTGGACATAACTGTTCGGCTCGCTTGAATGTGCTCGCAGCGCCTCCGCGGTCAGCGCGGCACCAGCCTACGGCTGTCCCCTCAAATTCCCAACAGACCTCGCGCGTTGCCGCCGCAGATCGCCTCGATGCTCGCCTGATCGAGCCCTGCATCCACGACGTGGCCGACCGGATCGTAGTCTGCCATGTCGAAGGGGTAGTCGGTGCCGAGCAGTACGTGATCGGCGCCGAACGTCTCGACCAGGGCGCGCAACTGCTGCGGGGTGAAGACGATGGTGTCGACGTAGATGCGGCGCAGGTACTCCGTCGGAGGCTTCGGCAGTCCCGCGTTGCAGTCCGACCGCGCGCCCCAGGCATGGTCGATGCGGCCGGGATAGGCGCCGAGATAACCGCCACCGTGGACGGCAAGTATCTGCAGGTTGGGGTGGCGCTCGAGCACCCCGTCGAAGATCAGATAGCTGAGCGCGATCGTGGTCTCCAACGGATTGCCGATGACGTTGGAGAAATAGAACCGGCGCAGGCGCTCGCCGTGCGTGAAACCGTTGGGGTGGATGACGACGAGGGCGCCGGTGCGCTCGGCTGCCGACCAGAACGGCTCGAACGCGGGATCGGACAGCTCGCGGCCAGCCACGTTGGTCAGGATCTGAACACCCTTGAGACCGAGCTTCATGATCCGCTCCAGCTCGAACGCGGCGTCCTCACCGTCGGCGAGCGGCACGGAGCCCAGCGCGACGTACTTGTCGGGCCGGCTGGCCGCGAACTCGCCGAGGCCATCGTTGAGCACGCGCGTCGCCTCGACCGCGATCTTCTGGGGAATGGCGTACCAGCATTGCCCCGGCGGCGGCATGACGAGTTGCTTGTCGAGCCCCATCCGGTCGAGGTCTTCCAGACGCACGCTCTCGCCAGCCAGCCGGGCTGGGATGTCGATGTCCTGCTTGGCGTTGACCGCCTGCGTCGCCCCATCGGCGAACCACCCGAGCGCCTGCATCTCCGGCTTCATGTGGGGCCCGGCGATCCGGCCCGCAGCGGGGATTGCGACGTGTGAGTGGATATCGAGCGTGAGGGTCGCGGGGCGGCACGCGCTGCCCGGCCTGGCCTGGCTGCGGGCGGCCGTCGGCTCGTACTTGTTCCAGGTCATGGGGGCTCCGCGAATATGAGGACAGTCACCAATGCCAGTTTCCGCCGATCCCATACTGTGAACGGCCGGGCGAAGGAAATGGTGACTGTCGCGAATTTCCGTACTACGGCCAGTCATCCGGGATGCGGCAAGGAAGCGAGTGAAGATGACGGCGATCGGCTTTGCGCTGGCGGCGATGGTGATGAACGGCCTCACCGACTTCGCGTTCAAGAAGGCGGCCGAGGGCAGTATGCGTGGCAAGTTCCGCATGTACCACTTCATCGTCGCACAAGCCTGCCTGTTCACTCTCCTGATCCTGGTCTACGGGATCGTCTCGAACCAGCTCAAGGCTGGACCCCACTTGTGGCTCGGCGCATGCGCAGGCGTGTTCATGTTCATCGGCTTCACGTCGTTCGCCTGGAGCCTCCAGCACGGCAGCATAAGCGTGAACGCGCCGATCTTCAGGCTCAACTTCCTGGTCACGGCAGCGCTCGCCATGATGCTGCTCGGCGAGCCGCCAGAGGTCGTCAAGCTCGCCGGACTTGCGCTGGCGATCGCGGCGATCTGGCTGTTGATCGGTTCAGGTGGCGGGGGGATCGCCGGGCTGTCGGCGGAAGCGCGCCGCTCTCTTCTCTTGGCCATCCTCGCGACGCTGTCGCTTGGAGCCGGGAACGCGGTCCACAAGGCCGGGCTATCGATGGGCGGCACGCCCGCAACGCAACTTGCCGCCCACTCGGTCACCTATCTGGTGCTGTCCCTGATCGTCGCAATGCGGGCGGATCGCGGGCTGAAAATACCGGCCAGCGTCTGGCCCGTGGCAGCGTCCGGTGCAACGCTGGGGGCCACGGCCTTCGTATTGATGATGACGGCGCTGACGGTCGGGCAGGCAAGCGTGATCGTGCCGATCGCGCAGATGGGCCTCGTCGTATCGGCGACACTCGGCATCGTCGTTCTGGGCGAGCGGGCGACGGGCCGAAAGCTCGCAGGGCTGGCGGCGGCGGTCGCGGCGCTGACGGCGCTCGCGATGAGTTGAGGCGCGGGATCTCAAGACACAAAAAAGCCCGGCACGAGGCGTGCCGGGCTCTGGGATCAGACAGGACGGGAGGAGACGTCCTGTCCGACAACTGTGTGGGAAGCTCTGAGCCAGGCCTAGTAAGGCGTCGCGCCTCAATTGACCGACGGGGCGGTGAGGGTATCGTCAAGTAAGGCGTGATGAACGCCTCACTCAGCCATTGTTGATTCTAGTGGCCCTCATGTCGCGCCTAAATCGGACAGTGGTTGCGGCTATGATGCGATTTAGCCGCGACGGGCCACTAGTAGTTGTAGGCGCGCTCGCCGTGCTCGGTGAGATCCAGGCCCTCGCGCTCGCGGTCCGTCTCCGGACGAAGCCCGACGACGACATCGACGACCTTGTAGATGATCGCGGAGAGCACCGCGGTCCACACGATCGTGAACCCGACCGCCTTCAACTGCGCGATGACCTGCGTCATCATCACGTAGTCGCCGGCCACGGCCTCGCCAGGCTTGGCAACGTAGTCCACGAGCCCTGTGCCGCCGAGTGCGGGCGCCACCAGGATGCCGGTGGCGATCGCACCGATGATGCCGCCGATGCAGTGGACGCCGAACACGTCGAGGCTGTCGTCGTAGCCGATCGCATTCTTCACACTGGTGCAGAACACGAAGCAGACGACGCCGGCGACGAAACCGAGGCAGATCGAGCCCATCGGACCCGCGAAGCCAGCAGCAGGTGTGACTGCGACGAGACCGGCGACCGCGCCCGAAACGAGGCCGAGCAGCGACGGCTTGCCCTTCGTGCTCCACTCCGCGAACATCCAACCCAGCGCCGCGGCGGCAGTCGCCACGAAGGTGTTGATCATGGCTAAAGCCGCCGTGCCGTTGGCTTCGAGGTTCGAGCCTGCATTGAAGCCGAACCAGCCTACCCACAGCAGCGAGGCGCCGATCATCGTCATCGTGAGCGAGTGTGGAGGCATTGCCTCGCGGCCGTAGCCGACGCGCTTGCCGATGATGACGGCACCGACCAGTCCGGCGATACCTGCGTTGATGTGAACCACGGTGCCGCCGGCGAAGTCGAGCGCGCCCCAGCTATAGAGCAGACCGGCATCGGCCTGAACCGCGGCGAGAGCGGCTTCGGCGGCGACCTTGGCTTGCCCCGAGGCGGCAGCGACCTTCTTTGCGGCATCGGCAACGGCGTCCGGCCCGGCCCAATACCAGACCATGTGCGCCATCGGGAAGTATACCAGCGTGACCCAGAGCACCGTGAACAGCAGCAGTGCTGAGAACTTGATGCGCTCGGCGAACGCGCCGACGATCAGCGCAGGCGTGATGCACGCGAACGTCATCTGGAAGGCGATGAAGACGTACTCGGGGATTACGACGCCATTGGAGAAGGTCGCTCCAACGGAGTTGGCATCCACACCCTTGAGGAAGACCTTGTCGAAACCGCCGACGAAGGCGTTCAGCGAGCCGCCACTGGTGAAGGCGAGGCTGTAGCCGTAGACGACCCAGATGATCGACACGACCGAGACGATCGCGAACACCTGCATGAGGACCGAAAGCATGTTCTTCGCCCGGACGAGGCCACCATAGAACAGCGCAAGCCCCGGAATGGTCATCAACAGCACCAGCACGGTGCAGATCATCATGAAGGCCGTGTCGCCTTTATTGGGTACCGGATCAGCGGCGAAGGCCGGTCCGCAAACGAGCGCGAAGCCCGCTGCAAGAAGTGCCGGGGTCAGCCGGCTCCAGATTTTCGACAACATTTTAAGAACTCTCCCCTGGAGTGATGTGAGCACGTGAGGGAAGGAAGCAACTGGCGCGAATTGGCCTAGAGAGCCGTATCGTCGGTCTCGCCGGTGCGGATGCGGACGGTGTGGTCGATGCTGGAGACGAAGATCTTGCCGTCACCGATCTGGCCGGTTTTGGCTGCCCTCGAGATCGCCTCGATCGCCTTGTCGGCCTGGGCGGTTGAAACAACCACCTCGATCTTCACCTTGGGCAGGAAGTTCACGATGTACTCGGCACCGCGATAAATCTCGGTGTGGCCCTTCTGGCGACCATAACCCTTGACCTCGGTGACGGTCATACCCTGCAAGCCGAGGTCAGTGAGCGCCGCGCGCACCTCCTCCAGCTTGAACGGCTTGATGATGGCAGTGACGAGCTTCATTTGGCACCCCCTAGAGACTGGCCTAGATCGCCATCAGTGCGACCAGACCATGTGAACTCCCGAGACTGGAGCGTGTTCGCGCGCAGCCTCGCCGGGGCAGAGAGTCAAGTCCCGTGCCAACCTGGTAATAGTTTTTTAAGGCTCTGATTTATTGTAGTAAAACTAAGAGCTGCCGGAAGATTGGGCGGTCTTTATGCGGACGTTGCGCCCGAAATATATGCACAAAGCTCGAACAGCCCATTATTTAGGCGCATGCCGTGTCCGCCGCTGCCTGATCAGGCCTTCCTGCACTGTCGAGGCGACCAATCGGCCATCACGGGTGAACAAGCTGCCGCGCGAAAAGCCGCGCGCGCCCGATGCCGATGGGCTGTCCTGAGCGTAGAGCAGCCACTCGTCCGCCCGGAAGTTGCGATGCACCCACATCGCATGATCGAGGCTCGCCATCTGGATGTCCGTGTCGAACAGCAACTTGCCATGCGGCACCAGTGCCGTGTCGAGCAGCGTGAAATCCGAGGCATAGGCCAGCACACACTGGTGAATGCGCGGATCGTCAGGGAGCTTGCCCACCGCGCGCATCCAGACGTGCTGGACGGGCGGAGCCGACCGGCGGAGGCGATAGCGATCGACCTCCACGATGCGCATCTCGATCGGGCGATCCCGCGCGAGGTAGCTGCGCAGGCTGTCCGGCGATCCCGCGAGCAGCGCCTTGCGAAGCTCCTCCTCGCTCGGCAAGTCCTCGGGCGCGGGCACCTGCGGCATGGAGGCTTGATGCTCGAACGAGGCTTCCTCTTTCTGGAATGAAACGCTCATCACGAAGATGGCCTGGCCGTGCTGGACGGCCTTGACGCGGCGCGTGGTGAAACTGCCGCCGTCGCGCACGCGCTCGACCTCGAAGATGATCGGCACTTTCGGATCGCCGGCGAGCAGGAAATAGGAATGGAAAGAGTGCATCGAGCGCGGCTCGCGTGCGACCTGCCCTTCGGCACCTGCCGCGCCAACCGTCCGCTGGGCCGCGACAAGCGACTGCGCCATGACCTGACCGCCGTAGACCCGCGTGAAGCCCGTCGGGTGGGAGTACCCACGGAACAGATTGACTTCGAGTTGCTCCAGGTCGAGCAGCGCCAACAGGTCATCCAGCGCGGATTTCGATTTGCTCTTGCGGGCGGCCATGTGCCCTCCTCGTCGGTGCGAGCGTATGTGCGCCGACAGGATGGCAGCGGAGGCTCCAAGTCAATAAAGGCCGATCAGTTCGTCGCTGACGCGCCCCAGATCTGCTTCAGACGGGCATCGCGACCGCAGCCGATCCGGTACCGCGTGTAATGAGCCGGATTTTTCTTGTAGAAGTCCTGGTGATAATCCTCAGCAGCGGTGAACGGCTTGGCGTCCTCGATGGAGACGACAACCGGGAACTTGAATCGCGCCGACAACTCCTTGGCCTTGGCGACCTTGCTCTCCTCGGCGAGCTTCTTCTGCTCGGCTCCGTGGGCGAACATGACGGGACGGTAATGGCTGCCCTTGTCACAGAACTGACCGCGCGCGTCGAAGGGGTCGACGTTGCGCCAATAGACCTCCAGCAACTGCTGGAAACTCACCTTGGCTGGATCGTAGGCGATCTGCACGACCTCGACGTGGCCGGTTCTTCCGCTAGTGACCATGTCGTAGCTGGGGTTCGGCAGCGAGCCGCCCATAAAGCCGGATGTGGTCGAGAGAACACCTGGAACCTTGTCGAAGTCCGACTCGGTGCACCAGAAGCAGCCCGAGCCGAAGGTCGCGACGGCCGTACCCTGCGTCTGCGAAACGGCGGGCATCGCAGCGGCCAGGATACCGGCGAGGCTCAGAACGGCGAATATGCGGCGCAGCATGGCCATGGACTCCATTCGATGCGGCTGGTGGGCTCGGCTGGTCGGAACCTGACGTAAGGTCAGGTCAGGTCAGGTCAGGTCAGGTCGGCGCCTTGGGCCTGGCCACGAACGTCAGCGCAGCCCCGTTGTTGCAATAACGCAAGCCGGTCGGCTTCGGACCATCCTCGAAGACGTGCCCCTGATGGCCGCCGCAGCGACGGCAATGATATTCGACGCGCAGCATCAAGAAGGCCCGATCCTCCTTGGTACCGAGCGCGTTTTCCAGCGGCTTCCAGAAGCTCGGCCAACCCGTTCCGCTATCGTACTTCGTTTCGGAGGAGAACAACGGCAGGTCGCACCCCGCGCAGTGGTACATGCCGGGCTGATAGAGCTTGTCGTAGGGATGGGAGAAGGGCCGCTCGGTGCCGTGATCACGCAACACATGATATTGCGCCGGGCTGAGCAGTTTTTTCCACTCAGCGGGCGTCCGGGTGATCTCGAATTTCGCGGGCGGGCCACCTGCAGCCATCCCCCGTCCTGAAGCCGTGCTGGCGAGCAGTGCGCCAACACCGGCAAGACTGAATGTACGACGGTTGAACATCGTGAAATCGCCTTTTCCTTCGGCCCCTTGATAGGCTCCACGCCAACCGGCGGCAGTCGAGCTTACCTGAGAGAATATGCCTTGGCAGAACGCTCTGCTCCAGTCACGTTCTATCACAGTGTCGTGGGCTGGAAGAACGAGGCGACTGGAATTCCATCGGGGAAGGCAATAGAAGCTCCGAACGATGAGCAAAAAACCGAAGGCGAGCGCCGCCAACCGAAGCCTGCCCACGCGGGAGGAGATCCTGCGCTTCATGGCGGAGGCAGACGGGAAAGTCGGCAAGCGCGAGCTCGCCCGCGCGTTCGGCGTGCGCGGAGATGACCGGACGGAGCTGAAGCGGCTGCTCGCGGAGATGTCACGCGAGGGCGCCATCGCCGGCAATCGCAAGATGATGAAGCGGCGCGGTGGCTTGCCGCCAGTGGCCGTGCTCGAGGTCGTCGCCCGCGATGACGAGGGCGAGCTCATCGCGGAGCCGGCAACCTGGAACGAGCCGGGAGACAGACCGCGCGCAAGGATCGTGATCCACGACCGAGTGCGCAGCCTCAGTCCGTCGGAGTTGGGGATCGGCGACAGAATTCTTGCGCGAACCCGGCTGCTCGACGAGGACGAGACGACCGACGGCGGGCCGGCGTATGCCGCCGAGCCGATGAAGAAGCTGCCGCGCGAACGTATCCGGATGCTCGGCATCTACCGCAAGGACCGGCGCGATGGCGGCGGCCACGTCCTTCCCATCGACCGCAAACAGCTTCGCGACTGGCGGGTAGACCCTGCCGACGCGGGCGAAGCCGCGGACGGCGACCTCGTGCGCTACGACTTCTCGGTTCGCGGCCGCCATGCCGCTGCGACAGCACGGATCGTCGAGACGCTCGGCAACCCCAAGGATCAGCGCAAGATCAGCCTGATCGCGATCCATGCGCACGGCTTGCCGGAGACGTTCCCCGATGCCGTCGAGCGGGAGGCCACCGCGCTGCCCGTCGCCGGACGGGAAGGCCGCACGGATCTGACAGGCATCCCCCTCCTCACCATCGATCCAGTCGATGCGCGCGACCATGACGACGCGGTGCACGCCGTGGCGGACACCGACCCCGCCAACCCCGGCGGGCATATCGTGACCGTGGCCATCGCCGACGTGGCGCAGTACGTGCGCCCGGGCTCGCTGGTCGACCGGGAGGCGCTGCTGCGTGGCAACTCGGTCTACTTCCCCGACCGCGTCGTGCCGATGCTGCCCGAGCGGCTATCCAACGACCTGTGCTCGTTGCGCGAGGGAGAGGAGCGGCCGTGCCTTGCCGTGCGGATGGTGTTCGACCACCGCGGGAAGAAGCGGCGGCACACCTTCGTCCGCGGTGTGATGCGCTCGGCGGCAAAACTCTCCTACCAGGAGGCGCAGGCCGCTATCGACGGCAATCCGTCGGACAAGTGCCAACCCTTGATGGCAAGCGCGCTCGAGCCGTTGTGGCGCGCCTATGCCGCGCTGGCCGCGGCGCGAGATGAGCGCGCGCCGCTCGATCTCGACCTGCCGGAGCGGAGGGTGCTGCTCGACGCCGAAGGCCGCGTATCCAGGATCGTCATCCCCGATCGCCTCGAAGCCCATCGGCTGATCGAGGAAATGATGATCCAGGCCAACGTCGCGGCGGCCGAGACACTCGAGAGCCACAAGGCCCCCGTCGTCTATCGCGCCCACGAGCCGCCCTCGAAGGAGAAGCTGGTCCAGCTACGCGATTTTCTCGGCACGCTCGGCATGAAGCTGCCGGGCGCGGGTCAGCTCATGCCGGCGGACTTCAATCGCGTGCTCGCCGCAGCCAAGGGACAGCCGGTCGCCGAACTCGTCAACGAGGTGGTGCTGCGCAGCCAGAGCCAGGCGGATTACCGGCCCACGAACGCGGGACATTTCGGCCTGCATCTCTTCCGCTACGCCCATTTCACATCGCCCATCCGCCGCTACGCCGACCTCATCGTGCATCGCTCCCTGATCGAGGCGCTGCGGATGGGCGAGGGAGGGCTCGGAAAGGACGGCGCGAAGGGGCTGGAGAGTGTCTGTCAGCAGATCTCCGAGGCCGAGCGACGGGCAATGGCAGCCGAGCGCGAGACCGTCGATCGCCTGGTCGCCTCGCATCTGGCCGATCGGATCGGCGCGGAGTTCCCAGCGCGCGTGTCGGGCGTGACGCGATCGGGCCTGTTCGTGCGGCTCGCAGATACAGGCGCCGACGGTTTCGTGCCGATCTCGACGCTCGGCGCGGAGTACTTCGCCCATGTCGAGACCGCGCACGCGATCGTGGGCACGCGGTCGGGCCTGGGCTTCCGGCTCGGCGACATCGTGACGGTGCGGCTCGTGGAGGCGATCCCGACAGCCGGTGCGCTCCGCTTCGAGATGATCTCGGAGGGGCGCAAGGGGCTCTCAGTGCTCGCAAAGGGACATTCGAGCGGTGCAGGGGCGAGGCGCCCTCCCAGACCGCGCAAGCGATATTGATGCGGGCGCGCCCCCGGCATCCAAGCTCATCCACATGCAGCCGACGTGAGGGGACATGGCATCCGGATTTTTCGCGCTGCTCGACGATATCGCAACGATAGCGAAGACTGCGGCTGCATCTTTCGACGACGTCGCCGTGCAGGCGATCAAGGCCAGCAAGAAGGCCGCCGGCATCGTGATCGACGACGCCGCCGTGACGCCGCGCTACGTCGTGGGATTCGCCGCGGAGCGCGAGTTGCCGATCATCGCCAAGATCGCGTGGGGCTCGCTCAAGAACAAGCTGCTGTTCCTTCTGCCGGGCGCGCTGGCACTGTCATTTTTTGCGCCGTGGGCGATCACGCCGCTGCTGATGGCGGGCGGCGCCTACCTGTGCTTCGAGGGCTACGAGAAGGTTCACCATCTGCTGCATCCGAGCGCTGCCCTGCACGCGGTCGATACAAGCGCTGCGACCATGTCCGAGGACCACAAGGTGGCGAGCGCGGTGCGCACCGATTTCATCCTGTCGGCGGAGATCATGGCGATCACGCTGGCGTCGGTGGAGACACCTGAGTTCTGGACGAAAGCGATCACGCTGGCGGTCGTCGGCATTCTCGTCACCGTCGCGGTCTATGGCGTCGTTGCCCTGATCGTGAAAGCCGACGACGTCGGCCTGCATCTGGCGCAGCACGGGCGCAGCGCCGTGACGCGGTCGTTCGGCTCGGGGCTCGTTCACGCGATGCCGGGTTTGCTCCGGTCGCTCGCCTTCATCGGGATGCTCGCCATGCTGTGGGTGGGCGGCGGCATCATCCTGCACGGCCTCGACGAGTATGGCCTGGGCGCCCTGACGCACACGATCCACGATGCGGCGAAGCTCGCGGGCGGCGCGTTGGGGCCGGTCGGCGGCTTTGCAACATGGGCGATCGACGCGACGGCCGCCGGCATCTTCGGGCTCGTGATCGGATGGGTGGTGGCGGTGGCAATGCGTCTTGTTCCGGGAACCGCGCATTGAGCATGCTGTGCCCCATCGTCGCCACGACCTTGTAGAAAACGAGCGCGTCACCATCGGCAATGTCGATTTATGAAAAGGCCGCCAGCGGGTTTCCCCGCGAGCGGCCTTCTTAGATCAGGATCAGGCGCGAGTGCCGAGCCGTGAAGGCCCGGCACCCATCAGCGGGAATTACATCATCCCGCCCATGCCGCCGCCGTGGTCGTGGCCGGCATGCGCATCCTTCTTCTTCGGCGCTTCGGCAACGCCGGCTTCCGTCGTGATGAGCAGGCCAGCGATCGAGGCAGCATCCTGCAGCGCGGTGCGAACCACCTTCGCCGGGTCGATGATGCCCTTTTCGATCATGTCGCCGTACTCGTCCTTCTGGGCGTCGTAGCCGAAGGACGCGCCGCGGGCCTCGAGCACCTTGCCGACGACGATCGAGCCCTCGACACCTGCGTTCTCGGCGATCTGGCGGATCGGCGACTGCAGCGCGCGGCGGACGATGGCAATGCCGGCGTCCTGGTCCTCGTTCTCACCCTTTACGGTGATCATGCCGGAAGCCTTCAGCAGCATGACGCCGCCACCGGGAACCACACCTTCTTCCACCGCGGCGCGGGTCGCGTTCAGCGCGTCGTCGACGCGGTCCTTGCGCTCCTTCACCTCGACCTCGGTGGCGCCGCCGACCTTGATCACGGCCACGCCGCCAGCCAGCTTGGCCAGACGCTCCTGCAGTTTCTCGCGATCGTAGTCCGACGTCGTCTCCTCGATCTGGACCTTGATCTGGCCGACGCGGGCCTCGATGTCCTTCTTCTTGCCGGCGCCGTCGACGATCGTGGTGTTCTCCTTCTCGACCGTCACCCGCTTGGCGCGGCCGAGCATGTCGAGCGACACGTTCTCGAGCTTGATGCCGAGGTCCTCGGAGATCACCTGGCCGTTCGTCAGAACGGCGATGTCCTCGAGCATGGCCTTGCGGCGGTCGCCGAAGCCCGGCGCCTTGACCGCGCACACCTTGAGGCCACCGCGCAGGCGGTTGACGACGAGCGTGGCAAGCGCCTCGCCCTCGACGTCCTCGGAGATGATGAGCAGCGGCTTGCCGGTCTGGACGACGGCCTCGAGCACGGGAAGCATGGCCTGGAGGCCGGTCAGCTTCTTCTCGTGGATGAGGATGTAGGGGTCCTCCAACTCAGCGACCATCTTGTCGGCGTTGGTGATGAAATAAGGAGAGAGGTAGCCGCGGTCGAACTGCATACCCTCGACGACGCTCAGCTCGGTCTCGAGGCTCTTGGCCTCCTCGACCGTGATGACGCCCTCGTTGCCGACCTTCTGCATGGCCTCGGCAATCATCTTGCCGATCTCTTTCTCACCGTTGGCCGAGATGGTGCCGACCTGGGCGATCTCCTCGGAGTTCTTGACCTTCTTGGCCTTCTTTGCGATCTCCTCGATCACCTGGATGACGGCCTTGTCGATGCCGCGCTTCAGGTCCATCGGGTTCATGCCGGCGGCGACAGCCTTGAGGCCCTCGCGAACGATCGACTGGGTGAGGACGGTCGCGGTGGTGGTGCCGTCACCAGCGACGTCGTTGGTCTTCTGGGCGACTTCGCGCACCATCTGCGCGCCCATGTTCTCGAACCTGTCCTCGAGCTCGATCTCCTTGGCGACGGTAACGCCGTCCTTGGTCGTGCGCGGGGCGCCGAAGCTCTTCTCGATCACGACGTTGCGGCCCTTGGGACCGAGCGTGACCTTGACGGCGTTGGCGAGGATGTCGACACCGCGCATCATACGATCGCGGGCATCGATTGAAAACTTAACGTCTTTGGCTGCCATTGGGTGGTGGCTCCTGAATTGGATGAGGTCAAACCCTGCGGGTCTGACCCCGCACG
>CAMAYR010000120.1 GCA_945862355.1 Devosia equisanguinis | reverse complement strand
TGATCTCGTCGGCGGCGCATCGCACGGGCCAGCGCAGTATGGCGCCGCGGCTCGCCGGGCCGGAGCAGCCGGCGGCGCTGGAGGGCGGAAGTCTCGATGCCCAACGGCCAGCATTCGCGGTCGAGGAGGAGCCACTTGCGCTGACACGGCAACAGGTCACCGCCCCCGATTTGGCCGAGACTGAGACGGAAGAAGAGATCAGGGGCGAGTTCTGGGTCAGGCTCGTCGGCGCCGTCGGTGTCGATCCGCGGGTCGCTACAGATCGACTGAACGTGCGCGGGCTCGCCGAGGCGGCCACAGGCGCATGGAACGCGCTGCAGTTCCACGCGCAGTCAAATCCGCGACTGGGAAGCTTCCTCTCGACGCATCTGCGGCATCAGAGCGAGTTCCTGGCGGCCGGGTACAACGAGATCAGCGGGAGCATCCGTGGCTCGCGGCGCAAGATCGACATTCTCGACGGCGTGCAGAACCTCGTGCAGAGCCATCTGCCGGCACTGATGGTGTTCCCCGAGCACGGCCTCATCGACATCATCATCGCCAGCCTGGAGCGGGCCGCGCAGGCCGACGACGGGCTGCTGCCGGGCGAGCAGACGCTCGTGAACCGGTTGCGGAGCCTGAAGCAGGAGATGGTACAGCTCGACCTGTCCAAGGCCGACGACTGGGAGCAGCTCCGGCAGTGGTACGAGCAGGCTTTCGCCCTCGACAAGCCCAACATCCTGCGGCTGGCGGAACGGCGTCCCAGAGTCTAGCAGACCAGCCTGCGGTTCCGATTTCCAGTGAATTCGAGGCCAGGCCGCAAGGTCCGGCCCCGGTGTCTCATTTGACACCCGGCGCAAAGCTGCTAATCGCGGGGTGAAACGCTCTCTCATTTTCGCGAGGCCAGCTGCCGATGTCGAAGTCCAAGAACGCCGAGACCAAGTCCGCCGCTCCCGAGCGCGCCTATCCCGACCTTCACGACCACATCGACGCGCTGCGCAAGGCCGGTTTGCTGATCGAGGTCGACCGGCCGATCTGCAAGGACACCGAGATGCACCCACTGGTGCGCTGGCAGTTCCGCGGCGGGTTCAAGGAAAGCGAGCGCAAGGCGTTCCTGTTCACCAACGTCCACGACGCCAAGGGCAACAAGTTCGACATTCCCGTGATCGTCGGCTGCCTTGCCGCCAGCCGGGAGATCTACCGCATCGGGCTGGGCTGTCCGCTGGACAAGATCGCGGAAACGTGGAGCCACGCCGAGGCCAACCCGATCAAGCCGAAGGTCGTCGAGAACGCGCCCTGCCAGGAGATCGTCTACCAGGGCGCCGACCTCGATAAGCCGGGCCAGGGCCTTGACGGCATCCCCGTGCCGATGTCGACGCCGGGCTGGGACAACGCGCCTTACACGACGCTGTCGCAGTACATTACCAAGGATCCCGACACCGGCGTCCAGAACATGGGCAACTACCGCGGCCAGATCAAATCGAAGAAGCGCCTGGGCATGAACCCGTCGCTCGAGCTTCGGCCCGGCATCTATGTGCACTGGCAGAAGTACAAGAAGATGGGCAAGAAGATGCCCGCCGCCGTCGTGCTGGGTGCTCCCCCTGCCGTCACCTTCACGTCGAACCAGAAGCTGCCCGAGCACGTCGATGAGATGGATGTCGCCGGCGGCCTCGTCGGCTCGCCAATCAACATGGTCAAGGCCAAGACCGTCGACCTGATGGTGCCCGCCGAGGCAGAGATCGTGATCGAGGGCTACATCGACACCGAATGGCTGGAGCCGGAGGCCCCGTTCGGCGAGAGCCACGGCCACGTGAACCTGCAGGAATACAACGCCTACATGGACGTGACCTGCATCACGCGGCGCAAGAAAGCGGTGCTGACGTCGATCATCTCACAGGTCACTCCCTCCGAGTCGAGCCTCATCAAGAAGGTCGGCATGGAGCCGCTGCTGCTCAACGCGCTGCGCAACGGTCTCGGCTTGAAGTGCGTCAAGCGCGTGTTCCTGCACGAGCCGCTGACCAACCTGCGCAAGCTCGTGATCCTCGTGATCGAGCGCGATACGCCTTCCGTCGAGGTGTGGCGGGCAATCTACGGCCTGCTTGGGCAGAACCGCGCGATGGGCAAGTTCGTGATCGCGATCAACGACGACATCGACCCGGAGAACATGGACGCGGTGTGGTGGGCGATGGCCTACCGCTGTAACCCCGTGCTCGACATGCAGGTCATGCAGCACCGCGACCAGGGCCACGGACCGCGCAGCATGCGCAACGGCGGCATCGACGCCTCCGTTTGCTTCGACGCGACGCTGAAAGAGGACTTCCCGCCGATCTCGCTCCCGAAGAAGGAGTACATGGAGAAGGCGAAGGGCATCTGGGAGGAGCTGGGCCTGCCCGCGCTGAACCCGCAGGGGCCGTGGTACGGGTACTCGCTCGGTGACTGGACCGAGGATTTCGAGGTTATGGCCGACCGCGCAGTGAAGGGCGACTATTGGGTCACGGGCGACATCATCGCCCAGCAGCGCCGCAACGATGTGCCGATGAACACCGAGATCGGCCGGCACACCGGCAAGAAGAAGGACGGCGACGGCGGGCACTGAGGCCCGCCGCCTCATATCGGATTACCAAATGTTCGACCCTTCGGCGGGCATTTGGTTTGGAGGTATGCTCGCGCAGGGTTGGTGTCGCGGCTGCACGCAAGCAAAAGTGTAATACCGGCCCACCCCAGCACAACGGGAGTTGAACTTTCGATGTGCCGGTTTCATTCGTGCGCGATCGTGCGAGCGGCCGCTTGAAGTGCTGGGGCGGTGCGAATGCGTTCATTCGACTGGCGGCCCGGGATCGGAGATCCCAGCCTGATGGGCTGGGTCACCGTGCTCATGTATCTGCTGGCGGCGCTGGCCTGCTGGTGGTTGGCGCGTGATCCGCGCTGCGTGCCGCATCTCCGCGCAGGGGAACTGAAGATCTGGCTCGGCATCGCGCTGCTGATGCTGGCTCTCGGCATCAACAAGCAGCTCGATCTGCAGAGTGCACTCACCGAGCTCGGTCGCGTGGTGGCTTCGTACCAGGGCTGGTACGAGCACCGCCAAGGTATACAACTCGTCTTCCTCTTGGCCCTGGCGGCTGCGTGCTTGGCGGCAGTCGGGGGTCTGCTCTTGATTTCGCGGCGGCTGGCACGCGGCACGCTACTCGCTGCCGTGGGAACGGCGCTCGTCGCCGGGTTCGTGGTCATCCGGGCGGCGTCGTTTCACCATTTCGACCAATTCATCGGATCGCACCTCGTGGGGCTGCGCTGGAACTGGATACTGGAGCTCGGCGGCATCCTCTTGGTGCAGATGGGAATGCTGCTGCGCTCGCACGACATCGAGGCAGCGATCTCGCAGCAAGAGGCGGAAGCTGCCTTGCCAGTGGAGCGCAAGCCGGGCAGCGGGCGGGGGTAGCTGTAGACTGGCAAGAGTGGGATTGCGCCGGTGGGGGCACCCGCCCTTTTCCACGACTGCTCTGCACGCCCTCGGTGGCACCACCTCGGACGATCGCACTTCAGGAAAGCTCCACCTTCAGCGGATTGTAGGAGTAGAGCCACGCGTTGCGGTCCTCGCCTTCCTTGCGGTCGGCGAACGCGGCGCGCATTTCCGCGACCGATGGCAGGTGGAACAGGCGGCGATTGAAGGTCGAGGTTTCGACGACGCGCGCGGTGCGGTCGATGCGGTTGCGCTGGTAGAGCTGCAGCGCATCGGGAATGGACTTCTCCATCTGCAGGGCGCGCGTCAGAACGGCGGCATCCTCGATCGCCATGGCCGCGCCCTGCGCCAGATAGGGCAGCGTCGGGTGCGCGCTGTCGCCCAGCAGCGTTGCGCGCTTGGTGCTCCAGTCGCGGATAGGCGGGCGGTTGTGCAGCGACCAGCGGAAGCAGCCGTCCTCGTCGGCTGCATCGACGATCGCCTGGATGGCGGGGTGCCAGCCCTTCACATCCTGCCGAAGCCTCTCCTTGGGAAAGTGCATCGTCCAGGATTCTTCCGATATCTCGTCGGTCTCGATGCAGCCGACGAAGTTCAGCAGCTTGCCGCCGCGCAGGTAGTAGCAGACGCAGTGGCCGCCGGGGCCCATGAAGACCGACATGACATGCTCGAGATGCGGCTCGCGCACCCGCTCGATCGGCACGGTGATGCGCCAGGCACCATCGCCGGTGTAGGTGGCGGGCACGTCGCCGGCGATCTTCTTGCGAACCACCGACTTGAGGCCGTCGGCGCCGACGAGCAGGTCGCCCTTGACGGTGGTGCCGTCGGCGAAGGTGACCTCGACGCCGCTCGCGCTCTCGGTGTAGCCGGTGGCGCGCTTGTTGAGGTGGACCACGTCGGGCTTCAGCGACATCGCCTTTTCGGCCAGGATCTCGTGCAGGTCGGCGCGGTGGATCTGGTTGTAGGGCTGGCCGTGCATGCGCTCGTGGTCGGCGGCCAGATTGAAGCGCTGCAGCTCCTCGCCTGTGTCGTGCAACCGGAACACGTAGGCGCCGGGCCGGACGCCGACCGTCATGATGCGATCCTTGACGCCGAGATCGGCCAGTACGTGCATCGCGTTCGCGCTGATCTGGATGCCGGCGCCGACCTCGCCCAATTGTGGGGCCTGCTCGTAGATCTCGACGTCGAAACCGCCGCGAATGAGGCACGAGGCAGCCGTCAGTCCGCCGAGGCCCGCTCCCAACACGATGATCTTCATGGCTCGACCTGTCATCTTATCAGCCGCATCAGCAGAACCCCGCGCGGCTCCGCTGTCGGATGGAACATGCTGCGCTCGCTCCGCGGATGCAAGGGTTCCCGCTGCAGGGGCGGGGGGCAGGGTGTCACGGGGCAGGTTGCAGCCGGGCGTAGGCATCGCGAACGCCGGCCTCGACGTGGACGATCGTGAAGCCTGCCAGCACGCGCTCCCGGGCAGCGGCGCCCATGCGCTCGCGTAGAGGCCTGTCCGAGGCCAAGCGCGCCAGGGCGTCGGCGAGGGCTGCGGCATCGGAAGGCGGCACGATCAGGCCCTCGGTGCCGTCGCGGACGAAGTGGCGGCAGCCCGGCACATCGGTGACGACCAGTGGGCGGGCGCTGGCGGCAGCCTCGAGCACGGCGCGGGGAAGACCTTCGCGGGTGATGGCGGGGAGCACGGCGATGTCGGCGCGTGCCCAGACCTGAGCGATGTCGGAGACGTGGCCGTGCCAAGTGACGCCGCCGCGGCGGGCCCATGCCTCGATCTCGGCGCGCGGGACGCCGCCGGGGTTGTCGTCGTCGGTCTTGCCGTAGAGGGCGACCGCGAGGGGAATGCCGCGCCGTGCCAGAAGCTGCTGTGCCTCGACGAGCACATCGACACCCTTGGAGCGGATCATGCGCCCGACGAAAGCGGCCACCGGGACCGCATTCCGCGGCGGCGGCACTGCAGGATACTCGTCCTCGTCGATACCGGCCCCGCCGAGGATCGTCAGCCGCTCGCCGGCGTCGGCGCCTCCCGCGCGCAGGAAGGCGACGTCGTCCGGGTTCTCAGCAAGCAGCCAGTTGCCGGTCGCGCGCAATGTCCGGCCGAGTTCGCCCAGGGCCAGCGGGCGGATCAGCCGGGCTGCGATACCGTCGGAGATGCCGAGGAAGCCGAGGCCTGTCAGATGCAGGACTACGTGGGGCACGCGGGCCGGCCGGGTCGCGATGGCAACAACCACCAGCACCTGCATCGCGATCGCATGGACCACGTCGGGCTTTTCGATCGCCAGGAGTGTGGACAACCGGCGAACCACATTGGCCTGAGTGAGCGGCTTCAAAGAAGAGCGGTGGAAGTCGAAATCGACAGTCCGGCAACCGAGCGCCTCGATCTCGCCCATGCGGCCCGAGGAGCGGCAGGCGACGACGACCTCGTCGGACAGGGAGGCAAGCGTGCGCAGGAGCGGCTTGAAGTGGGACAGCGCGAACCAGTCCTCGGTGATGCAAACCAGGATCTTGCGGTAGCGGCGCTGCACGGCTCACGGCTTTCCAGGAATTGTTCGTTGTAGTTGGCTCGGCGGCTGTACGGCTTTACGGCTTGGGTCGCCAGAGGGGGCGACGATGCTCAATCCTCGATCAGGTGGCTCTGCACGCCCTTTGGAGAGAGCTTCGGCCGAGTGCTCGAGATGCGGCCCGAATTGACGCCGGCCCATCCGATCTCGCCGGATAACCGGGCATACTCGATCTTCGGGCAGCGGTTCATCACGACTTCGAGGCCGGCGGCCTCCGCCTCGCGGGCGGCCGCGTCGTTGCGCACACCGAGCTGCATCCAGACGAACCGAATGCCGAGCAGATCCTTGAGGCCGGTCGCCTCGCGTGTGACTTCGAGGGCTGCCTCGGCATTGCGGAAGATGTCGACCAGGTCCACCGGGGCTGGCACGTCGGCGAGGGTGGCGTGGACGGGCAGTCCTAGAATTTCCTGTCCGGCGAGGGCGGGGTTCACAGGCACCACCTTGTAGCCCTTGGCGAGCATGTACTTCATTGCGAAATAGCTCGGCCGGACGGTGTTGGCCGACGCGCCGACGATGGCGATCGTGCGGGTGCTGCGCAATATGCGCGCGATATAGTCGTCGTCGTAGCTGTCGTGGTTCATGGGGCGTCGCCTCACATCGCCTGCGGGTCGATCACGATCTTACCGGCGATCTTGCGTTCGTGAACGAGGTGAAAGGCTTCGTGCAGCCGCGAAAGTGGCAGCACGAGATCGACCTTGGCCTTCAGGCTGCCTGTGCCGGCGTTGAGCATGGCTTGCACGATATCATCGGTGTCGTGGCCGGCGGAGCCCAGAATGCGCTGGCGCTTCTGATAGAGCTGCTTCATGTCGACGGGCACCGTGCCACCGCCATGCGCGCCGGCCGTAACCAGCCGGCCCATGATCGCCAGCGATGCGAATGCTGCGGGGAACGTCGTCGGATCGGAGATGTTCTCGCAGACGACATCGACGCCGCTGCCGCCGGTTATCTCGCGAACGCGATCGGTCAGGTTCTCCGTGCGGTAGTTGATGCCGAAGTCGGCGCCGAGGGCCAGCGCTGCCGCGACACGCTCCTCGCCCCCGGCGCCGGCGATGACCTTCGCGCCCATCAGCTTCGCGACCTGCACGCAGGCGCTGCCGAGCCCGCCTGACGCTCCCATGACGAGCACCCACTCGCCGGCTTGTACGCCGGCCTTGCCGCGGAGCTGTTGATAAGCCATCGGGAAGTGGCGCATGGCGACGGCGGCTTCTGCATAGCCGAGGCTGTCGGCCAGCTCGATGGCTTGGCTGGCGGGCACGGCGACGTACTCGGCATAGCCGCCCCATCTGTGAATGCCGATGTGGCGGGCCTTTCGGCAGTCCGAGCCGCGGCCCGACCGGCACAGATCGCATTCGCCGCAGGTGATGCGCGAGGAGACGATGACGCGGCTGCCTACGCGCGACTTGTCGACACTCGGGCCGACCTCGACGATGTCGCCGGCGGGGTCCTGGCCGACGACGAGCGGCAGCGCCTCGGAGCCTGCGGCCTGACCGGCAACGACGTTGAGATCGCGGGTCCGGTTGACCGTGACGGCGCGCACTGCGACGAGCACCTCTCCAATGCCGGGACGGGGCGTCTCGACGTCTTCCAGCCGCAGCGCCTCTGGGCCCCCGTAGCTGCGCACGATCATCGCCTTCATGCCTTCATTCTCCCAGTCGACCGTTGCGACAGTCGCCGACCTGTGTGCCTCGCCGGCACCGCGCAGGCAAGCGCCGAGCGATTAGCTTCGGTTCAGCGGAACCGCTCTGGGAGCTCGCATCCAGGCGCCGGTCCTGGTTCGAACAGTCCTGGTTCGAACGGTCTCGCCACGAAAAAAGGAAGCCGAGACTGGCTCGACTTCCCTGGATACTAGCGAAACTCGGGTCGGCGGGGTGACTACTGCACCTTCGCGCCGCTCTCCTTGATCGGCTTCTCCCACTTCGCGATCTCGCTCTTCACGAACGAGGCGAGATATTCCGGCGAGCGCTTGTCCGCCGAAACGAGGAGCGCACCGAGATCCGTCAGCCGTTTTGATACGGAGGGATCATCCATTGTCTCTCGCGTTGCCGCGTTGAGACGCTGCACCACGGCAGCGGGCACGCCTTTCGGCATGAAGATGGCGTTCCAGGTATAAGCCTCGAAACCCTTGAGCGCCTGCTCGTCTGCGGTCGGCAGATCGGGCAGTACCGGCGAGCGCTGCACGTTGAACAGTGCCAGCGCCTTGACGTTGCCAGAAGTGATCTGAGGCTTTGCGGTGGACAGGATCTCGCACATGTAATCGACTTGGCCGCCGACGAGATCGTTCATGGCCGGTCCCGTGCCCTTGTAGGGCACGTGCGCGGACTTCAGACCCGCCGCCGCGTTGAACAGAACGCACGCCAGATGCGTCGCCGAGCCGGTGCCAGCGGAGGCGAAGTTGAGCTTGCCCTCATTCGCCTTCGCATGGGCGATGAAAGACTTCATGTCGTTGGCTGCAAGGGCCTTCTTGGTGAGTAGTGCAATCGGCACCTGCGCGATCAGAACGACCGGCTCGAAGTCCTTGGCAGCATCGTAGGCCGGACGGGCATAGAGCGACTGGTTCTGCGCGTGTGTGCCGACGGTGCCGATCCCGAAGGTATTGCCGTCCGGGCGCGCCTTTGCCACGCGCGAGGATCCGGTCATGCCGCCGGCGCCGCCGACGTTTTCGATGACCACCTGCTGTCCGAGAGACTTCGACATGCGCTCGGCTACGATCCGGCCGAGGACGTCCGTCGGACCACCTGCAGCGAACGGAATGATCATCGTGACAGGCCCGGACGGCCACTGCTGGGCCACGGCGGGAAAGGTGGTGACGGCGAGAGCCGCCAGGGTACCAGTAAAGGTACCGGCCAATAGTTTCCTCATGCGATTTCACTCCCTCGAGAATTGATCATCGCACAGAGTTGGCGACTGATCTGCGATTTTCAACCCATGCGAAAGGCGAAGGTGTTGGCGCCTAATGCAGCGTCGCGCCTTCCTTCAACAGCTTGTAGGTGATCGAATCGATCAGTGCCTCGAAGCTGGCATCGACGATATTGGGCGATACACCGACCGTGAACCATCGTTCGCCGGTCTTTCGGTCGCGGCTTTCCACGAGCACGCGGGTCACGGCCTCGGTGCCTGCCGTAAGAATACGTACCTTGTAGTCCACGAGCTCGATCGTCTCGATGTGCTTCTGATAGCGCCCCAGATCCTTGCGCAGGGCTTCATCCAGCGCATGTACCGGACCGGTTCCAGAGGCAATCGACCAGACCGGGTCCTTGTCGCCGTTCACCTGCACCTGCACGTCGGCAGTCGAGAGTGTGATCTGCTCGCCCATGGCGTTGAAGCGCCGCTCGACGGAGACACGGAAGCTGGTCACCTGGAAATAGCGCGGCACCTCGCCCATCAGCCGCCGTGCCAGGAGCTCGAAGGAAGCTTCCGCCCCTTCGTAGGCATAGCCCATGCTTTCCCGCTGCTTCACGTCCTCGAGCAACTCGGCGACGCGCGGGTCGGACTTGTCGAGCTTGATGCCGCGTCGCTCCAACTCCCACAGCACGTTCGACTTGCCAGCCTGGTCGGAGATCATCACGCGGCGCAAATTGCCGACGCTCTCGGGCGCTACGTGCTCGTAGGTCTCCGGCTCCTTGAGGATCGCGGAAGCGTGAATGCCAGCCTTGGTCGCGAACGCGGACTCGCCGACATAGGGCGCGTGCCGGTTGGGCGAGCGATTGAGGATCTCGTCCACGACACGGCTGGCGTGACTGATCTTCATCAGCCGCTCGGACGTCACCGCGGTCGTGTACCGGTCGGCATAAGCGCTTTTCAAAAGCAGCGTCGGGATGATCGACGTCAGGTTGGCGTTGCCGCAGCGCTCGCCGAGACCGTTGATCGTACCCTGGATCTGCCGCACTCCGGCGCGGACCGCAGCAAGCGAGTTGGCCACCGCATTCTCGGTGTCGTTGTGGGTGTGGATGCCCAGATGATCGCCCGGCACCACCTTCGTCACCTCCGCGACGATAGTCTCGATCTCGTGCGGCATCGTCCCGCCGTTGGTGTCGCAAAGCACGATCCAGCGCGCGCCGGATTCATACGCTGTGCGCGCGACCTCGAGTGCATAGGCCTTGTTCGCCTTGAAGCCATCGAAGAAGTGCTCGCAGTCGATCATCGCCTGTTTCTGCGCGCTTCGCAGGGCTTTGACGGATTCGGCTACGCTCTCGGTGTTCTCCTCGTTGGTGATGCCGAGCGCTACGCGCACATGGTAGTCCCAGCTCTTGGCGACGAGGCACACGGCATCGGCACTCGACTGGAGCAGCGCCTGGAATCCCGGATCGTTCGAAGCCGATCGCCCTGCCCGCTTCGTCATGCCGAACGCCGTGAACGTGGCGCGTTTCAGGGCGGGGCGCGTTGCAAAGAACTCGGTGTCGGTGGGATTGGCGCCGGGATAGCCGCCCTCGATGTAGTCGACGCCCAGATCGTCGAGCACGGTCGCGATGCGGCGCTTGTCATCGACGGAGAAGTCGACGCCCATCGTCTGCGCGCCGTCGCGCAAGGTGGTGTCGAACAGGTATAGGCGTTCCTTGGTCATCTCGGCCGTCATCCCCTGAGCCCCAGGAACCGCATCAGTATCAACACGGCGACCACGCCGACCACCATCAGCACGGTGTAGCGGATCTGCTCGCCCCAGTTGATCTTCGGCCGCTCGTCACCCTTCTTGTCGTCGTCGCTCATGACGGCCTCCCGCTGCCGACCTGTGTCAGCTTCTTGCTCATTGTCGTATTGGTGAGCCATTGATCATCGACCGGCACCGAGTTGCGCCGGGTCGCGACATATCCCCTGTCCTCGAAGAACGGCGCCGCCGTCTCGCTGGCATCGACCGTGATCTCACTGGCACCGCGGGCCGCCGCGATCCGCTCGAGCGCATCGCACAGCGCCGAACCTACGCCCTCGCCAGCGTGGTATGGGTGCACGTAGAGCATTTCGAGCACGGTGTTGTCCTTAAGCGAGGCGAAACCGGCGTGCTCGCCTTCGATCTGCACCACGAGCGTCACCATCGAACCGAGCCGGTTGGCGAACGCTTGCTCATCTTCTGCCATCGCGGCCCACGCGACGCGTTGCTCCTCGTCGTAGTCCTCCTGCGTCAATTCCTCGATCGAGGCAGCGAACAACTCTCGCAGCCCGATCGTGTCGGCCGGCATGAACGGGCGCAGTGGATGGGACGGTCGGGTAGTCATTCTCGAACTCCAGCGCGGCGAGGAGGGATCAACCCGCTAAATACCTGAACGCGAGGTAGGCCGCCGCCGCCAGCACGGCGAGCTTGATCGCGATGTAGTAGGCCCGGTGGCCAGCGAACGGCGGCTTGTCGGTCTCCTTCATCGCCTCACCTCCCAAGTCGTCACGATCTCGCCTGTCTTGGGGTCCTTCCCGTCCTTGAGCTGAATTCCCCTGGACGCCATGTCGTCGCGAATGCGGTCGGCCTCCTTGAAGTCTCGCGCCCGACGCGCATCGAGCCGGGCCTGGATCGCTTCGGCAATCTCATCCTCTTCCACCTGCGGAGCCCCCGCGCCGACGAAGAAGTCGTCCGGCTTCTCGTTGTCGTAGATTCCCATGAGCTGCAGCGCGCTCTTGAGCTCGGCAGCCGTTGCCGCGTTGCCCCGCCGCGCCGACTTGGCGAGCCCGTGGATGATGGAGATCGCCGACGGCGTGTTGAGATCGTCCTCCAGCGCCGCCAGTACGTCGCCGTGCGGTGCTGCTGCCGGCGTCACGCCGACGAGTGTCTCGGCAATCTCGGCCAGAGTCGCGCGCGCCTGTACGAGCCTGTCGACGGTCCAGTCGATCGGCTGCCGGTAGTGCGTGCCGAGCATGGCGAGCCGGACGACGCGGCCGTGCCACGGCTGACCACCGAATTTGTCCGTCTCGAGCAGGTCGTTGATGGTGATGAAGTTGCCGAGCGATTTAGACATCTTTTCGCCTTCCACCTGCAGGAAGCCGTTGTGCATCCACACGTTCGCCATCACCTGCGTGCCGTGGGCGCAGCGGCTCTGCGCGATCTCGTTCTCGTGGTGGGGGAAGACGAGGTCGATGCCGCCGCCGTGAATGTCGAACACTGGTCCAAGATGCTTCTCGGACATTGCCGAGCATTCCAGATGCCAGCCCGGCCGACCCGGTGCCGTAATGCCGCACGGGCTCGGCCACGCCGGCTCGGCTTGCTGGTTCGTGTCGGCTTGGCCGACGGGCTGGTTCGTGTCGGCTTGGCCGACGGGCTTCGATGGCTTCCACAGTACGAAATCCATCGGCCCCTTCTTGTAGGGCGCGACCTCGACCCGGGCGCCAGCCTCCATCTCCTCGAGGCTGCGGTTCGACAGTCGGCCATAGTCGGCCATCGAGGCCACGTCGAACAGCACGTGCCCATCCGCGACATAAGCGTGGCCCTTTGCGACCAGAGTTTCGCAAAGCGCGCGCATCTCCGGGATATGATCGGTCGCCCGCGGCTCGACCGTCGGCGGCAGCACGCCCAGGGCTGCGATGTCCTTGTGGAATTGCGCAGCCGTCCGCTCGGTCAGCTCTCGGATCGAGACCCTTTCCTCGGCCGCCCGCGCGTTGATCTTGTCGTCCACGTCGGTAATGTTGCGCGCATAGTTCACGTGCTCGGGCCCGTAGGCCTGCCGCAGAAGGCGGAATAGAACGTCGAACACGATGACGGGGCGCGCGTTGCCGATATGCGCGTGGTCGTAGACCGTCGGCCCGCACACGTACATGCGCACGTTGTCGGGATCGAGCGGCGTGAACAGCTCTTTCCGCCGGGTCAGCGTATTATAAAGCGAGATGGACATGACACTTTGATACCTCAGGCGGGCAAGCCCGCTACGGTTCCCCGTCCGGCTGGCGGGGCGTGTCTCTGTCTCGAAAGGGGCAAAGAGCGGCCGCGCGCCAGCGGGTGTGCTAGCTCTTGATAATATTGCCGCAACGAATGTTGACGGCGGGTTTACAGGCGGCGCTTTTCATGACGCGGGTTATGGGGGCGGGACACGCCGCAGTCAAGCACTGCGACGTATCGGCCGTAGCCCGATTGCTGCAGGCCGAGCCTATTTCTCGCCGTGGAAGGAGCCGATGTCTGGTACCCGGCCACGCATGCCGAGTTCGCCCCAGCGCTCCCGGACGCGCTGGTAAACGGACTGTCGCAGCTCCGCCTTGATCGGCGGTTTACCAAGGTACTTGTACGGCGTGCAGGCGTTGACCAGCACCTTGGAGCCGAACGGCTTGACCTCCGGGGCCAAGCTGGGATCTGCCCGGAACGACATCGCGTGCCGCAGAATGTCCAGGTCGTCGCTGGGGTTGCAGCGCACGGACATGGCCCAGAATACTTCCTCCAGATTGGTCGGATCGACGTCCGCGTCCACCACGATCACCCACTTCGTATAGTAGCTGGCCGTCGGGCACTGTGCCGTCAATGCCAGCGCCTGGCCCGAATGTCCGGGATACTTCTGCTCGATGGATACGACCGCGAGGCAGTTCCCCGAGGCCGCCGCCGGATGGCAGTAGACCGACCGCACGCCCGGCAGGCCGATCCGGTCGAGATCGTCCATGATCCTGGCCGAGCGCATGATCGCCATGTGGGCGCCGTTCTCGCAGCTCGGATACGTCGCCATCAGCGCACCCGTGATGATCGGGCTCGACCGCATCCGGAGCGTGTGCACCTCGATGACGGGCTTCCTCGCCGAGCCGCCGCTGTAGAAGCCGTGGAACTCGCCCAGCGGCCCCTCCGTCTCCACGTCGCCCTCGTGGACCAGCCCCTCGATCACGATCTCCGCGTTCGCCGGGATCGGCAGCGAGACGTGGCGCCCCCGGGTCAACTCCAACGGCCGTCCCATCATGCCGCCGGCAGCATCGAACTCGGATTCGCCGGGCAGGAACTTCATCGCCGACACCATGAACAGCACCGGATCGACGCCGAACGCTGCGACCACCTCGGCCGGCTTGCCCTGCGCCCACGCTGCCTTCACGTCGGCCTCGCCATGTCGGCCCGGTACGAAGTTCAGCCCGATCCGCCGCGGGCCATGAAGCTGCTGGCGATAGCACCCGACGTTGAGCCGTCCCGTAGCCGGGTCCGCCGTGATGGTGATGCCGCCCGTGCCTATGAACGGTCCGCCGTCTCCCGGCCAGAACGTCGGCACCGGCAGCTTCGTCAGATCGATGTCGTCGCCCTCCAGAATGATCTCGTTCACCGGCGCGCTCGAAGCCTCGACCCAGACCGGCGCAATACGCCGTTTGGTGATCGACCGCGTGGCATCGACGAGATCGCGGATAGTCAGCCCCGGATCGAGCCCGAGTGCCATCGCATAGCGCGACGCACTGGCGCCGAGCATGTTCGTCAGAACCCGCGCGTCGAGTGGATTTTCCCCGGTGAACTGTTCGAAAAGGAAGGCAGGCGACGGGGTTTCCCGCGTCGCCATGAAGGTGACCGCACCCAGCTCCTCGTTGGGATCGACGGGCGCTGTGATGTGCTGCAGGTCCCCACGCGCCTCCAGCAGCGCCATCCACTCGCGCAGGTCCCGCCATTGCGGCCGGGACCCGGCAATCCAGTCACGCGAATTATCGTTCATCGTGGCCTCCGTGAAAGACCGACCCTAACGGTATCGGCTTGGTTCGCGCCAGTGTGCTGTGTAGCGAGTGTGCTGTGTAGCGAGCGTGCTCGTTACCGATTGGCCGTCGTTCGCCATTGCGTAACGGGTCCGTGGACCGGCCGTCCTGCATAGTCTACCACATGCGTTCTGGCCGACATGCTGCGACGGCGTCGGCCGTGCTGATCGAACGGACACCAATGTGAGCAAAAAATCCAATCGGCGGAATGGCGACGAGACCACTGGCTATCCCGGCTTCGACATCGAGGCAAAAGAGCTGCCGAAGGCGATCGAAAAGGCAGCTCTCGGCTCCGGTGGCTATCCCTACGCCGACAAGCTGAAGCGCAAAAAATACGAGGCCGATCTGCTCGCGCTGCAGATCGAGCTGGCCAAGCTGCAGGCCCATGCTCGCAAGAGCGGGGAGCGGATCGTCGTCGTTTTCGAGGGCCGCGATTCCGCCGGCAAGGGCGGCTGCATTCAGCGCTTCACGCAGCACCTCAATC
>CAMAYR010000119.1 GCA_945862355.1 Devosia equisanguinis | reverse complement strand
CGATCAAGCACATCGCGGCCAACCTGATGCGAGCCAAGGCCGACAAAAACTCCATGCGCGTCAAACGCCGCCTCGCCGCCTGGGACGACGCCTACCTCGAAAGTCTCGTCACCGGTGCCGAGTGAAATCGTTCATGCGATTCCCCTGGGACGGGCTCTTACAAATGCTCTGTTTACAAATGCTCTGATCGATGGTTACCACCAAATGTAGTATGGCTGCAATGGCATCCTCACAGGGCAATCGCTCGAAGACGCCGCGCTTTCTATCTTGGGGGATTCCCAGACCCTGATTCGGTGTCATTCATGGGGTGCCATCCGAATCGGCGGGGCACCCATGGCGCAGGCGCAGGTGAAGCTCGGCATTCTCGACCATTTCTCGGCGTTGGAGGACCCCAGGCAGGCATGGAAGGTGATTTATCCGCAGCCGGAGATCCTGCTTCTGATCCTGTCGGCGACGATCGCGAGCGCGGAGGACTTCGTCGAGATCGAGGAATGGGGCGAGGAGCACCTCGACTTCCTGCGCTCGTTCCTCCCGTTCCGTGACGGCATCCCGAGCCACGACGCGCTCAACGATCTCGTCAACGCGCTCGATCCGGGGCTGTTCAAGGCGTGCTTCACCTCGTGGGTGGAGACGCTGCGTGATTCCGATCCCGAGATCATCGCCATCGACGGCAAGACCTCGCGGCGCACGCACAACCGGTCCAAGGGACGCGAGCCGCTGCATCTCGTATCGGCCTGGGCAGCACGCCAGCGGCTGGTGCTCGGCCAGCAAGCCGTCGACGAGAAATCCAATGAAATAAACGCTATCCCGCTGCTACTCGAACGCCTCATGCTCAACGGGGCGCTGGTCACGATCGATGCGATGGGCACGGAGGTCGACACCGCGGAGACGATCATCGAGGGCGGCGGCGACTATTGTCTCGCGCTCTAAGGCAACCACCCTGTGCTGCACGCTGACGTCGAGCGCTTCTTCGCCGATCCGGAGGCCGACAAGCTGCCCGCTCACACGACGATCGACGGCGACCACGGGCGGATCGAGGAACGCCGCCATGTCGTGTGCCACGACGTTGAATGGCTGTTCTCGGACCGCCGCTACGCTGACGAGCCGCGCTTTCCTGGCCTTGCCATGATCGGCATGGTCGAGAGCCGGGTCGAGCGCGGCGGCGGCATTGCCGGCGAAAGGCGCTACTACATCTGCTCTGCTCGTCTCGATGCCGAGACTTTCGCACGCGCAGTCAGGGCGCACTGGGGCGTCGAGAACCGGCTGCACTGGATTCTCGACGTCATCTTCCACGACGACCTCGCCCGGCTCAGAACCGGGCACGGGCCCGAGAACATGGCCATCGTCCGCCACATCGGCATGAACCTGCTGCGCTCGACCAAGGCAACCGCAAGCTTGAAAGTGCGAAGGAAAAAGGCCGCCTGGAACGCCGGCTATCTCGGCGACGTGCTGCGGGGAGCCGCTTGAATGTTTTCGAGCGATTCCCCTGTCTGGCGCGGCGATCACGGCCTCGATCTCGGCGCGTGTGAGGTAGTCGATCGTCCTTTTCTCATGCCGCTTCGACGGCATGGTCAGTATCCGCTGACACTGGTGCAGGAGCTGCGGCTCGTTGATCGCGACGTACTTGAAGAAGGAGTGGATTGCCGAGAGACGCGCATTGCGGCTGCGTGCACCGTTGCTGCGTGTGCGTTCGAGGTCGGCGAGGAACGCACCGACGAGGTCGGCGTCGATATCGGCGCCCTTCAAGTCCGTCGGTGTCCTCGCCAGCTTGGCTGCCGTGCTTCAGAAGCAGACGGAACGTATCCTGATAGCTGGCGATCGTGTTCGGGCTCGCGTTCATCTGGGCGCCGAGACGCTCGGTGAAGAAGCGTTGCAGGTATGGTGCGAGAGCGAGCGTTTTTATTGTTCACTGATCCGCTTCGAGGCATCCCGTTGCATCGCGCGTTCCGCTCGATCCGACGCCAGTCGAAGCAGCTCCGGCACGGCTTCGATGTACCAGTACGTGTCCTCCGGTCGCGCGTGGCCGAGATAGGTGCTGAGCTTGCTCATCTCACGATCGGCGTCGAGCCCATTGCGATACCAGGCCATGATCGTGCGAACGGCGAAGGTATGCCGGAGATCGTGAATGCGCGGGCCGCGTCCATACCGGCCGAACCGCTGCGGCTCGCGCAGACCAATCACTTGCGAGACGACGGCGAAGTTGTACTGGGCGTTGCCTGTGCTCGGCCGCCGCCCCTCGTCGTTGCGGAAGACGGCACCGGCCGAGATTCCGAGAAACCGCATGCGCTCGTGACGATAGATGCGGAGCCGGTCGGCCACGCTCGTAGTGATGGGTACGAAGCGCGAGCGACCGTTCTTGCCGCGCTTCACGGTGATCACGCCGGCTTGGAGATCGACGTCGCTATCATCGAGTTGCACCGCTTCGTTGATGCGCAGCCCCGTGGCGGCGATGAGCCCGTATAGGGTGGACCATGTCCATCCCCGAAGCTCATCGCGCGACCTCAGTGCCGCGGCATGCGTGACGATCGGTGTACTGGACCGTGGCCGTCGCCCAGCCCCAGGTCCTGCGAGGGAATTTTCCGGCTAGAAGCCGTCACATAATCCGCAACGCCATCACAGGGGAGTAAAAATAATATATACAAAACAATTGCCTAAATCGAATACTGAGCGGACTGCAAATCCGCGCACCCCGGTTCAATTCCGGGCGTGGCCTCCACCTTTTTCTCGTTCAACAGTTCGTCAGTCGTGGCTGGTCGAGTGGCCTGCCGGCACGAGTTCGCCGCGGGCGGCTTGCCCGCCGGGTGCCGACGTTTCCAGCCCCCTCTGGCCTGCATCGGTCTGCCCCACCTTGCTGCAGTCTGCGCCGAAGTGTGTGCTATCCTGACGGGGGTAAGCATCAGCGCGAGCACGCCGGCCGTGGCAAAGATCGATGGAACTGCTGCGAGCGATGCCGCCACGCGGGGCGCAAATGTTGCGTCTTTCGCAGTTGGGGTTGGCGGGCGCTCGGGAATGTCCGCCGTCTTGCAGACGGTCGCGCTCCTTGCCCTTTATGTCGCTCTGGAGTGGCTGAGCTTTTTGCACGAGCACAATGAATTGCCCGTGACGCCTTGGAACCCCGGCCTCGGCGTTCTCTTTGCGATGATCGTGCTGCGTGGCTGGCCGATGGGCCTCGTGTTGTTCGCCGGTGTCGTCCTGGCGCAATCGATCGTGGTGAGAAGCGAATTGCCGCTGACTGCGACGGTCGCGATGGGCGCTGCCGTGGCTGCGACGTACTCGGGCGTCGCGATGCTGGCGCGCGGCAAGCTCCAGCTCGGGCCGGAGCTGCTGCGCACGCGCGACGTTCTCATTCTCGTCATGGCCGGCGTGGCCGGGGCCGTCGCCGTGTCGCTGCAGCTAGGGCTGGTGTTGCTTTCGATCAGGCATTTCCAGCTGAACGACATCGCCAGCACGTCGGTGCCGTTGATCCTGGGCGATGCCATCGGCATCGCGGTGGTGACGCCGTTGGTGCTGCGAGCCGGGCATTACCGCGTACTGCCCGGCAGCCTTTCGGCGGCGTTCGGTCTCGAGGTCAGCGGCCTGTGTGCGGCCATCGCGCTGGCCCTGCTGCTCGTGGTCCAGTCGCCGGGGCTGCCGGGGCAAGGCATATTCTACCTGTTGTTCGTGCCGGTGGTGATCGCTGCGGTCCGGTACGGCATGGACGGCGCCTGCGCCGCGCTTGCGCTGACGCAGCTCGGCCTCGTCACGCTACTGCACTGGTACGGCTTCGAGCTGTCGCGGTTCACCGATTACCAGGTGTTGATGCTCGTGCTGACGGTGACCGGTCTCGTCGTAGGCGGCCTCGTCAGCGAGCGGACGGCGTCGGCCCGGGAGGCGGAGGCTGCACGCCAGATGTTGCACAACCTGGAGACTCAGTCGGCGCGGAGGGAGCGTCTCAATCTGGCCAGCGGCATGGCTGCTGCGCTGGCCCACGAGATCAATCAACCGATGACGGCGGCACGAGCGTTGGCGCGCTCGGTGCAGGAATTGATGCGCGCGCCGGTGGCCGACGCGCCGCGGATCGAGCGCAACCTAGCCAGCATGGTCAACCAGATCGATCACGCCAGCGAGGTCGTCAAGCGGATGCGCGAGTTCGTCCGACGTGGCGAGCCGCATGTCAGTACGCTGGACATTCAACAAGTGCTGGGCGAGGCGCTTTCCTTGGTCGAGCCGCTCGTTCGCTCGCGGCGGATCCGGATCGAGGTGGAAGCGGCGGCCGGTCTGCCGCCGATCTTCGGCGACCGGGTGCAGGTGCAGCAGGTCGTGATCAATCTCGTCAAGAATGCGTTCGATTCCATCTGCGAAAGTGCGATATCGGAGGGGCGCATCGTGGTGTCCGCGCGGGCAGGCGAGGACGGGCATAGCGTGGAGATCGCGGTGCGCGACAACGGACCTGGGGTCGCAGCGGGACCTTTCGCGGCGCTGTTCGAGCCGCTGAATACGTCGCGCGACGAGGGGCTTGGCCTGGGGCTTTCGATCTGCAAGAGTATTGTGCAGGCGCACGGAGGGAAGATCTGGCTCAGCTCTTCCGAGCCGGGGCGCACCGAGTTCCGGTTTACGTTGCCGGCCCAGGGCCACAGCATCAGCAAAGGCGCAGTGCCCGCGCGATAGTCCCGTCACGATCCATCGCAGATGATCCATCGCACATGAACGATCCCTTATGAGCAGGCCGACCGTTTACGTCGTCGACGATCAGGCCGCCGTGCGCGATGCCTTGCGCGAAATGCTGAGCGTGCTCGGCTATCAGGTCGAGGCGTTCGGCTCCGCGCGCGAGTTTCTATCGGCGCACGATGGTATGCGGCCCGGGTGCCTCGTCACCGACGTGCGGATGCCGGGCATGGATGGACTGGAGCTGATGCAGCAGCTCAATCTACGAGGCTCGCGCCTGCCGGTGGTGTTGATCTCCGGTCATGCCGACGTTCCGATGGCAGTGGCCGCGATCAAGGCCGGCGCAGAGGACTTCATCGAAAAGCCGATCAACGACGCCCAGCTCGTCGCCGCGATCAATCGTTGTCTGGCCCAGGCTTTCGAGGCGATCTCGAGCCGGCATTCGCTGGAGGATCTCCAGCGCCGCTTCGCCTCGCTGACCCCGCGCGAATGCGAGGTGCTGGATCTGGTGGTGGACGGCTGCACCAGTCAGGCTATCGCGGCGCGGCTGTCCATCAGCCCGCGCACCGTCGAGAGCTATCGCGTTCAAATCATGGACAAGATGCAGGCGGAGAGCGTTGCCGCGCTCGTGCGGCAGGTGATCCGGCTGGGCCGGCTGACGCCATAGTCGGATCACCGTAGATATACATCCTTATTGTCGCGTATTTCGGCTGACGACGATCGGGTGCATCATTAATACACAGTGATAGTGACGTCAGTCGTGCTGCCTGCCCGGCCTCGCCCAACCCGTCATACGGGGGCCGACCATGCCGACCGAGCTTCCTCCTTTCGATCCGACGCGGTCTCGATGGCCGCGCCACACCCGCCGCGACGAGACGGACTGGAACGGTCTCGCGCTGAGCATTCCTGCTGTCATCGTGCTGCTGGCGGCGGTGCTGCCGGGGGCGCTGGTGCTTCCCGCGCTGTCGATCATGGCCGTGCTCGCCGCCATCGCGATGGTGGCCGCCGGTAGCTTGCGCCTTTCGTCACGCATCCTGTCGTCGCGCATGGAGAAATCGCGCGCGCGTGACCTCGCCGGCATTTTGATGCTGGTTGCCTTCGGGGCCTCGATGATGACCGATACCACCGAGGCACTGAGGTCGATTGCCGAGATCGAGGCAGCCTATCGAGGCACTGCATCGGCGGTGCGATAGCCCTGCGAAAGTGGCCGATGGGCGATGCCTTGCCGGGCCGCAGAAAATCACGGGCTGGGGCGATTGCTCGATGCGGTGGTGCCGCCGGGGAGAGAGGGGCGATCGGTTTGAAGGTGGATGTTGCAGCGCTGCACCATCCGTAGAAATACCACCAGAACAGCGCGGTTCACGGCTATCGGAGGCTTCGATAAGAAGGCCCGCGTGGTCGAGGAGCAAGAGCCGTCCAGTGGTCGGTCCACGAGGCAGTCAGCCAGCAGCGTGCGGCAACGGGTCCGTGCCGCGCTCGATGTTCTGAGATCGCGTTGGAGCTGAAGAGAAATTCCAGACCGGGCCCCTCTGGCAGCCAGATGCTGCGATGTCGGACTGGACACATCAATTGGAGTGTCCCCCGTGCCCGATCCCACATCTGCCTCGCAGGCTTTGCCCATGCTCGCGCTCGTTCCTTGCGGAGGTGCGGCCCTGCGTCTGTATTCCGCATAGACTGTAACGTCGCAAGTCGTTCACGCGGGTCTGCGCCACGGCCGCTGCTCAGCGACCTGGGCATACCCGCGACCTCAGCAACATCGTCTGACCGGAACCCTCTGCCATGGAAGCGTTGCTACAGAACCCGATTGCGGTTCTCCTATTTCAGTTCATCGTCGGCTTCTTGCTCCTCATCTTCGGCGCCGAGTATCTCGTCCGTGGCGCCGTAGCGCTCGCGCGTCGCCTCGGCGTCTCCCCACTCGTAATCGGCATGACGATCGTGTCCTGGGGCACGACTTCCCCCGAGCTCGTCGTCAGCGTTCAGGCCGCCTCCAACAACCTGCCCGGCATCTCGATCGGTAACGTCGTCGGATCGAATATCGCCAACATCCTGCTGATCCTCGGGCTGGCTGCGGTGATCTACCCGATCGCGATTCCGCGCGCGGCCATTCAGCGAGACGCCTTCATGATGCTGGGCACGGCTCTGTTGTTCTGCGCCCTGGCGCTGACGGGCAGGATCGAGCAGTGGCAGGCCGGCATCATGATCACCATTCTTGTCGCGTTCACGATTTTCGCTTTCTGGAGCGAAATGCGGAAGGGCGGCAGCGACGAGGCCGAGGAGGATGAAGGTCCTGCAGGTCCGGCGTGGCTTTCAATCGTGCAGATCGTCGGCGGCGTCGCCTCCGTCGTGATCGGTGCGCGCCTGCTCGTCGCCGGCGCTGTCACGATGGCCAACTACTTCAAGGTGCCCGAGGAGGTCATCGGTCTCACTATCGTGGCCGTTGGTACATCTTTGCCTGAGCTTGCCACCGCCGTCGTCGCTGCGCTGCGGCGCCAATCCGCCATCGCGGTCGGCAATATCCTGGGTGCTGGCATGTACAACATCCTGATGATCCTGGGTGTCGTCGGGCTCATCGTGCCGATCCCGATCCCTGAGCAGATCATCAGGTTCGACATGTGGATGATGGTGTTCGTGACGGTCGTGCTGTTGTCTTTCCTGCTGCTGCGCGGCGGGCTGAGCCGGCCGGTCGGCGCGATGTTTCTCGCCGGCTTCGTCGCCTACACGGCGTTGCAGTACTACGGCGTCGACAAGGCGATGAACGCTGTGGCCCAGATGTCGGGTAGCGCCAGTCCAGCCAAGACGAAGTAGGCCGAGGCAGCACGGCTCCGCTCACGGGAACCGGGCGGGGCCTCGGAACAGACTGCGGGGGCGCGAGAGACGATCGGTCTTTCGCGCCTCTTTTTATTTTCAGCAGAAGACGGTCAGCGGACGACGAGCACGGGAATGGTCGAGTGCGTCAGCACCTTCTGCGTCTCGCTGCCCAGCACTACTGCCGAGACGCCGCTTCGACCGTGCGAGGCCATGACGATCAGGTCGCAGCCCTTTTCCTGAGCCACCTGGATGATGGCCTCCCAGGGGTGATCGTGGGCTTTGCGGATGGTTTCGAACGGCACGCCGCCAGCCTTCGCGGCGGCCTCCAAGCCAGCGAGCTTCTCCGCCGCCTCTTTCACCGTCTGCTCATGGATGACCGACCTCAGCTCGGTTGGAAACATCATGTGCGGTGTGCCGGTGTGCAGCGGGAACGTGACGGTGACGCCTACGATTTTGGCCTGCGTCAGCTTGGCGAGCTTAACGGCGTGCTCGATGGCGCGCTTGCAGAACTCTGATCCATCCGTCGGAACAAGGATGCATTTATACATGGGGATTGGCCTCGCATGATGTTGGGCACGTTGGCTCCCAAGCTACGAGGATGCAGATTCGAGGCATTGCCCGGGATCAATCGACCGGCGGGTTGCCGCGGTCGGCATTGCTGCGGGCTGCCTGGAGTGCTGTGACTACGCGCTGTGGCGTCAGCGGTAGGTCATGCAACCAGACGCCGAGGGGGCGCAACGCGTCGTTGACGGCCGACACGATCGCGGCAGGCGGGCCGACGGCTCCGCCCTCGCCGATGCCCTTCGCGCCGTGCTCGGTGTTCGGCGACGGTGTCTCCATGTGCTCGATGCGCATCCGCGGCACGGTGCTCGCGCCGGGCAGCAGATATTCGCCCAGCGATGTCGCGAGGGGCTGGCCGCGGGCGTCGAATGGTGTCTCTTCGTAGAGCGCCGTGCCGATGCCCTGGGCGACGCCGCCGCGCACCTGGCCATCGACGATCATGGGATTGATGAGTGTGCCGCCGTCCTCCACGACGACGTAATCGAGGATCTCGATGCGTCCCGTCTCGGTGTCTACGGCGACGACGGCGGCGTGTGCCGCATAGCTGAAGGTGCCCGCATCGCTGCCGGCGCGGTATCCCGCCGTCACCTCGAGACCGGCGGTGTCGACGTCGGGCGGCAGGGTGTGCGGCTGCAGATACCAGGCGCGCGCGACATCCGCGAGCGAGATACTGGCCCCGCCCACGACGACGCGCCCGCCCTCGAGGCGCGCATCCTCGGGTGCGGCCTGCAGCAGGTGCGCCCCGATCCGGGCTGCGCGTTGGGCGATGATCTTCGCTGCCCGCGAAACGGCGCCGCCGCCCATGACGATCGAGCGCGAGCCCCAGGTGCCCGTGGAGTAGGGCGTGTAGAGTGTATCGCCCTGCAGCACCTTGATTGCCGAGGTGTCGACACCGAGAACCTCGTGCGCGATCTGGGCGTAGGTCGTCTCATGGCCCTGGCCGTGGCTGTGGGTTCCGACCCGAACCTCGATGCCGCCATCGGCCGTCAATCGCATGTGCGCCTGCTCGTAGCCGGGCACGATGGGGCGGCCCCAGCCAGCGAGCACGGTGGTGCCGTGTGCGCCCTGCTCGACGAAGAACGACAATCCGACGCCGATGCGCCGTCCGTCCGGCTCGCCGCGCGCCTGGCGCTCGCGCACTTGCGCCCAGCCGATCGCCGCGACCGCGCGGCGCACGCATTCGGGATGGTCGCCGCTGTCGAACACCTTGCCGACGACGTTGCGGAACGGCATGCGGTCGGCCGGTGCGAGATTGCGCAGGCGGACCTCGCAGGTGTCGAGGCCGGTCTGCCGCGCGATCTCGTCCATGATCACTTCGATGGCGAGGCAGACGCCTGTTCGCGCGACACCGCGATAGGGCAGGATGGCGCATTTGTTGGTCGCCACGGCGCGCGCGCGACAGCGATAGGCAGAGATGTCGTAGGGGCCGGGCAGCAGGTTGGCGATCTGGGCGGCCTCCAGCGAGGCGGCTGTCGGGAAGGCGGAATACGCCCCGGCATCGACGTGAGCGATGCAATCCACGGCGACGAGGCGGCCCTCGGCCGTCGCCCACGCGGTGATCGCGTAGTGATGCTCGCGGCAGTTGGCGTTGGCGGATAGATGCTCGCGGCTGTCCTCGATCCAGCGCGCGGGCGTATCGTGACGGAGTGCCAGCCAGGCGAGCGCCACCTCCTCGCGGGTCAGCACGCCCTTGTAGCCGAAGCCGCCCCCGACATCGGGTGCGATCACGCGGATTTCCCGGTCCTCCAGGCCCAGGCACGCGCCGAGCCCGGTCTGCACGCAATGGGGAAACTGGCTCGAGGTGACGAGCGTGAGATAGCCGAGCCGCCCGTCGCGATAGGCGAGCGCGCCGCGGCCTTCGATCGGGTACATGCAGTGCCGCGCCGTGCGGATGTCGCGCGTGATGCGGATGGGCGCGTCGGGCTCGGCCTCGAAGCCGCGGCTGTCGGCGTACTCGATGACGACGTTGTCGGCCCATCCCTCGTGCAGGACGGGCGCGTCCGCCTTTGCCGCGGCAAGCATGTCGGTGAGCGCTGGTAATTCGTCGATGTCGAGGCTGACCTGCGCTGCGATGTCCTCTGCTGCCGCGCGGGTCTCGGCCACGCACATCGCGACGATCTCGCCGGCATATCTGACCTTACCCGTCGCCAGGATCGGCTCGGCGGAACGCTTGAAGTCTGGGAGTGGCGGCGCAGACACGATGGGCTTCACGTCGGCGAGGTCGGGGGCGGTGAAGACGCTGCCGCGGAGGTGCTCGGGAATATGGACTGCGCACAGGATGCCGTGTGCGACGGGGCTGCGCACGAAGGCAACCTCCTTCATGCCCGGCATATGGAAGTCGCCTAGATATTGGCCTTTGCCTGCGAGGAAGCGGGCGTCCTCGATGCGGGGAAGGGAGGCTCCGATGCCTTTGGACGTGCCGCGTGCCAAGATTTCTAATCCCCTGTGTGGATTCCCTGTCAGGAATTCCTGTGGACGGTTATGCGTGCGGGAGGCGATCTGGTTGCTTCCGGGAGCGCGGCGCGAGGCGAAGGATGCCGCTTCTTGCCCAGAAAGAGCAAGCGGACGCATGGCCGATGAATCGTCTGGTACTGTGGTCGTCTGGTCGCTTGTCGAGCGCGGCGGCACAGCCTACCAGTGGAACCGGTAGCTCTCGCCAATGAGCCACGCACCGAGCGAAGAGTGCGCGCCGGCGCGAGAACGCCGCAATCTGGTCTTCCTGTGCTGTTGTTTTCCGTCAGATCGCTATTGGGGTCTCGGCCATGCGCTTCCTGTTCCGGTTTCTCGCAATCGCCATCGTGATCGCAGCACTCGGCTCAACAGCCAAACCCTCGGATGTGCAGGCTCAGCCAGCCGGTGCGTCTTCCCACGGGCTCGGCGTCGTGACCGTGACACCGGAGGTGATGGCAGAGCATGGTCTGCTCGTGCCGTTCGGCGCGATGGTCACGGCCGTGGAGCCCGGCAGCGCTGCGGCTTCGCTCGGGCTCGAGCAGCGCGACGTCATCATCTCGGTGGGCACTGCCCGCGTACTCACCGCGCAGGAGTTGAGCCAGGCGCTGGGCCGGCTGCGGGCCGGGGACAAGGCGGAACTCGCGATCATCAGTCCGGGCCGGGCGCCACGCAAGGTGGTGCTTGCCATCGCCGCGAGCACGGGTGGGCAAGCAAACTCGACGGCTGCTGCCCGGCCGCAAGGCGAGCCAGTGCTGATGCTCGACACCGGCGGCCAGATGGCGCTCGTCAAGAGCATCACCTTCACCCACGACGGCCGCCACATCGTGTCCGCGAGCGAGGACAAGGTCGTGCGCGTGTGGGATTGGGAGACCGGCCGCACCGTGCGCACATTCCGCGGACAAGTGGGGCCGGGGCCGGAAGGCAAGTTCTACGCGATGGCACTTTCCCCCGCCGAGCCCGGCGTGTCGGAAGGGCATCGCTGGCTGGCCGTCGGCGGCTATCTGGGTACGTACACCGGCCGGGGACCGCGCGATCAGGAGAAGGCGCACAAGATCCGCCTCTACGATTTCGCCAGCGGGCGCATAGTCCGGCTGCTCTCAGGCCACACCAACATCGTCAACGGGCTGGCCTTCTCGCGCGATGGCCGTTTCCTGATCTCGGGTGGCGCCGACCATGCCGCTGTCGTGTGGGACGTGCAGACGGGCCGGATGCTGCATCGGCTCCGCGGCCACACCAACGACATCTACGCGGTGACGTTTTCAGCCGATGGTCGACGCGCGATCACGGGGAGCTACGATCGCACCATAAAGATCTGGGATATGGCGAGCGGCAATGCGATCACGACGATGGCCGGGCACAAGGGCGGGCTGACCTCGATCGCGATCAATCCCCAGGACGGCACCATCGTCAGCGGATCGCTCGACGGCGAGATCCGCGTCTGGGACGGGGATACCGGCGCGCCGGTCAAGGTGCTGCTCAACCAGAAAACGTCGGTCGGCATTCTCGCGATCACGCCGGACGGCCAGCGCCTGCTCTCGACGTGCGGCCAGCGCCACCCTTGCGAGGATCGCGTCTACGCGCTGCCCGAAGGCGAGCACATCGCAACCCACAAGATCGACGACAACATCGTGCTGGCCGGCTCGATCCATCCGAACGGCCGGCTCACGGCTACCGCAGGCGGCTACAATCACGTGATCCACGTTTGGGATCTGGCGTCCGGGCATCGTGTGCGCGATCGCGGCGGAAAGCCGCTGAAACTGGCCGGCACTGGTCGGATCGTATGGTCGGCCGGCTTCTCGGCAGACGGCTCCAGCCTCGTGTGGGGAAAGAACTGGACGCGGCGACAGGCCGGCCAAGGCTATGGTCCATTCGAGTTCCGCCTGCGGCTGCCGCGTGGCGCGGAGCGGCTGGGCCAACCGCAGCAGATCGCGCCGGACGAGGCGGGCAGGCCCGATCTCTGGCATCGCGGCACGAACCGGCGCGGCGCTGTCCAGCTCAGCCATCGTGCAGGCGGGCCCTACAACTATCTGGAGGCGATCCTGGACGTGTCGGTCGATGGCAAGAACGTCGCCAGCATTCCACGCTCTTCCAGCGATGGCCTCGCCCACTATTCCTACGCGATGGCGCTCGACGGCCGCTCGGTGATCTCGGGCGGCGGTCACGGCCAGATCATGACCTACGGCCTCGACGGCAAGCGGACGGGCGACTTCATCGGTCACGAGGGTACGGTGTGGGGCGTCTCGCAGTCGCCCGACGGCGGTCTGCTGGTGTCGGCCAGCTCCGACCAGACCGTGCGGCTCTGGAACTATCGAACGCGCCAGCTGATCGTCACGCTGTTCCACGGCGATGACGGGGAATGGGTGATGTGGACACCGCAAGGCTACTACACCGGCTCCCAGCGTGCTGGCGATCTCGTCGGCTGGCAGCAGAACTACGGTCCTGACAAGGAAGCGCGATACGTCCAGGCGGGCCGTCTTCGTCATCTGTTGCGCCGACCCGACATCGTCGAGCGTGCGATCGTGCTGCGCGACGCCGGGGTCGCCGTTGCCGAGCTGGCTACAGGCGGGCCGAAGCTGGCCGATCTGGTTCGCCGTCCGCCGCCCGAGCTCTGGCTGCGGGGCGACGAGACGACCGCCACCGGGCGCGCCCGGCTTGTGCTCGAGGTCGAGCGGACGGGCCGCCCGGTGAAGGCCTTCGACGTCTATCTCGGCGGCACCGATCCGGACACCGGCCTGTTCGTGCCGGAACGGCGGCTCGTGCATCGGCCTATCGCGGTGCCGGCGGCTTACAGTCCCCAGTTCCCCGAGCGCGAGCTCATCGCCTTCGAGGTCGGTATGCGGGAGGGCACCAACCTGATCGCGGTGGTTGCGCGTACCGATGTCGGCGAGACGACGACGGTGCCGACGCAGGTGATCAGCCGCGCCGACGCGCTGGGCACCCAGGAAGGCGCGTTGCGCGTTCTGTCGAACGGCATCGACCGCTATCCGGGCGCCGTGGCCTATCCGGGCCACCTGACCTTCGCGGGCAAGGACGCGCGTGATTTCGCCGACACCGCGCGCCGCACCATGGGCGGGCGCCATACCAACGTCGTGGCCGAGGTGCTCTACAACGGGGCCGGCGGCATTCTCGAGCCGACCAAGGTCAACATCGAGGCAGCGCTCCAGCGGCTGTCGCGATCGGGGCCGAAGGACACCGTGGTGCTGTTCATCGCCGGTCACGGTGAAAGCCGCCGCGGGCAGTATGTCGTGCTGCCGACCGACCACAGGCGCGAACGTCCCGACGATGCGGGCGAGGTCTCCGTCGAATGGCGCACGATCCGCGAGGCGCTCGCCAGCGCGCCCGGCCGCCGTCTCGTGTTCCTCGACACCTGCTATGCCGGCAATGCCTACAACGACGCGCTGTCGGGGGACGCGCGCAGCTTCGCGTTCGCCGTGTTCACGGCCGCCCAGTCCGGCGCCATCGCGATGGAGGACCCCAAGCTCGGGCAAGGCCGTTTCACCCACGCTCTGCGCCTTGGCCTGCAAGGTGAGGCCATGCGCAACAACTCGATCGAGGTCTACGACTTGGGGCCGTACGTGTCGCGAAAGGTGCGCGAGTTGAGCAACGGCGCGCAGGAGGCGGAGTTCTTCTCCGGCGCTGGTAATTTCGTGCTGGTTCGCAAGTAGGCCGCGTGTCCCTGAGCGCGCTGAATGCTCTCGCTGGATGCTGGGGAGTGATCCGATGCCGGGCCTGGCGCAGTGGATGCAGAGCCGGTGGGATCGTGTGCGTGATCTCGCGCACGCTTTTCGCATGGCCTGGGTCGCCACCGGGAGCGTGCTGGCCGGCTTCGTGTTGCTCGGTTTCGCTCCCCAGGCCCAGGACCTGTTCCTGGAGGTGCGGGGCAGCTTCGGGGCCGGCGTTCGCTTCTGGGTGATCTTCTATCTCGCGGCGCTGCTGGTGTGGGCGGTGCCGGTCTACATGTCGTCGCGCTGGCTGTTGTGGCAGTGCCGCCCAGAGGCGCGGCCGCACGAGGATGCTCGTCCCGTCGAGGTGCTGCCGAGCCGCCTGGTGCCGGCGTTGCTCGCGGCGGGCTGTATGGCCAGCCTTGCACTCGGGCAGATGCTGGCGATGCTCAATGTGCCCGACATCGTCGACGTCAACGAAATCGAGTTCCAGCTCGCCGCCCTGAAGGACGAGCGTGCAACGCTGTGCGCGGCCGGTGCGTCGCCTGCGTGCATATTCGCCGTCGTCCGCCACGTCGGTATCGCCTCGTTGTGGTTTCTGTCGGCGTGGGGGATCGGGCCGGAAGGCATGATCCTGGGCTTTTATCTCTGTCTTGGCGGATTGATCGCGTGGTGGCTGATCGGGCGGGTGCTGGCGCGGGGGATGACGCGCAGCGCTTTGCGGTCCGGATTGCTGGTGGTCTGGTGGGCCGTGACCCTCGTTGCGCTGCCGGCCGTGGCAGTGCTGTCGATGATGTTCGCAGGCCTGCTGTGGGAGGAGGCGCAGCGCCCCTACACGCTTGTACATCTCGCAGTGGTTCCCGGCGTTTCCGCCCTCCTCGCCTATCTGATTTGGACTGCATTGCGGCCCCGCGCGGGGGGCGGCTCGGGCCTGCTGCCGGTCTGGCTCGCGCGGCGTGCAGGCGTCGGCGAGGCCGAACTCGAAGGCTGGTTCATCTGGCGCATCGTCGAA
>CAMAYR010000118.1 GCA_945862355.1 Devosia equisanguinis | reverse complement strand
GCGCGAACCGCGGGGATGGCCAAGGGGGCATGGGAGCGCATCAAGGCCGAGGAGAAGACGGCGAAGGCCGCCGAGCGCGCCCGGCTGGGGCTGGCACCGAGATCCGGTGGCGGGCTGCTCGACGACGTGCCGGTTGGAATGCCGGGGCTCACGCGGGCGATCAAGTTGCAGGACAAAGCCGCCAAGGTCGGCTTCGACTGGCCTTCGCTGGCGCCCGTGCTCGACAAGGTGAAGGAGGAGATCGCCGAGCTCGAGGCCGCCATCGGCTCGGATGGGCAGGCGGGATCAGGCGGCACCGCCATCGCGTTCGACGACCGTCTCGCGGGATCGCAGGAAGCTCCAACCGCCGAGATCGAGGAGGAATTCGGCGACCTGCTGTTCGTGATGGCAAATGTCGCGCGACACCTGAGGCTTGATCCGGAGGCCGCTCTGCGCAAGGCGAACGACAAGTTCCACCGGCGCTTCGCCTACATCGAGACCGAGCTGGCCCGCCTCGGCAAGACCCCGGCGCAGTCCAGCCTCGATGAGATGGACGCGATCTGGAACGAGGTGCGGGCGAAGGACAAGAGGTGACTTGATTACCCCGATGTCTCCGCTGACCAACGACCCACACACGACGTCAAGGCCGCGGAGGCGGCCGCCCACGACTGCGAGCAAAAACATGCAGCCTCCGCAAGGTGACGTGGATGGCCCGCCTTCGCGGGCCAGGACGGCAGTGAAACCGGCAAGCTCGATCACAGCCGAGATGTTGGGGTGAACAAGTGGGGTGCAGGCTCTCGCGGATGGCTCTTTCCGCGTCGGACCGCCGTTCCGGAAGTCGAGCTTTGCCTGGCTCAGTCGCGCAAGCGCGCGACGCTGAGCCAGGCTATCCGGCTTCCCGCTATCGGATATGGCGTGACGTTCGCGGTTGCCGTTCGAGCAGGCGCGGCCAAGTCAAGCCAGCGCCTTGAGCGCCGACTTGCCGGCGTAGCGCGCGACATCGCCCAACTCCTCCTCGATGCGGATGAGTTGGTTATACTTGGCGAGACGATCGGAGCGGCACAGCGAGCCGGTCTTGATCTGCCCACAGTTGGTGGCGACCGCGAGATCCGCGATCGTGGCGTCCTCTGTCTCCCCGGAACGATGCGACATCACCGCGGTGTAGCCGGCGCGCTGGGCCATCTCGACGGCAGCGAGCGTCTCCGACAGCGAGCCGATCTGGTTGACCTTGACCAGGATAGAGTTTGCCGTCGCCGTCTTGATGCCGCGAGCCAGCCGTTCGGTATTGGTGACGAACAGGTCGTCGCCGACGAGTTGGCAACGCGCGCCGATCTCGAGCGTGAGCAGTTTCCAGCCGTCCCAGTCGTCCTCCCCCATACCGTCCTCGATCGACACGATGGGGTAGCGCTTCACGAGATCGGCGAGGTACTTCACCATGCCCGCGCTGTCGAGCGTCCTGCCCTCGCCTTCCAGCTTGTATTTTCCGTCGTGGAAGAACTCGGTCGAGGCACAGTCGAGCGCCAGCATCACATCGACGCCGGGCTTATAGCCGGCGGCCTCGATCGACTTCATGATGAAGCCCAACGCCTCGTCCGCGCTCTTGAGGTTCGGCGCGAAGCCGCCCTCGTCGCCGACGTTGGTGTTGTGGCCGGCGTCGTGCAACTTCTGGCGCAGGGTGTGGAAGATCTCAGCGCCCTGCCGGATCGCGTCCGCGCACGTCGGCGCCGACACCGGCATGATCATGAACTCCTGGATGTCGATCGGGTTGTCCGCGTGCTTGCCGCCGTTGACGATGTTCATCATCGGCACCGGCATGACGTGGGCCGAAGCCCCGCCGACGTAGCGATAGAGGGGCAATCCACTGGCGCTTGCCGCTGCCTGCGCCGTCGCCAGTGATACGCCGAGAATAGCGTTGGCCCCGAGCCGGCTCTTGTTCTTCGTGCCGTCTAGGCCGATCAGCGTCTGGTCGATGCGCCGCTGGTCCTCCGCGTCCATGCCAGCGAGCGCGTCCAGGATCTCCCCGTTCACGGCATCGACGGCCTTGCGGACACCCTTCCCGAAGTAGCGGCTCTTGTCGCCGTCGCGCAATTCCACGGCCTCGTGCGCGCCGGTCGAGGCGCCCGAGGGTACGGCCGCGCGGCCCTGGCTGCCGTCCTCCAGCACCACGTCGACCTCCACGGTCGGGTTACCGCGGCTGTCGAGGATCTCGCGGCCGATGATGTCGGTGATGGCGGTCATGGGGGGCCTCGTGTACGAATCGCGCTCGTTCTTGCTGCGGGTTTTAGCGGCTTCCCGCGCCCGCGCAACACGCCGCCTGCGTTCTGATTTAACGAGCCTTACCCCGCAGATGCGTATCCTGTTCATACACCAGAACTTTCCCGCCCAGTTCGTGCATCTCGCGCCCGAGCTCGCCAGGCGCGGCCACGATGTGCTCGCCTTGACCAGCGACACCAACAAGCGGGCATCGAAGGTCCGCACGGCTCGATACGTTTACAGTGGGCCGGGGCCGGCACCGAAACAGCCGGCGGCGCCGCTACCGCGGCTGGCAGCGACATTCGCCGAAAGCGCCGCGCGCGGCGAGGCGGTTGCCCGCGCGTGCGAGAACCTTCGTGTGAAGCACGGCTTCACGCCGGATGTCGTGTTCGGCCATATCGGCTGGGGCGAGACGCTTTTCCTGAGGGAGATCTGGCCCGACGCACGCCATTTGCTCTATGCGGAGTTGTTCTACCGACCGCGAGGCCTCGACACGGGGTTCGATCTGGAGGTCCAGCGCGACGACGTCTGGCAACGAGTTTGGATAACGTCGCGACAAGCTCACCTCCTGCTCGCAATGACCGGTGCCGACGAGGCCGTGGCACCGACGGGGTGGCAGGCGGCATCGTTTCCCGCCGAACAACGGGCCAAGATCCGCGTGATCCATGATGGTATCGACACAGACCTGCTCGTGCCCGACCCAACCGCCACCTTCACGCTACCCGGTGGAGCCTTGACGCTGCGTGCCGGTGACGAGGTGTTGACCTTCGTCAATCGCAACCTCGAGCCGTATCGCGGCTATCATATTTTCATGCGGGCGCTGCCGGCCGTGCTGGCGGCCAGGCCCACAGCCCAGGTCGTGATCGTCGGCGGAGAGGGAACCAGCTACGGCACGAGGCCGCCGGGCGGCGGCTCTTGGAAGACGCGCTTTCTCGACGAGGTCAAGGATCGGCTCGACCTGTCCAGTGTCCATTTCGTCGGCAACCTGCCCTATCCTCAGTTCGTTGACTTGATGCGCGTGTCGCGCGTCCACGCCTATTCGACGTATCCGTTCGTGCTGTCCTGGTCGATGCTGGAGGCTATGAGTGTCGGCGCGCTCGTAGTCGGCTCCGCGACACCTCCGGTCGCCGAGGTGCTCGTGGATGGTCACAACGGCCGCCTCGTCGATTTCTTCGATGTGCCGGCGTGGTCGGCCACCTTGATCCAGTGCCTTGCCGAGCCGCAACGCTTTGCTCAGATGCGCGATGCCGCCCGGCGGACGATCGTAGAACGCTACGATTTGCGCACCGTCTGCCTGCCGGCAATGACAGCGTTCGTCGAAGGCGGCGAATGATTACGCTCTGGGTTTCAGGTGCTCCGGCAGTCGAGCCCAACGCTGACGACGCCCAGATCGAGCAGCCTGCTGCACGCAAGAGTCCGCACGGATCGGAGGGGAGAAGCGGCTGCTGGTTCGCGTGAGACGTCGCTTGAGACGTCGCGTGAAATGTCACGGGTGCCGTCACGTGAAACATGGCGTGAGACGTCACCCGCTGCCTTCAGCCGCAAGCTCGGGCCGCTGGTCACGACGGCCAGATATCGATCGCGAGCATCGAGGCCGGCATAAGCCGTACCGACCAACTCCGACGCTACGATGCCCATCGCACCCAGTATGGTCAGGGTGAAACCCGTCAATGCCAATCGGTCCATCGCTCGCCCCGTGCGTTGCGTCAGCAGATGGTATCGGACCATACTGATTCGCGGCGTTCTTGGGGCAGAAAATCGGACAGGCAATAGATGAATTCGCATTTCCACAGGCAAACAGGCACGTTCTCGCGTCAGTCGACCTTGATCTTCCCGGCCTTGATGATCGGCTCCCAGCGTGCGCGCTCCCCTTCGAGGACCCTTCGAAATTCCTCTGTCGTGCTGCCGACTGGAACCATCGACGCCGGCCGTAACCGCTGCTCGGCAATCGGCAGGGCGAGCACGGCGCGCACATCTGCGAGAATGCGATCGAGTACCGGCTTGGGGGTCCCTGCCGGTGCGATCAGGCCGACCCAGGCATCGGCCTCGACGCCGGCAATGCCGTTCTCGGCCATGGTCGGCAGATCGGGCAGAAGGCTCGATCGGCTTGGGGAGGTGACGGCCAGCATGCGGACCTTGCCTGCAACCGCCTGGGGCACGACGGCACCTGCAGGCAGGCTCGACATCTGGACATCGCCGCGGATCAGCGCCGTGACTGCGGCGGGCGATCCCGCGAAAACCACGTGAGCCGCCCGCGTTCCGGAGCGGGCCAGGAGCGCCTCCATCGACAAGTGCGACAGCGAGCCTTTCCCGATCGAGCCATAGTTGTACTTGCCAGGATCTTTCCTGAGCAGCTCGATCAGCTCCTTGACCGACTTGGCGGGCAGGCTCGGCGTCACCACGAGCACGCCGGGCTGGGAGGCGACGATCGAGATCGGAGCGAGGTCGCGGTCCGGGTTGTATGGCACCGTCGACATGATCAGCGGATTGATCACCAGCGGACCGACGATGCTGACGCCGAGCGTGTGCCCATCCGGATTGGCCTTGGCGACGGCCGCAGTGGCGGTATTACCGCTCGCACCGGGGCGATTTTCGACCAGGAAGGTCTTGGTCGTCCTGGTCTGAAATCCGTCCGCCAGCACGCGCGCTATGAGATCAGGCGTCGAGCCTGCAGAAAAGGGCACCAGAATAGTTACATTGCGCTCGGGCCAAGTCTGCCCCGCAGCCGGAGCAGCGATGGCGAGCGCCGCCACGCCAATGGCGATGAACCTCGATGCCGACACGTTATCCTCCCACACTGTTTTGGATGGCCTCGCGGAGCATTGCTCCGCCCTCGGGCTAAGCTTTCGGCACGGCCAGCGGATGATGGGCGAATACCAGTTGCTTCAAGCGCTCGTCCAGAACATGCGTGTAAATCTCCGTCGTGGAGATGTCAGCGTGGCCGAGCAACTGCTGCACTGCGCGCAAATCCGCGCCACGATCCAGTAGATGGCTCGCGAACGCGTGTCGCAGCACATGCGGGCTGACACGTTCAGGATCCAGGCCCGCCTCCGCGGCCAGCTCTTTCAGCTCCTGGGCCAGCCGCTGCCGCGTGAAATGCCCCTCCTCGCCGCGCGATGGGAACAGCCACTTCGTCTTGAGCATGGGGGCGACGCCGTCCTCGGCGCTCTCACCGACCGACAGGTAGCGATCGAGGGCGGCCCGCGCGCCGGCATTCAAGGGGACCAGTCGCTCGCGCCGGCCTTTGCCGACGATGGTCAGCACGCGGGCATCGCCCTTGAGCACGCTGCGCGGCAGGCCGACGAGCTCGCTGACGCGCATGCCCGTCGCATAGAGCATCTCGACGAGGCAAAGCAGCCGGAGGGCGCGTACCCGCTCGCGACCGACGAGCCCATCGATGCGTGCCCGGGCGCGCTCCAACAGACGGTCGACCTCCCCGACCGATAGCGTCCTGGGCAGCGCACGCCCCATCTTTGGGCCCGCGTGACGGCTGGCGGGGCTTTCCTCGATCAGCCCCTCAGCGACCAGAAACTTGTAGAGCTGACGCAGCGCGGACAGCTTGCGGGCGCGCGAAGAGGAGGCGAGGCCCCCCTCCGCCAGACCGCGCATGTAGCGCCCGATGTCCCCGGCATCGGCTGCGCGCAGGCCGACACCGGCCGCCTCGAGATGGGTTTCGAAGTGCGTCAGATCGCGCCGGTAAGCCTCGATCGTGTTGTCGGCAGCGCCGCGTTCGGCGGCCAGCATCTCCAGGAACTGCGAGATGTCCTCGCTCACGGCTGTCTCCTTCTCGACGTTCAACTGCTCGATGCCCGTGGCCATATGCCGAACAGCGCCTCGAAGGCGACCTGCCTCGCCTCAACTTCGAGCCCCGCCCGCTTCAAGGCACGGATCGCGTCGCCCAGCGTAATCATCTGAGCAGCTTCCGGGCCCTCCCGTCCTAGAGTGCGAAACAACAGCGCGGTCGTCCTCACCCGGTCCTTGCCCCTGGCGGCTAGCTGCAACTCACGCAACACGCCAGTCGCCGGCAGGTGCCCAGTCGTCGGCTGCGGCGCCCGGCTCGCCGCCTCCCACAGCCGCACTGGCACGGCATAATCGAGCGCATCGAGCACCGTCGCCAGCTTGTGCAGTGCCTCAGTTGTGAAACGGCCCCGCAGCGCCAACTCCTCGACTGTCGCGAGAGCCTCGCCGCGCCCCGTTCGCATGTCGGGGCCGGCGATGTCGATGAGCGCCTGCCAATGCGCCAGAGACGCCCCGCGCCGATCCGCCGTCACCGCAGCATCCATGCCGAGCCGCGCCCAGCGCCGGGCATCCTCGTAGCGGCCCGCTGCCACCATCACCTCGATGGCGGTCTCTGCAAACCAGCCGACCTCCGCGACCGGCGGGATGTCGGCTACTAACGGCGCCAGAACCTGCGCCATCGGCAGGTAGATGCCGGCGCGGCGGGCATCGTCGAGTGCAGCCCGCACGACCCGCGCCCGGCGCAACGGCGTGCGCTCACCGCGAGCCGAATTGTAGAGCAAAGCCCGGCGCGACCACGCCGCACCCCTCGCAGAGAACGGCGCCGCCAGATCCTCAGCCGCAAACGACTGCCGGCGGTAGGCCTCCGCCAGCACGTCGGGCCCGATGGCATCGATCCGGATGGCGGCCTCGGCGGCGGCAACCCTCAGCTGCCCAGGCGCGCTGGCGCTTTCCGCGATGGCGACCAGCGCGGCGGGCTCGACGTTTTCCATCGGAAGATCGGTGTCTTCGCCGAGCTTGCCAGAAGCCTCAGCGAGCCGCCAATCCAGCACACTCACCTTGGGGAACTTGTCGAGGCCGGCTGGCAGCCCCGAGGCCACGGCATCCAGAACGGACAGCGTCGATGCGGGAAGTCCACCCTGTTCACGGCCGAGGGCTGCGGCAAGACCGGCAGCCTCAGGCTTGCCGGCGGCGATACCGCAGTAGCCGTTGATGCCGATAGCCTCGGCCAGGATCTGCCGCGGCACTCCGCGGCCTGTTTGAAGGATGGAGCGCGCTCCGGAACACGCCTGAGCCACATCCCCCAAGGCCAGCGACAGCCGTGCCTGAAATGCGAGCAGCGCACTCCTGGCGACCCCGGCTTCGAGTTGCGCGGGATCGATACTGCCCGCCACAGCCAGTGCCTCACGTATGCGGCCGGCGCGGTAGAGTGCGGTTGCGCGCGCACCAACGCCTTCGACCGATGCATCGGCATCTTCTGCGCGCGGACCAGCGATGCGGCCCAGCAGGCGCGCCAAGACGGGGGACCGCGTCGGCAGCTCGATTTCCCCCAGCGCTGCTACCAACGCCGCCGTCGCCGCGCCCGAGCGCTGAAGGGGAGCAGCGGCAGTGGGCTGCCGTTCTCCACCTGCGTCAGCGGGAGCCAGCGGCGGCAGATCACTTCTTTCCACGGCCTCGCGCTGACCGAGCCCACCTGTAGTGGCATCCCTGGAAAGGCTCCGCCCGCCATCATAGGCTGGCGGTGGCGGCACGCCTGGAGAAATTGGTGCTTGCGCTGCCGCCCTGCCTGGTCGGCGCGGCCCGGATGCCGGAGGTCCCGCCTCCTCGAACGGGTTCCAAGACGTCTGTCCCATTGCCGGTGCAGCGATGACTGACAAGAAAGATGCTGGAAGTGCAATCAGCGCATAAAACAGGTACACCCCGCGCGGTGCGACGCGTGCACGCTGAAAGCCGGCGTGCTTCATCGTCATTGCTTTCTGATCTTCACTGTGCCGATGGGATCGACGATCTCTCGCGGCTCGGGCTCAAACCTGGTCGCCAGCATCAGCAGCGCCCAGTAGCCGACGCCAACCGCCGTGCCGATGATGATCAAGAACCTGAAAACGGTCGGCATGGCGCAGGCCCCATTTCTGACCGATGTGTCTTCGCGGACCATCTTGGCACCACTATGGCTCGCCCGCCGCCAGCGCGCCTCTCGCCCAACTCTGGCTCAACTTCGACGACATGGGTGCATGGCCGTTGTCGGACAGCCACAACGCCGGCCACTTGTCCCGCGGACGTAACCTGATAGAACCGGCTTGGCGGCTCGTGCTGGATCAGCGCCGAGACGCTCCGAGACGCTCCGAGACGCTCCGAGACGCTCCGAAATAAAGACGCCCGCTGACGCCCCTATAGCATCCGATTCGCCGGCCTGCGCACTCATGCACGACGCCATTGCCACAACACGAGACCTTCGCCGGGCCCTCGGCGACCGATCCATCGTGATGGTCGGCATGATGGGTTGTGGCAAATCGGCTATCGGCAAGCGCCTCGCCCAGGTGCTCGATCTTCGCTTCGTCGATGCCGACGACGAGATCGAGAAGGCGGCCGGCATGTCGATAAACGACATTTTCGCCCAACTCGGCGAGAGCCATTTCCGCGATGGCGAGCGGCGCGTGATCGCCAGGCTGCTCGCGGGCGGACCACAGGTGCTCTCTACCGGCGGCGGCGCCTTCATGAGCGAGGAGACGCGCGAGTTGGTGAAGGACCTCGGCATCTCGGTTTGGCTCAGAGCCGAACTGACGATCCTGATGCGGCGCGTGATGCGGCGCGACAACCGCCCACTTCTCAAGACGCCGAACCCCGAAGCAAAAATGCGCGAGCTGCTGGCGTTGCGCAATCCGATCTATGCCCTGGCCGACATCACCGTCGAGAGCCGCGACATCTCCCACGACGTCATCGTCAACGAGATACTCGCCAAGCTCGATGCCGGGCCGTTGGCAACGTCGGCACCGACGATGCCCACCGCCTTGCCGCCCGAAGGATCATCGACATGACGAGAGAGCCCTCCCCCGCCCCGCACAGCGAGGCGGGGTCGATACAGCGGCTCGCCAGGGCCGTGCGCGTCGAGCTCGGCGCGCGCGCTTACGACGTGCATGTCGGCACCGCGCTGATCGGCGAGGCCGGCGAGCGGATATCCGCCACGCTGGGTGCCCAACGCTGCGCGATCATAACCGATTCCAATGTTGCGGCGAGCCCCCACATGGCCACGCTCGACGACAGCCTGCGCGCCGCCGGCGTGACGCCACTGGGTACCATTGTCATGCCCCCAGGTGAGGCCACCAAGTGCTTTGCCGAGTTGCAGGTCGTCGTCGAGCGCCTGCTCGATCTGGCCGTCGAGCGCCGCGACGTGGTCATTGCGCTCGGTGGTGGCGTGATCGGCGATCTCGCTGGCTTCGCGGCCGCCATCCTGCGCCGCGGCGTGCGCTTCGTACAAATCCCGACCTCGCTCCTCGCCCAGGTCGACAGCTCGGTCGGCGGCAAGACCGGCATCAATACCGCGCAGGGCAAGAACCTCGCCGGCGCCTTTCACCAGCCAAGCCTGGTACTGGCCGATACGAACGCTCTGTCGTCGTTGCCCGACCGACAACTCCGTGCCGGCTACGCCGAGATCATCAAGCATGCAGCCCTCGGCGACGAGGCCTATCTCACTTGGCTCGAGGCCAACGTGGAGGCGGTGATGCGTCGCGAACCGGCCGCCCTCGTCCATGCGGTCGCCCGCAGCGTGGAGATGAAGGCGGAGATCGTGGCCCGCGACGAGACCGAGCAGGGCGACCGGATGCTGCTCAATCTGGGACATACATTCGGTCATGCGCTGGAGGCTTGGGCAGGCTTCTCCGACAGGCTGCTGCATGGCGAGGCCGTCGCTATCGGCACGGCTATAGCGTTCCGGTTCTCGGCCGCGCGTGGACACTGCTCGAAGGACGACGCCACCCGCATCGAAAAGCACCTGGCAGCAGCCGGGCTGCCGACGCGGATCGCACAGATCCCGCAGGGCCCTTCCCCGACAGTGGCCGAGTTGATGGGGCTGATGGCACACGACAAGAAGGTGCAGGGCGGCCGGATGACGTTCATCCTGGCCCATGGCGTCGGCCAGGCCTTCGTGTCACGCGATGTAGAGCAGGCCGAGGTCGAACGCTGTATCGCGGGCGAGATCGCGGGCAATGCGTGATGATGTCCGCTCAGCGGACTTTACCTGACGGCGGCTTCACCGTAACGATCTCGGCAACGCGGACGTGGTGGAACCGGTAGACACACAGGACTTAAAATCCTGAGATGGCAACGTCGTGCGGGTTCAAGTCCCGCCGTCCGCACCAATTATATCAATGACTTAGGTGACCATTTCCAACGCATACGACCTGCCCTGCCAGCGCTGTGCTAGCACCATGCTAGCAATGCCCTTCGAGTTGTAGCCTCACGCCCTCGCGGCAGTACAACTGCCAGGGGCCACTTGTCCGGAACTTAGAGTTTCGACGCACCTAGAACGTCCTCAACGCAACAGCAGCTTGCGTGCAGCCAAGAGGACGACACCATGACGACTTCCAACGAACCTGATGTGCAGACGGTGCCTGCCGCCGTCCCGCTCCGCTTCGAGGCGGACCGCTGGTACACGCCAGACGAACTTGCGGCGATCACACCCTGGTCCACCGCGTCATTCGCGGCATGGCGGTGCGCAGGCTCGGGTCCGGCCTACACGAAGATCGGCCGCCGCATCTTTTACCGGGGCGGGGATCTCGCGCAGTTCTTCACGGATCGCCTGCGCAGCTCTACGGCCGAGCAGGCTATTGCGCGTCCGTCCAAGCCCTTCGCGCGGGAGGTGCGGTCATGACCACGCCCTCGCTTCCACCCGCCACCGCTGCGGCTCTCACACCCGTCGCGCGGTCCCTGTGGGACTGGATGGCCTTCGTCGCCTGCCACTCCAACGGCGGCGAGGTGCCCACGATCCAGGGCATGTCCCGCGTCATGAAGCTCACGCCCGACAACGTGCGCTACGCGGCGGACGAGCTGGCGCGCGCTGGGCTCGCGATGCGGCACGGCGACATGATCGTGCCCACGATGCAGACGGGAGGCGCTCGATGACCGACCGCAACGACAAGGCGCAACGCGCTGTGCTCGCCGCGCTGGACCAGTTCGACCGGGGCGCGACGCCAGCGCAGGTCGCGAAGGCGTTGCAGCATCTGCCGGCCGATGCCGTCAGCGACGCGCTCGACCAACTCTGGCTCGACAACCGGATCGCGCTGCATGCCGGCCGCATCTGGCTTCCCTGGCAGCTGCGCGAAGCCGCCTGACCGGCAGGGCCGCAGAGTATCGGCGGCCCTTTTCTATGGCGGGGTTGCAATGCCGCAACACACCTCAATATCCCGATCCCCGGCCAGAAGTATGCGCTACCGCCCGACGGGGAATGCAATTCCGCTTTGCAAAAAGCAAATCGCGTTGAAACTCAATGCGCCGCAGCTCGCTTGCACTCGGATAATAGGGATATTGCGCGCTGCAAATTGCATTTTGTGCAAGTCGCTGATGTGATGCGCGTTTTTGGCGTGTTGCCGCTGACTTCCGAAGCGAAGCGGCTTAGTAAAGAAAAAGCCGCGCGGTTAATGGGCTGACACCCCCGCGCGGCCTTGCACAGAACGCTTGGCGTAGTAATGCGTTTCGGGTCGCCTTTCAAGCGTTCTCCAACACACTGGAGGACGAAATGTCTGTCGATGCACGGGAACTGACGCGCCGCCTTGGTGGCGAATGGGCCAACGGCCAGGGCAACGTGCCCGGCCCCGGCCACAGCCGCAAGGATCGCAGCCTCGCGCTGCGCGACGATCCCAAGACGGGCCGCATTGTCTGGAAGAGCTTCGCCGCGCGGCAACCCAACTCCGATGAGCAGGTGCGCGCGTATCTCGCTGCGGCGGGATACAACGCGCCCGCGTCGGCAGGGCGGGCGCCACGCGGCTGCACCGCCGCAAGACCAGCCGCCCCGCCGAAGGACGAGCCCAATGTCGAGGCTCAGAAGCGCGCGCGAGCGCTGGCGCTATGGGAGCAGGCTGCGCCGCTCGATGGCGCTTGCCTTGCCAGTCGCTATCTCGCGTCGCGCTCGATCTTCTACCGCCCGCGCTCAGCGCTGCGGCTGCACGCGGGCTTCAAGCGTCCCGACGGCACGCATGGCCCCGCGCTGCTGTCGCTGATCTCGCACGCCTACTCGGGCGAGCCCGTGGGCGTGCATGTCGTTGCGCTCAACGATCGCGCGGAGAAGGTGGGCGTGTTCACGCTGGGCCTGACCGCTGGTGCAGGCGTGTGGCCGGACACGTTCGACCGCGCGCTCGTCATCGCGGAGGGGCCCGAGACCGCGTTCTCGGCAGAGCTCCAGCTTGGCGTGCCTGCGGTCAGCGCGCTCAGCGGCGCCAACATGGCCGCGCTGTACCTGCCGCACAGCGTCCGCGACGTGATCATTGTGGCCGACCACGACGCGAACGGCGCGGGCCAGCGCTACGCCGAGGAGGCCGCGCTGCGCTTGCGCAGCCAGGGCCGCAGCGTCGTCGTGTTCCGGCCGTCGCGCCAGGGCTGGGACGCCAACGACATCCAGAAGGACCACAGGGCCGCGATGGCGCTGTCCCTGGCGCGCAAGGGGCAGCCGATCCTTGACGCTGCCACGTTCTGCAACGGGCTCGTCGCGGTGCCAGCCGCTGCGCTGTCTCACCCGTATCTGCGCAGCGGCGACCTGCCGCGCGCGGACAAGAGCCAGCCCGGCACGTGCCGCCTCGCCGCCTACGCCGACCTGATCCAGCTCAGTTCGGTGTGCGATGACGTTGCGCAGTACGATGGGCTCACCGTGCGGTTGTACGTTGGCGACGTGCATCATGCGGCTGACTGGTGGGCCGCTCGGTGGAACACGTCGACCGATGGAGCGCTGCGCTTCATTGCCGAGTGTGCCAAGCAGCGCCTGATCGGAAGGCGACGCCCCGTGACGCCTGACGGCAGGATCATCACCAACCCCATCGTGCCCGATGTGGTGGAGACGCCGCGCGTCGTGACGGTGGCGGAATGGTCCGATGGGGTGATGCAACTACGCACGATGGAGGCCGCGAATCTTGCGGAACGTCAAACCGCAAATCTTGCGGAACGAAAAGCGTTCCAAAATGCGGCAATATCAATCGGTTATGAGGAGGTCTCTGCAAAACCTGCGGAACGTGAAAACGCAAATCTTGCGGAGGTAATATCCTCTCCACTAGGGCGGGGGGAATTACCTTGGTCCTCTGAGGAGGATACAGGGCCCGATGCTTCCCCCCATGATGGGCAGGAGGTTGGTGCGGCTGTCCCGGTGGCAGACACACCGGAGGGCATCCAGCTTCCGCCCGACATCCAGCGCGCGCACGTGCGGCCCGACCCTGTCGCGATCGTCGTCGCTTCGGATCCCCGGCTTGGCTGGCTGATGCCCATGCCCGCCAGCTTGATGCCCTGGCAGAGCGTGCCCGCCGCGGCGCGTGCTCGCATCAAGGACGCGCGACAGCGGCGACGCAGCGCGGGGAGGTGGCCATGAGCGCGGCTCGAAACGGCGCGTCACGCGCTGACCGCTACTTCACGGAGAAGGGCGGCATCCGGCGCGTTCGGCAGTCTCGCGAGGCCGCGCTTCGGCGTGCTGGAGCCATCGCGGCGGATCGGTACATCCCGCGCGAGGTGCCCGCCAAGGTCGCGAAGCCGCGGGCGCCGAGGGCGAAGGTCGAGCGCAAGCCGCCGCCGCGTGGCGTTTCGGCACGGCGGGGGCGTTGGGTTCTGATCCCGAAGGGGCAGGACGAGGGCTGGAACTATGTCTGATCGGAAAAGTGCAATGAAAAGTGCAAGGCCCGGGAAAAGTGCAACGAAAAGTGCAACGGAGCCGACCGGCGTTGCACTTTCCATTGCACCTCATGTGCAGCCGCCCGCGTGGCCCAAGACGGCAGCTGAGCAGATCGTCGCCGGTCGCCAGCTGCTCGCGATCAGCCAGACGATGCGCGGCGACTTCAAGGCGTGGGTGAGCGCTCGGTGCCCGTACAGCTACCGCGCAGCTGCGATGTGGATGAAGGCTGCGCGCGAGGCTCCCGCGCTGGTGGAGCACGCCGATCTGATCGCGGGCTATGGTTCCGCGCGCGACTTGAGCGAGGTGGCGCCGCTGTCCGACGCAGACAGCCGCCAGCTTCAGCGCTGGATGAGCGAGCATGCCGACATCGCGGCTTCCGCGCCCGAGCGGCTACTTGGCCAGCTTGGTCCGTACTGGCCCATGGTGCGCTTCGGCGTCATCGCGCAAGCGGTGCGCCACGAGATCGCGCAGCGCCGCGCACGCCTGGAAGCGCTGGAGCGGCTGGCGGGGCTCTTGGAGGCTCTGCCCGCTGACGGGCTTGCGATCACCAGCGAGCGCGGCAGTGCTGACGTTCGCGAGGCGGAGATCGTCAAGGGGCTGCCCGAGGCGACGCGGCTGATCCGGGACGGCCAAGGGCACCGCGTTGCGCTGCGCGAGCGCGTGCTGGAGGCGTGGGCGCGGGAGGCGCGTCGCATTCTGCTCGCGCTGGCGGGCCATGCGCCTGCCGAGGATGCGTTCCTGGAGGAGATCGAGGAGGCACTGAGCAGCGGTGACCTGCTGATCGCTGCGCCAGCGTTCCCCGAGGACGAGGCGCACCTTGAGCGTCTGATGGCGGACATTCCCAAGGCCGCTGATGCGCTGTTGCGGCTGCGCTTGCTCGAAGCGTGCCGCGATGAGTGGAGCGACGAGCGAGCGGACGCGGGCTTAGCTCTGACCGACGATCTGCCTCACGAGCTTCAGCGGCAAGCGGATGAGCACTTCGCCGCGATGCTGGACCGCAACGCGGACGTGCGCGCGTTCTGGCCGGACATTCCAGCGTCGCCGGACACCGACGACGAGCTTCCCATCTGAGTGCAAGCGTTCAACGCCGCCGAGCGCGGCATGGAGACGACCATGGACGAAGAGATACGCAAAAGCATGCGCCCAACGATGGCGATCATCGATCTCTATCACACGACAGGTGTTGGGCTGGACTGCATTGTATTCAATCTGCTGTTCAAGGCTTGCTGGGTCCGGGGCGGCACCTACGAGATAGATTTCGACTGCATCGCTCTAATCTGTGTCAACGCCGGAGTAATTTTCCATCGGCGAGCCGGAGCAATAATCCATCAGTCTTGAACGTATGAAGGCCCCCGCGCGCGGGGGCCTTCATACGTTCTGCGATCATTTTTCGGTGGCGTCGTCCGGTTGTGTTTCAGGCTTCGTCCG
>CAMAYR010000117.1 GCA_945862355.1 Devosia equisanguinis | reverse complement strand
ATGCTGCAGCCACTCAACGACTTGATCATAGGCCCGGTCGGCCTGAGATTGAGCATCGGCCATGGCAGTCCCCATCGCGAATCAGAGGGACCTGCATAGATTCAGCAATCTCTCGCCTTGTCACTCACGGACTCATGCGATTGCCCTGTTGCGATGACAAGGCACCGTTGCAATCGGACACGAAAACTCTAACATCGCGGCACAATGTACCGATGAGCTTGGAGCGCTGCCTCCGAACGGCAGCAGAACTCCGGCCACGATTGCGGGAGGAAATCATGCCGAGCAAAGCAACGCGAGGCTCAGCCCTGAGCGGCATTCTCGCCGGCCTTGGCGCTAGCCTGTTCGCCACGGTCGCCCCGGCGCTGGCCGACGATTTCTACAAGGGCCGTCAGATCAACGTCATCTGCGGCTTCGGACCCGGCGGCGGCTACGACGCTTATGCGCGCCTACTGGCTCGCCACATCGGCCGACATATTCCCGGCAACCCCAGCGTCGTCGTGCAGAACATGGCCGGCGCCGGAACAGTGCGCGCTTCCAACCACGTTTACGTTGCCGCGCCGAAGGACGGCACGGTGATCGCAGCCGTCAATCAGAACATGCCGATGTACCAGCTACTGGGCGGCAAGTCGGCTCAGTTCGAGGCGGCGAAGCTGCAGTGGATCGGCAGCCTGATCGGCTCCAACGGTACGCTCTATACCTGGCACAACAGCCAGACTAAATCGATCGAGGATGCAAAGCGGCGCGAGACTCCGCTGGGCGGCACCGGCACGACCTCCGACAGCCATATCTTCCCCACGCTCATCAACAAGCTGGTCGGCACCAAATTCAAGGTAGTCAACGGCTATCCAGGCACTCGCGAGATCCACATCGCCATCGAGCGCGGCGAGGTCGAAGGTCGTGGCGGCAACAGCTGGGCGAGCCTCCTCGCCAGCAACAAGACGTGGGTCGACGAGAAGAAAGTGAACGTCATCGTTCAGATCGGCCTCAAGCCCGAGCCAGAGTTGCCGAATGTGCCCTTGCTCATCGATCTGGTGACCGATCCGCGAGACAAGCGCGCCGTCGAGGTCGTCACAATGCCGACGGTGCTGGGCTACGGCTACTGGTTGGCCCCGGAGGTGCCGTCGGCGCGGATGGAGATGCTGCGCTCAGCCTTCGACGCGGCGGCCAAGGATCCAGAATTGCTGGCCGAAGCCGTCCGCTCGAAGATGATGATCAGGCCGCAGCGTGGTATCGAGGTCGAGGCCTTGGTGAAAAAGGCCGCCGCCGTTCCCACGCCGGTGCTGCAGCGAACCGCCGAATTGCTGGACTGGAAGAACTGAGCATCGGCTTGCGATTTTTTCCATCCGGCTGCCGACACGAGCGCATTAGAAATATCGGCCCGGCGGGGCTGTCCAGGTTCAAGTCTGAAAAGTTTGAAAGGAGCGCGTATGGCCGAGGTTTTCGTCAGCAAGGCGGCCGAATTCAAGGAAGGCGACCGCAAGATCGTCCGCACGACCAAGGGGGATGTCGGCATGTTCTTCGAGGGCGGGTCTTATTACGCCTACGCGAACGTCTGTCCGCACCAGGGCGGTCCCGCCTGCGAAGGCGTCATGATGAACAAGGTGGAGGACGTGATCGCCGCCGACCGCACCTATCAGGGCCAGACGTTCTCGAAAACGCGCCATTTCGTGTGCCCCTGGCACGGCTATGAGTTCGACCTCAAGACCGGACAGTGCTGGGGCGACAAACGCATGAAGCTGAAGAAGTTCGAGGTCGTGCACCGCGGCGAAGATATCTATCTGAAGGTTTGAGACGCTATTGCGCCGAGGGATCTTGGCGGCTGCGCGCTTGCGGACGGATCGCCAGCGCCCATCAGCTCGAATGGAGAACTTTCATGGACATGCCGGCCAAGAACGAGGTCCGCGACCTCAAGTTCGACAAGTTCCACAGCCACGACCATCTGGCCAACGCTGCCCGCCAGGCGCACCAGCGCAAGTACAGCGAATTTCTCATCGTGGACGTGGACGCTCATCATTACGAGAGCGAATCCTACTCGGAGGTTTTCACCTACATCGAGAGCCCGGTCATCAAGCAGATCGCGATGGAATCGGTTCATCGCGGTGGTCGCGCCTCTTTCCTCGGCGGCCAGGTTGGCTACCAGGATACCGGTGGGCGCATGACGCGGCACTGGCTTGCGAAGAAGCAGAAGTTCGAGGACGCCTCCAAGCATCGCGACATTCAAAAGACGACGCAGTGGATGGACGCCATGGGTGTCGACTACTGCTGCTTGTTCCCCACGCCGATGCTGTTCCTCGGGACCCACCCGCAGCCCGAGATCGAGGCGGCGATGGCGCAGGCCTACAACCGCTGGCTCTGCGACAGGATACTCGCGCACGAAGATCGCATCATCTCGATGCTCTACCTGCCATTCAATGATCCCGAGGCCGCATACAAGACGGTCAAGGAGTTCGGCGACAAGAAGGGCGTCGTCGGCTTCATGGTGACGAGCCCGCGCAACAAGCCCGTCCACGACAACGCCTTCGTCAAGACCTACGCGCTGCTCGAGGAGATGGGCCAGCCGCTGTCGTTCCACGCGGCCTATTCCTGGAGCGAGCCCTCGCTGCAATTGCAGAACCGTTTCCTCGGCGTCCATGCGCTGGGGTTCATGTGGTATAACATGGTGCATATGACCAATTGGGTCGTGAACGCCATGCCGGAGCGTTTCCCCAAGCTTAAGACGATGTGGATCGAGAGCGGTCTCACGTGGGCCTACTGTCTGATGCAGCGCCTCGACCATTCCTACAAGATGCGCGCCTCCGAAGCCCCCGGCCTCAAGCGCCTTCCGTCGGAGTACATGCGGGAAATGTACTACTCGACGCAGCCGATGGAGATGCCCGAGGACCTCTCCATCCTCGAGGCGACGTTCAAGATGATCAACGCCAAGACGCAGCTGTGCTGGGCCTCCGATTATCCTCATTGGGACTTCGATCTGCCCAGCACCATCTACGACCTGCCGTTTCTCGACGACGCGGCAAGGCGTAACATTCTGGGCACCAACGCGGAGCGCTTCTTCGGCAAGACGCTTCCCCTCAAGAAGAAGATTCCGATTGTCGATTGAGACGGGCGGCGGACGCGCTATACGCCCGCGCCCATCGCGACTGCCACCTCGAAATGCATGCCGTCGGCGCGGCTGCCGAAATGCCCGCCCCAGTAGAAGCCCCACTTGTGCGCGAGCGGCACGAGATCGCGCACGGTTCCCTTCTGTCCGACGAGTTTCGGTCGCACGCCGAGACCGTTCCACTGCGCATTGATGTCGAACGCTGTGCCGAATGCGTGGTTGCTGAGCGTCGTCCTGCTGCCGCGGATGTAGCGGGGCACGTAGGCGCCTTCATACGAGAGCACGCGATCGAGCAGGCCAGCCGCCTCCCAGTCCGCCCACAATCCCTTCAACTGCTCGGCCGCCAGCTTGTGAAAGCGCATCGAGACAGGCGCACCGTTTCCGATCGCGCTCCGCAACTGAGGGATCGGCACGGAGACCACATTGTCCGCCTCCCAGTTCCCGACAATCCGGATGGCCTCGGGATTGTCGGGCCTGGGCGATGCGATGTAGTCGAAGCGGCCGAAAACTGCTTGCCGAGCCGCGGTGCTCGTGAGCGGGGGGAAGCTCGGTCGCGGCGGGAAGTTCGAGCCCATCGTGCCGGTAGCGGGCTCCTCGATAAGCTCGAAGCCCAGATCCATTGCCTCGAGCACGGTCTGCCGGCCGACGATGCCATCCGGCGCCAGGCCGTGTCGCGCCTGGAACGCCTTCGTGGCCGCACGAGTATTCTCGCCGAACGCGCCGTCGTTGCCACCTGGATCGAGCTGTTGGCCGGCGAGAAAGCTCTGCCACGCCTTCACGAGATCGCCTTGCGAGCCGATCCGTAAGGCCCGCATCCCAACCGGGGCCTGCGGTGGGCTGAGCTGAGCCTCTGCACGCACGGCCACGCTGATACTTTCCGCGATGCGGTTCACCGCCGATCCGATCAGGGGCGCAAGAAGTGGTGCGATGACGGAGACTGGGCTGCCCCCGGCCGCCAGCCGCGCCACCGAAGCGATCGCCCTGGCCGCATCGAATGTCACGCCTGCGGGAGCGGTAGATCCCGTCGCGCCGACCGCCGCTTCAACGAGATCTTCGGCCCCGACAGCTTCTGTCGGCTGATCGAGGAAACTCTCCGCTGCCTCCAGCGCCTTGTTCCAGCGGTTGACCAGGCCCTTCCAGAAGATGCTGCTTTCGTTGCGCTTGGCGACGTCGCGCTCGTACTGCTCGCGCGCTGCGCGCAACGTCTTCAAGAGCTGCCGGGGCTGCTCGACTTTGCTCGCCACTGCTGCTCGGGTGACGGGCCCGACGTAGCCGTCGGCTTTCACACCGACCGCCCGCTGCAGTATGCGCGCGGCTCCCGTCGGTCCGCGATTGAAGGCGCAATCGCGCAGGTAGAACTCGACGGCAGGCGAGCCGGTCCAGGTGGCGACACCATCGGTGTAGGAGGCCAGGTACCCCGTCGCCTCGCGCTCCGCCTCCTCGTGCTGGCCTGCGGCGATCAGATCGGCGAGCGTCCGCGCCATCTCCGGGTGATAGCGCTCGTTGATGCCGGCGACCTCGAACCCACCGCCGCCGTCGGCTTTGGGCAGCTTGTACACGATGAGCTTGTTGGTCTTTGGATCGCGGCGTGCCTCGTATGCGAGGATTGTCGCGGCCATTCTCAATCGCTGCTCGGGTGTCGTCATGCGGGTCGGATCCTTCGGTTGACGAATGGATCTGACCGAGGCTAAGCGCGGCGCGAGAGACGGTGACAACTCTCCGTCGGGCCTTTGTTGCCAGCCTTAATGCGAAGCTGGTGGGCCGCCGCCATGACACCGGCCGCCGGCTGATCTATCAAGGTTCATCGCAATTCTCCCAGGAGGCCGCCCAATGACCATCGAGCTCCATCACGCGGGCATGTCCGTTTGCTCCGAAAAGGTACGCATTCTGCTCGCCGAGCGCGGCCAGGACTTCGTCGGACACATGCTCGACCTGCGCGCCGGCGACCAGCAGAAGCCGGAATATCTGAAGCTCAATCCCAATGCTGTCGTGCCAACTCTCGTGCACGATGGCACTGTCGTCATCGAATCCAACATCATTCTGGAGTATCTGGCCGAGGTTCTGCCCGGTCCCTCGCTCGTCACGTCGAGCCCGCTCGGCCGCACGCGGATGCGGCTCTGGACGAAACAGCTCGACGAGACGATCCACCAGTTGACGAGTGTGATCAGCTTCGGAATCGGCTTCCGGTATCAGCTTCTCGCCAAGCCGCGCGAGGAGGCGCTGGCCGTGCTCGGCAAGATCCCCGATCCTTTCCGCCGCGAGCGCCAGATCGACATCTACGAGAACGGAGTTGCTTCCTCGCACTTCGCACCAGCGATCCGCCGCTTCGACAAGATGCTCGCCGACATGGAGAGGGATCTCGGACGAGAGCGCTGGCTTGCAGGCCCGGAATACTCGCTGGCCGACATTGCGTATACTCCCTACGTGAACCGCCTCGATCAGCTCCAGCTCGCGCATATGTGGGACAAGCGGCCGAAGGTCGCCCAGTGGTTCGACACAGTCCGCGCCAGACCCTCCTTCGCCAAGGCTTACGACGGCTTCATGGCCAAGCCCGTCCTCGACGTCATGCGTGAAAAGGGTGAGGCCGCCAAGGCGCAAGTGCGAGATATTCTAGCAGCCTGACGAGTTTTTGGGCGGCGGCGGAAGAGCGGCAGCCCCCACTGGTGACGGGGCCGATCTGCGGGGCGGGGGAGCATGCGATATATCTCGTCCAGCGGTCTTGACGGCTGCAACTCACGCTGAGCACTATCCGGCGACGGCTAGAGAGAGCTGCGATCGTTGCCGATGAGCTGTAGGAGAACCGAACCAATGCCGACTATTCGAAACTGCGTTTCACGCGCTACCGGTGGGCTACTGGCAGCCGGCCTCGGCTTGGTGCTGGCAGCAGGCACCGCTGCGGCGCAGAGCCCCATCGTGTTCAAGTTCGGCACGCAGACGCAGAACGACGTGCAGCACGAGTACATGAAGCTCTTCAAGACCAAGGTCGAAGCGGCCACGAAGGGCAAGGTTCGCGTCGACCTGTTCCCTGCCAGCCAGCTCGGCCCGTTCCCTCGTCAGATCGAGGGTTTGCGGCTCGGCAACATCCAGGCGATCACCGGGCCGTTCGAGTTCTTCGTCGGTGTCGATCCGAGCTTCCAGACTACGTCGATGGCCGGCTTGTTCCGCGACAACGAGCACATGCGGGCGGTCTCCAACAAGCCTGAGTTCCGCAAGATCCTGGAGGCCGTCGGCGACAAGAAGGGCGTCACCGTCGCTTCCTTCATCGTCTATGACATGCAGTACTTCGCTTTCAAGCAACCGGCCGCCACCCTGGCCGACGTCAAGGGGCGCCGTATGCGCGTTCTGGCTTCGGAGGCCGAGCAGGCCTCGGTCCAGTCGCTCGGCATGGCGTCGATCCCAATGGCGTTGCCGGAGGTTCTGCCAGCCTTGCAACAGGGCACCATCGACGGTGTCTCCACAGGTCTGACGATCTTCACCTCGCTGCGCTACTACGACGCCGCGCCCAACGCCATCGAATCCAAGCTGTGGGGCATTCTCACGGGCGTTCTCATGAGCAAGTCGTGGCTGTCCGAGCAGCCCGCCGACATTCGTAAAGCGATCCTCGATACCGCCAAGGGCATCGAGGCCGAGAACCACGCCTGGAACCAGGGCAATCTTGTCCGCGCACGCGATGTCTGGACCAAGAACGGCGGCAAGTTCTCCAAGCTATCCGACGCCGAGCAGAAGGACGCCCAGCGGCGGGTGAACGAGGCAACTGCCAAGGTCCTTTCGAAATACCCGGCAGTGAAGGCGACCTACGACAGCATGAAGGCCGTTGCGGACGCCACGAAGTGAGCCGTTACTTTATTAAACGCTCTGACGCGCGCGGCACGGGAGCCACTGTTGCCGCGCGCAGAGTTTTCGACGGGGGCTGTGTGGATCATGCCTGAGTTGACGAGCTTCCTGGCTGAGACCCAGTGCTTCCGCGACGGCACCTCTTCGCCGTCACGCTATCTCGAGCGTTGCCTGACAAGGCTCGACGCCGTCGAGCCTGTCCTCAAGGCCTTCGTGCATCTTGCCCGCGACGCTGCTCGATCCGCCGCAGCTCAGTCCGACGCGCGCTGGAAGGCTGGCAAGCCGCTCTCGGCCATCGATGGTATGCCGATCGCCATCAAGGACATCATCGAGACAGCGGACATGCCGACGGGCCAAGGCTCGCCCTTCTGGAAGGATACGTATACGCGTCGCGACGCCGCCAGTGTGCAGGCGTTGCGGGAGGCTGGCGCCATCATTCTCGGCAAGACGACGACCACCGAGTATGCGACGTCCGAGCCCTTTCACGAAACGACGAACCCCCACGACCCGAAGCGAACGCCCGGCGGCTCGTCGAGCGGCTCGGCGGCCTCGGTCGGCGCTGGCGTTGTGCCGGCAGCGCTCGGCACGCAAGTCGTCGCCTCCACGCTGAGGCCCGCGAGCTTCTGCGGCTGCGTCGGCTTCAAACCGACCGTCGGTGCGCTCAATCGCTCCGGCAGCTACGATCATTTGAGCCAAAGCTGTACCGGCCTTCTTGCTGCGACCCCAGGCGATGCATGGATCGTGGCCACCGCCATCTCCGAGCGGGTCGGTGGCGATCCTGGCTTTCCCGGATTGTTCGGTCCCACGATGCCGCCCGACGCGCGTAAGCCAGCCCGGCTCGCCCTGTTGGAGACCGGCGGCTGGACAAAGGCGGCGCCCGGCGCACGGCAGGCGCTCGCCCAGGCACGCGGCCGGCTCGAGAGTATGGGTATCGCGATAGAGGATCGCCGGTCCGATGCCCAGATCGAGGAGATGGAGCAGGCGATCGCGGATGCGATGGAACTCACCTTTTCAATCTACGACTGGGAGTATCGCTGGCCCCTGCGTAGTTTCGCCAAGGGTGATCCGGCAATGCTCGGCGATCAGCTTCGCCAGCGGCAGGGCCAATGCTCGGATATGACGATCGAGGCCTACAGGGCCGACATCGCGCGCCGCGCGCAGATCCGCCAGCGCCTTGCCAAGCTTCTTTCGCGCTACGACGCCACCATCGGTCTTTCGGCTACGGGTGCTGCACCGGTGGGGCTGTCCTGGACGGGCGATCCCGCCGTGACGGTCGCAGGCTCGCTGCTCGGCGGTCCGGCCATATCGCTTCCGCTGCTCGACGATGACGGTATGCCGCTCGGCTTGCAGCTCATCGGTCGCATGGACGAGGACGCTGACCTGATGGCGGTGGCGCAATGGATTTACGCGAACGCCGGCTGATCCAGCCGCGAGAGGGGAGGCGCTGTGCCGTCGGATAGCAATAGCGGGACGTCAGAGAGCGGCATCATCAAGGCCTTCGATGCCTTTGCCACTCTGTGCAAATACCTCACGGGGTTGATGCTGGTGGCCATCGTTGTGATCAACGGGGCCAACGTCTTCATGCGGTATGTGCTGTATGCGGCTATTTCCTGGGCGGAGGAGGCGATGGTCTTCTTGATGCTCGCCACGGTCTTCATCGGCGCGGTCCCGGTTACGTGGGAGCGCGCCCATATCCGGATCGATGCGTTCGTCGCAAGCTTCTCGGGTCGCACACGCATGGCCTTCGAGACATTCGCTGTTTTACTTTCAGCGGCAGTGCTTTTGACGATCGGCTGGATCAGCCTCGGCGTGGTGCAGAAGCTGCATGGCTTCGACCAGCGCAGCGATGCACTCGATATGCCGGTCTGGATACCGCAGGTGACAGTACCATTCGGCCTTCTGCTCATTCCGCTGCTTATGGCAGTTGCGCTTTGGCGCGGCGGTAAGTCGGGCGGGCACTGAAGTTCCAGCGTTCGGTCGTTGCGGCGCTTTGCGTCGGTATGGCCTTCAAACTCCCCGGAGAGGCTTGCCCCATGTGCCTCTTCCAGCTTGATCCCTGAGCTTGGCCACTTGCTGGCCGTGGTCGCATCCCGGAAGAGCCTGCAATGGAATTCATCGTCCTCATCGTACTGCCAGCCATCCTGTTGTTGCTGGGTGTTCCTATCTTCGTCGCTCTAATCGCGTCTGGCGCGGTGGGATTGTTCGCGCTTGGTCTTGGCTCTCTGACCCAGATGCATCAGGCGCTCGTCGGCAACGTCGACAGCTTCCCGCTCCTTGCGGTGCCCCTTTTCATTCTTGCCGGTGAATTGATGGGCCGCGGCGGCATCGCTCGCCGTCTCGTCGACTGGGTGCAATCCATCATTGGTGGCGTCCGTGGCTCGATGGCGCTAACGACCATCGGCTCGGCCGAGTTGTTCGGCGCCATGTCCGGCTCGAGCGTCGGCTGCGTCGCGGCCATCGGCCGTTTGTTGATGCCTTCGCTGACTGCCAGCGGCTATTCACGCACTTTCGCCGGCAGCCTGATCGGCTCGTCGGGCTGCATCGCCACGATCATTCCGCCGTCGATCCCCATGATCATCTACGGCGTCGCCGCCCAGCAGTCCGTGCCGAAGCTGTTCCTGGCCGGCATCGTGCCGGGCATTCTTATCGGCGGTCTCGTCTCCATCTACCTGCTGTGGTACGCGCGCAGAAACAACATCCCGGCGATCGGCTCGACGAGCTTTGCCAAGTTTCTTGCCGCGACCCGTCACGCATTCTGGTCGCTGCTGGCGCCGGTGGTCGTGCTCGGCGGCATCTACGGCGGTGTCGCCACCCCCACCGAGGCGGCCGGAGTCGCATGCATCTATGCCACTTTCATCGCGATGTTCGTCTACCGCGAGATGTCTGTCGCTCAGCTCATCGAAACCATTCTGGATGCCGGCAAGCTCGTAGCGCAGATCCTCATCATCGTCGCCGCAGCCGGCACCTATTCCTATGTGATCACGACCAGCGGTATGCCTGCCAAGCTCGTCGCATTCATTCAGGATCAGCAGCTTTCGCTGTGGACGCTTCTGCTGGTCATCAACGTGATCCTGCTGTTCGTCGGTTCGATACTGGAGCCGCCGGCCGCGATCCTTATCCTCGCGCCGCTGCTCGTGCCCATCGTCGGCGCTGCCGGTATGGACCAGATCCACTTCGGCATCATCGTGACGGTGAACCTGGCGATCGGCATGTTCATGCCGCCGTTCGGACTCAACTTGTTCGCAACGCACGCGCTGTTCGGCGTGCCGATGACTGCGCTCTATCGCGGGGTATTGCCGTTCCTCGCGATCTACTTCCTGGCGCTGATGATGCTGACCTACATCCCGGCGCTGACGCTGTTGCCGCTCACCATCATGGGCGTGAAGTAGGCGCAGAGGCTAAGAGCCGCCGCGCCCACTGCTGATCTCAGGGCAGCTCGACGCGAACTGCGATCGCCGCGCTGGCGATCACGGCCGGATCGTTGAATTCGGCGTCCGGTACATCGAGGCCGCCTTTTACGGCCTTGACCGTGACGTTGCCGATCGGCAGCGAGGCCTTCACCTTCTCGATATCGACGAGCTCGGGCTTCTGCACGCCGATCGTGACCTCGACATCGACGGTCTTGCGGTCGATGCCCATCGTGCGGATGAAGCTGAGCGAGCTGTGGTGGAGCGCATCCTGCACCGCCCGCAGTGCAGCGGTCGTGTAGTTCGAGCCGTGCAGGTCGTTGCCGGCACCGAGCTCGAGAATGACGCGTGTCTTTGCCATGTGCGGTGTCCTCACTCGATGTGCTCACTCGATGTCCAGGCTGACGATGGCGCAGGCATTGGCGATCATCGTGCTGCCGCCGGCGTCGGTCGGGATCTCGAGCCCGCCTTCCACAACGGTCACTGTGCCCTTGCCGTAGGGCATCACGGCCAGCACCTGCGCCTTGTCCACCGTCTCGGAGCGCGGCACGCCGATGTGGACGTCGACGATCATCTCGTCGAGCCGCTTACCGAGCGCCGGCGCGATCGACAGCGAGTTATGCCACAAGGCGTCGCGCAGCGCCCGGCACGCCGCCTTGGTCGAATCCGCGCCGCGGATATCGGTGCCCATGCCGATCTCGAGCACCATGCGTTTCTTGGCCATGGCTGTTGGCATCCTCCTGTTGGTTTGGTCACTGCGTCAGGGTCGCGGCGCCATGATCGCGGAGCATCTTCGACCGGCCGCGCCCGGCTGGTCAATCGCTGCGTGTATCTTCAATCGATGAGATCGATGCCGAATACCTGGAAGAGAAATAACAGGGTGAGGATGACAGCGAGCGGCAACAGCCCGACGAAGCTGCCGGCAAATACCATGACTTTCATCCAAAGCGGTCGCGGCCTCAACGCCGGCATCCTCGCCAGCAGGAGCGCTGGCGCAGCAGCGGTCAGAGCCAGAACCGTGAAGAACAGGAAAGTATTGAGTGCCATTCGAGCGATCCCCGCCGGGCGAGCCGGATGGATGCCACCGGGCGTGGCCTAATCGAGGTGGTCCTGGAACTGGACGTAGCTGGCCACGTCCTCGCGCTCGGTGCGGAACGTGTTCACTTTCTCTGTTGGATCGGCGTAGCCCAGTGCCATCCCGCATACGACCATCTCCGTGTCCGGGATGGAGAGCATCTGCTGGATCGTATCGTGGAACACGCAGAACGCCGCCTGGGGACAGGTCTCGAGACCCTCCGCGCGCGCCGCAATCATGATGTTCTGCAGGAACATGCCGTAGTCGAGCCAGGCGCCGCGGGCGAGCTCCCGGTCGATGGTGAAGATCATGCCGACCGGCGCGCCGAAGAACTCGAAGTTGCGACCCTGGTAATTGCGGCTGGCCTCGCGATCGCCTTTTGGAATGCCGAGCACGCCGTAGAGGCCCCAGCCTGTCTTGCGTCGGCGCGCCAGGTAGGGCTCGCGCCAGACGTCGGAATAGTACTCGTACTCCCAGTTGCCGTTGTCGCCGTTCTCGTGACGGCGGACAAGCTCTGTGCTGAGCGCGTTCTTGGCGGCCCCCGTCAGTACTCTTGCCCTCCACGGTTGCATGTTGCTTCCCGAAGGCGCACGGCCGGCGATCTCCAGGATGCGTTGGATCGTCTCGCGCGGCACCGGGTCGGGCTTGTAGGCGCGAATGCTCTGCCGGCCTGTGATGGCCTCGGCGACGGTCATGGCATTGGGCGTCATGAAGGGGGCCTCGCGGTGTCGAGTGGTCGCATTCACGCAATACCGCCCCTACGCATTGGTGAAAAGCACGCCAATCGACCGCACCTGCGCCATTCGAGGCAGTCCGCAGACGAATCCCGCGCTATGCTGCCCAAATGGCACGACCCTCAGTGGACATCGGTACAACGGCAAGGACGCTGGCGATCGGCACGGCGGGCGGTGCCGTGTTCTGGACCCTCGGCCTGCCGCTGGCGTTCCTGTCCGGCGCTGCGGCGGGCGTGGCGGCTTGTGCGCTGGCAGGCGTGAAGGTTGGCCTCAACGCTTCCCTTCGCGACGTGTTCATCGTCCTGCTCGGCTTAACGCTCGGCTCGACCGTCACGCCGGATACATTGGCGATGCTGCCGCGCTGGCCGGTGACGATGGCGGGCCTCGCCGCCGCAATGCTCTCGATCATGTGGACGGGGGCTTTCTATCTCGAGCGTGTGCATGGGCTCGACCGGGCCACGGCGCGTCTGGCCTCCATGCCGGGCGCCCTCAACTTCGTGATGACGCTGGCCGTTGAAACGACCAGCGATGCACGCCGCGTCGCCATCATCCAGATCGTCCGCATGACGGCTTTGCTTCTGCTGCTGCCGAGCCTCGTGTCGATGTTCGGCGAGGCGCCGAGCGGCAATTTTTTCCAGCCGGCAGGCGATGTGGTCAAGCCGCTGCAACTCGTCGTCCTCATCGCGGCCGGGTTTGCGAGCGCTGCCGTGTTCAAGCGGCTTGGCACGCCCGCGCCCGCGCTGTTCGGCGGGATGCTGATTGCCGCACTCCTCTACGGCCCGGGTCTTCTGACCACCGCGATGCCGACGCCGATTCTGTTCGCCACGTTTGTCGTGCTTGGCTCGATGATCGGATCGAACTTCGCCGGCGCCGACATGAGGCTGTTTCTCGTCACGGTCGTTGCCGGCATGGGGACGCTGCTCGTCACGTCGCTGGTTGCACTGGCCTGGGCCTTGGCCGCGGCCTGGATCGTCGGCCTGCCCGTGCTGCAGGTCTGGCTCGGCTATGCGCCTGGCGGCGTGGAGACGACGGCGCTGTTGGCGATGGCGCTCGGCCTCGACGCGGCGTTCGTCTCGAGCCACCACATCATGCGCGTCGTGATCCTGAACCTGACCCGTGCCGCTGTGGATTGCGCCGTTCATGCGCAAGCCGGGAGACGAGGAGTAGCCGCCGCCGCGATCCTCAAAACCGCATCACCTCGCGCGCGGCGCGAAACGTGTTGGCATATGCCTCCACCGTATCCTCGATAGGATCGGAATAGCCGCCACCGACGGCGATCGAGACTGGCGCCCCGAGCCTCCGCGCCATGTCGAGCACCATGCGATCACGCGCGATCAGGCCCGAAAAGGTGAGCGATAGACGACCGAGCTTGTCGCTTCCCAGTGGGTCTGCGCCCGACAGATAGAGTACGAGTTGCGGCCTGAACCCGGCCACCTGCTCGAGCGCGGGGGCCAGCGCTGCGAGATAGGCTTCGTCCTCGGTGCCGTCGGGCAGCGCGATGTCAATGTCGGATACCATTTTGCGGAACGGGAAGTTGCGCTCGCCGTGGACGCTGAGCACCAGTGTGCCGGGCACGCCTGCCAGGATCGCCGCGTTGCCGTCGCCCTGATGCACGTCGAGATCGACGATCGCGATGCGCGAGACCGCTCCTTCCTCGAGCAGGGCGAGGGCGGCGACGGCAAGATCGTTGAACACGCAGAAGCCAGAGCCGAAGTCGTGATGAGCGTGATGCGTCCCGCCTGCGAGTTGGCCCGACAGGCCGCTGGCCAAGGCCTCGCGAGCTGCCGCGACAGCGCCGCCGACAACCGCGCGCGCACGCAGCGCCAGGGTATCGCTCCACGGCAGTCCGATCAGCCGCTGGGCATCGGGCGTCAGCCGACCTTGCATCACGTCGTCGATGTAGCCGGTCGAATGCGCACAGGCGATGACATCGAGTTCGGCAATCGGCGAGGCCGACAGGTCACGCGTCGCGACGATGCCGTCCTTCTCGAGCTTGGCCTGCAACATGCGATACTTGCCGCGCGGAAACCTGTGGCCCGGCGGCAGCGGCAGCTCTGGCGTATCGGGGAAGAACAGCCGCATCGCGCTTTGCTCAGACGAAGCCCCGCAACCCGTCCCACAGCAGCTTGACCGAGGCCAGCACCAGCAGCGCATAGCAGCCCTGATACATCCGCCGCTGATCGAGATGCTCGTGGATGCGCCAGCCGAGCCAGACGCCGAACATCGCGACCGGCGTGCAGATGGCGATCAGCGTCCACATCGCGGGCGTCGGCTTTCCCAGGTATAGCCACGGCCACAGCTTGAAGAAGTTTCCGAACAGGAAATAGATCGTGGTCGTACCGACGAAGACTTCCTTCGAGAGACCGAGCCGCAGCAGATAGACGGCGAGTGGCGGCCCCCCCGAATGCGCAACCATCGTCGTGATGCCCGACACAGTGCCGGCGAGTGCGGCATGCCATCCTTTGCGCGGGGCCGCGACGATCTTCTGGCCACCCGCGTACCATTGCGCTGCGAATGCGAGCGCCACGACCGCGATCGCGATCGACACGTAGCGCGCGTCCAACATTGCCAGCATGAGCGTGCCGACCGCGATGCCCGCGATCATGGTCGGAACGAGGATGACGATGTCGGGCTTCGACCAGGTGCGCGGCGGGAAATAGCGCAGCGCTACAAGATCCATTGGAATGAACAGCGGCGCGATGATCGCGCCGGCCGAGATGGGGTCCATCGTCAGGGACAGGAGTGGAATGCCGACGAGGCCGAAGCCGCCGCCGAACGCGCCTTTTACCATCGCGATCAGCAGCGTGGCGAAGACCCCCGCCAGCACATGCTCTATTCCGAGCTCCGTCATCTGCCGATGTCGTAGGCCGCGAGCGCCGCCATGTTGACGATCTCGCTGTCCTTGGCGCCGATCGGGCAGATCTGGATGGGATGAGACAAGCCCACCAACAGCGGCCCGATCAGCGTCGCTCCACCCAGCTCTTTCATCATCTTCGAGGCGATGGAAGCGGAGTGGAAAGCGGGCATCACGAGCACGTTGGCTGTGTCCTTGAGCCGGCAGAACGGATAGCGCGCCATGGCTTCTGCGTTCAGCGCTACGTCGGCGCTCATCTCGCCGTCGTACTCGAAATCGACCTTGCGCTGGTCGAGCAATTCCACGGCGCGGCG
>CAMAYR010000116.1 GCA_945862355.1 Devosia equisanguinis | reverse complement strand
TGTCAGGCAGGCGAGTTTGTTGGTGCCGTCGATATTCATCGCGCACGAGCCGCAGATGCCCTCGCGGCAGGACCGACGGAACGTAAGCGTCGGATCGATCTCGCTTTTAATCTTGATCATCGCGTCGAGCACCATCGGCCCGCAATTCTCTAGATCGACGCTGTAGCTGTCCACGCGCGGGTTCTCGGCGTCCTCCGGGTTCCAGCGATAGATCCGGAACTCCCGCCAGTTGCCCTTGCCTTGCGCCTTGTTCCAGACCTTGCCGCTCTTGATCTTGGAATTTCTGGGCAGCGAGAGCTGGACCATGATGAAAGTCCCTCGGGAATGTTGATCTGGTTCTTTGCACGCTCTGGAATAGCGGGCCTGTTGCGCGTGTCAACGCGCGATAATGGCGCCCGATCATGCGAATTCGAGGTATGCGAATTCGAATGAGCCTGTTTGCGCGTGCGGCGCACACCGGCACACCGGCAGCCCGGGTCAGAGCGAGCGACCGATCTCCAGGAACCTGTCCTGGCGGTGGCGTCGGACTTCTTCCGGCGACCGGTCCTCGAGCTCGGCCAGCGACTTGGTGATGGCCTCGCCGATATTGTGAGACGCCTTGTCGGGGTCGCGATGCGCCCCGCCGAGAGGCTCGGCGACGATCGAGTCGATCACCTTGAGCTGCAGCAGGTCCTGCGCGGTGATCTTCATGTTGGTTGCCGCTTCGACGTTTCGTGCCGCATCCTTCCACAGGATAGCGGCCGCCGCCTCGGGTGAGGCGACGGTGTAGATCGCATGCTCCATCATCAGGATCTTGTTCGCCGTGGCAATGGCGACGGCGCCGCCCGAGCCGCCCTCGCCGATGACGATCGCGACCATCGGCACGCCCAGCGATAGGCAGCGGTCGGTGGACCGGGCAATGGCCTCGGCCTGCCCACGTTCCTCCGCGTCGATGCCCGGATAGGCACCGGCGGTGTCGACGAGCGAGATCACCGGCATCCCGAAGCGGTCGGCGAGGTCCATCAGCCGCACCGCCTTGCGATAGCCTTCTGGCTTCGCCATGCCGAAATTGTGCTTGAGCCGCGACTCGGTGTCGGAGCCCTTCTCGTGGCCCATCACGATCACGGAGCGCCCCTTGAAGCTGCCCATGCCGCCAATGATGGCCGCGTCCTCACCGAAATAACGGTCGCCGGACATCGGCGTGAAATCGTCGATCAGTGCCTTGATGTAGTCGACCGTATGCGGGCGGTTTGGATGCCGCGCCACTTGGGTCTTCTGCCACGGGGTCAGCTTGGAATAGGTGTCGACCATCAACTGCTGCACCTTCTGCTGCAGCTTGCTGATCTCCTCCGCGATCGCGACCGAAGCATCGCCGTCCGTGAGGGCGCGCAATTCGGCAACCTTGCTCTCCAGCTCGGCGATCGGCTTCTCGAAGTCGAGGTAGGTCTTCATTCCAGGACGGACTTCCTGTGCTGGAGGCACGCAACTGCGCCCGAATGTCGTTCGGTACGGCCGATTGCGACGCCGCGGCGGCTTGGAGTGCGAACGTCCGAGGTGGAACCACCGCGGGCGGGTAAAGCACGACAGATCAGAAGCTAGCGGCCTTCCGGCGATTCTTCTTCCGCCGGAAATACTCTAGCGCGGGACATTCACCACCGGATGCGCCGCTGTCAAGCAAGCCCGCCACGCTCGGTATTTCAAGGTCGCTGTAGCAGAATACCTATGTGCGTCAATGGGCTGGTTGCCCGTTGATCTGTATTAATGCCCCTGCCATCTCCGTCTGGAGTACTGCACCGTCGGCAGTTTCCGGCCCGACGCCCATGAGAGGGAAACAATGTACAAACATCTGCTGGTAGCCACCGACGGCACCGAGGTTGCCCAGGCAGCCCTCGCGCACGGCCTCGATCTCGCCAAGGCGGTTGGCGCAAAAGTGACGGTCGTCACCGTTACCATGCCTTGGACTGCAGTGGCCTATGGCGTCTACGAGGGTGTGACCGGCCGCGACGTTTTCGACGAGGCATCTCAGAAGCGCGCGCAGACTATCCTGGCGGACGCAACAGCCCTGGCGGCCAGCCGCGGCGTACCCTGCTCCGCGGTGCACAAGTCCGACATCGAACCCTATCAGTCGATCCTGTCCGTGGCGCAGGAAGCCGGCTGCGATCTGATCGTAATGGGCTCGCACGGTCGCAGGGGGCTCGAGCGCCTGCTCCTGGGGAGCGAGGCGGTGAAAGTGCTCACCCACAGCAAGGTGCCGGTTTTGATCTGGCGCGGCTGAAAGTAGCGGCTTCAGCCCGCTCGCTCACCCCGGACTCTGATCCGCGGCGGGCCAAGACCGTCGATGAATTGAGAATTCTGAGATGGCGGAGCCGCTGGTGCAATCAAGTTAACCGTTGCCCGTGGGTAGCGCCCGCGAGATCTCCGCCGCCGCCCTGAGCAGCGCCTGCCCGCAACGAGCCTCTATGCGTGGCGAGAGGCGTCCGCGGGGAATGGCGACATGTAGCCCGGCCACCGCTGCTCCTCTTCCGTCACGGATAACGGTCGCGACCGCATGCGATTCCGGCGAGATCTCCGCCTGCATGGAGGCAAGCCCCGTCCGTCGCGCCTTGCGCACGTCCTTCCACAGCGCCTCGACATAGGCGGGGCCACCGTTGCCGCGCTTCGTGGCCAGACGCTGCCGCTTGATATAGGCCTCGATATCCTCGTCGCTCAATGAGGCGAGCCATATCCGGCTCGGCGCCCCCGCGTGCAGTGGACGAGGCTCGCCGATGCGCCGCGAGGAACCGATTGCATTGGTACACTCGACCGCGTCGATGTTCACGCGGTTGTCGCCATCCCGCACGCTCAAAACCACCGTTTCGTTGAGCAGCTCGCTGATGGCCCGCATGACAGGCCTCGCCATCGCTGCGACCGCAATGCTGTCGAGCACGGCGGTCGCCATCTTCAACGGTGCGATCCCCAACCGGTAGCTTGCTGTCGCCTCGTCCTGCTCGACGAGGCCCTGATCCGCCAGCGTCGCCAGGATCCTGAAGGCGGTCGCCTTTGATAGCCCCGCCTGCTGGGCGGCCTCGTTGAGTGACGCGGGCCTCGGAAGCTGAGCGAGGCCCACGAGCAACGCTGCGGCCCGATCGAGCACGGCCACCCGGCCAGTCTCGCGGCGCCCCCGGCGAATGGTCTTGCCCGCTTTGGCAGCGGCGCCGGCTGGGCGTCCTGTAGCGCGGGGCTTTGCGGCAATCCTGGTCATACGGATACGATCGACCTTGGAGTTGGCGTTGTTCGTTGGCGATACTATTGCCGGGAAGGCAGATCGACTATTGTTTCGGTTCCGACATTTGCTTCCCTCGCAGAACGGTTCATAGCAAATGTCGGAACCAAAAGGAACACTAGCAAGTCGATGTTTCTAGTGTGGTTTTTTCATCTGGCGTTTGCTTGATCGGCCTGCTGCGAGCGGGGGGCGAACGTCAGATGCACTGCACTGGATTTTGTTCGGTCCGGGGGGAAGCGGTCTCGCTGCCGCCTGGGTCGGGGCCGATGTGGCTTGAACCGCAAGTGGCACGAGAAGCCACGGCGAACGGGAGGAAAGTGATGAAGATCTACCGGACAACGCTATCCGGCGTTGCTGCACTGGCCGCTATTGGAGCCTTCCTGGCACTGGGACCGGAATCCGCGGCGCAGAATTTATACGACGGCAAGCGCATCACCATCATCACCGGCGGGACACCCGGCGCGGGCCTCGATTCTTACGTTCGTCTCGTCGCGCGCCATTATACGAGGCACATTCCCGGCTAGCCGGCGATCATCGTCCAGAACATGCCGGGCGCGGGCAGCTACACTGCCGCGGAGTACGTCGAGACCCAGGCTCCCAAGGATGGCACGGCTCTGGGCTCCGTCTTTCCCGGCGCGATCATGGCTCCACTTCTGGACGCCAAGAAGCCGCGGTTCGATCCGACCCGGTTCATTTACATCGGCACGGCCGAGACGGGGCCGCGGCTGTGCCTCTCCTGGCATACCTCGAAAGTGAAGACCTACGACGACATGCTCAAGACGAAGTTCATCGTCGCATCCTCGCAATCCGGCGGCGCCTCGCGAGATTATGCACTCCTCGCCAATGCTCTGGCCAGCGCCCAGATGCAGCTCGTGTCCGGCTACAAGGGCGGCGCGGACATGCTGCTCGCAATCGAGCGCGGCGAGGTCGAGGGGCTTTGTGCGTTCGATTGGTCGACCATCAAGACGGCACGCGGCGCGTGGCTCCGCGAGAAGAAGCTCAATCTGCTGGTGCAGTTCGGCATCCAGCCGGACAAGGCGCTGACATCGCTCGGCGTGCCGGAGTTCAAGACGCGTGTGCCTGCCGCTCAACATGCCGTCGCCGACCTCGTGGTTGCCCAGCAGCTCTTCAGCCGCATGTTCTTCCTGCCCAAGGAGGCGCCCGCCGATCGCGTGAAGCTGCTGCGCGACGCGTTCATGAAGACGATGTCGGACCCCTCTTTCCTCGCCGAGGCCGGCAAGCAGCAAATGAATATCGACCCACTCGACGGTGAGCGGGTCGGCGAGGTGGTGCGCAAGATCTACGCCTCGTCGCCCGAGATCGTCGCTCGCGCCAGGAAGGCCTTGCAGCCTTGATCGCGGCGGCGGTCGCCCCCACCCCCGAAAGTAAAAGCCCCTTCCGACAATCCGGGGGGGGCTTTGGGGTGTGGGCCAGGCTCGACCGGCAGCGTCAGGTCACTCGATCTGGCGCCCATTCGCCATTTCTGAACGTCGCTCGGGTAATCCCAATGGAATTTTCAAAAATCCATGCTAGGCTCGACCGCTTCCACAACCGAGGCCGCAGCCCAATCGAGGCGTTTGCGCCGGTTAACGGAGGCGTTTTCATTGTCAGGCCATAAGCACATCGTTCTCACGTCCCACCCATCCAAGGGTGGCCCGCAAGCCCCCGAGATCCATTGGGGGGCACGCACGCCCACCGAGCGCGGGCCGGTCATCGGCAGCTCGAACAACCCTGCTCAGCGCAACGTAGTCGGCGTCCACTCCGGCGCCTACGGGGTCTATCGAGCGCTGGCCGTGGCCGCCGGCAAGCTGGATCCGGTTCATCGTCCGGACCTGACCAACACTTTTCCTCCCGTCTCCATCGGCCCGTTCGAGCAATGGTTCGACCCGGACAAGATCGTTTCGCTCGACCCCTGGGGCCACCGCGTCGCTGAGGTGTTCAAGGACGAGATCGCCCGTGGCCTCGACATCCGTCCGACCATCGCGATTACGAAAGCGCGCATCACCTTCCCCGAGATCCGTGACGCCATCGCAGCGCGCCGGCTCGCATCCGACAATCGTGTTCTGCTGCCCTCGGCCGAGGCAAACGTCACCAAGATAGCCATCGAGCCGGTCTGGTATTTGCCGGGCCTCGCCAACCGTCTAGGTGTGAAGGAGGCAGCGCTGCGTCGTGCATTGTTCGAGCACACCGGCGCCATGTTCCCCGACCTCGTCACCCGGCCTGATCGCAAGGTCTTCTTGCCGCCGATCGGCAACATCACGCTCTACATCTTCGGTGAGGTCGAGCGGTTATGGGACGGTAAGGGCGAGATCACCTGCCGCGTGCATGACGAGTGCAACGGCTCCGACGTGTTCGGCTCCGACATCTGCACCTGCCGGCCCTACCTGGCGCACGGCATCGAGGAATGCATCCGCAGCGCACAGAAGGGCGGGGCGGGCATCATCGTCTACAACCGCAAGGAGGGCCGCGCGCTGGGCGAGGTCGTCAAGTTCCTCGTTTACAACGCGAGAAAGCGGCAGACGGGCGGCGATAGCGCTGCCGCCTATTTCGAGCGCACGGAGTGCGTGGCCGGCGTGCAGGACATGCGCTTCCAGGACTTGATGCCTGACGTGTTCCATTGGCTCGGAATGCGCCGCATCGACCGCTGGATCTCGATGAGCAATCTGAAGTTCGAGCCGATGCGCCAGCAGGGCATCGAGATCATCGACCGTGTGCCCATCCCCGACGAGTTGATCCCACAGGATGCGCTCGTCGAGATGGATGCCAAGAAGGCCGCCGGCTACTACACCGACGATACGGTCTCTAAGCCCGATGACCTCAATGCCACGAAGGGGCGCGCCCTTGAAGACTACTGAGTTGGGCGCGGCCGAGAGCCTGCTTTCTGCCGCTGCCGTGCGTGCGCGCTGCCGGCAGATCCTCGAGGCGGGCCTTGCCGGCCGGCTGCCGCATTTCAATGTTGTGCTCGACCGGCTCGACGATGCCGCACGCTACGTCGCCGAGACGGTACGCCATAACTACCCATCTCTCGATGTGCCGTTCCATGCGCGCTGGCGGCACTTCGTCGTCGCGGGCCAGGACCGCTGGCAGGCGGCTATCGACGAAGGGCTGGTCCCGGCTGACCCCGACGAGCGCGCCCGCACCCGCTTCGAGTTGGCGATCGTCAGTGTGCTTCTCGACGCCGGCGCCGGTCCGGAATGGCGCTGGGCCGAAGTGGTGGCCGGCCGCGATGGCCAGGCGCGCTGGCTTCACGTCGGCCGTTCCGAAGGCCTCGCTCTCGCCAGCCTCGACGCCTGGCGCCGGGGCTATTTTTCATCGAGCCTTCACACGCCACGCCTTGCCGATGCGGGTGGATTGGCGACCCTTTCCGCCGAGGATCTGGCGAAGGCCTTCATGGTCGGGCCGGGTAACGGCCTCGTCGGGCTAGAGGGTCGCGCAGCACTGCTCAACAGGCTGGGCGAAGCCATCGAAGCACGGCCCGACTTGTTCGGTGCCGAAGGCCGCCTCGGCGGACTTTACGACACGATGGTCGCACGCGCCGGCCCGCATGGACTGACCGCGCCTGACATGCTGCGCGTCGTGCTCGAGGCGCTGGGGCCGATCTGGCCCGGCCGCCAGAAGTTGGCCGGCGTCGACCTTGGCGACACGTGGACTCACCCCGCCGTCGTGACGGACGATGCCACGAACGGTCTCGTGCCGTTCCACAAGCTTTCCCAGTGGATGACCTACTCGCTGATCGAGCCGATGCGCGAAGCCGGCCACGAGGTCGGCGACCTCGACGGGCTGACCGGGCTTGCCGAATATCGAAACGGCGGGCTGTTCCTTGATCTGGGCGTGATCGAGGCGAAAAACCAAAGCCTATTGTCGCGCGAGCATCGAGCTGGCGATGAGCCGGTTGTCGAATGGCGCGCGCTGACGGTTGCTTTGCTCGACGAGATCGCGCCGCGCGTCCGTTCGGTACTCGGGGTGACGGCCGAGCGAATGCCGCTCGCCTCGATTCTCGAAGGTGGTACTTGGTCCGCCGGCCGTCGCATCGCGAGGGAGCGTCGAGCCGATGGCGGCCCACCGCTTCAAATCGTCAGCGACGGCTCGGTTTTCTGACAACAGGTGAGGAATTCAGTTGATGCACCCGCATCTGACGGTAATCGACCATCCCCTCGTGGCCCACAAGCTGTCGCTGATGCGCGACAAGGAGACGTCGACGGCGCGTTTCCGCAACCTTTCGCGCGAGATCGGCCTTCTCATCGGCTATGAGGTGCTGCGCGATCTGCCCACCGAGCTGCGCGAGATCGACACGCCGGTGGTGCGCACGAAAGCGACGTTCATCAAGGGCAAGAAGGTCGTCTTCGTGCCTATCCTTCGCGCGGCGATGGGCGTGGTCGAGGGCCTGCTGGACCTGGTGCCCTCCGCCCGCGTCGGTCACATCGGCATCTACCGCGAGCCCGAGACGCTGACGGCCATCGAGTACTTCCTCAAGTTGCCTGACGACGTCGCGGATCGCCCGGTGGTGATCGTCAGCGCGGTGCTGGCCAGCGGCAACACCGCCATCGCGGCCATCAGCCGCCTGCGCGAGCGTGGCGCGCGCGACATCAAGGTCGTCTCCCTGATCTGTGCGCCGGAGGGATTGCAGGCGGTCGGCAGTGCATTCCCCGATGTGCCCGTTTTCACGGCCGCGGTCGACGAGCGGCTCGATGAGCACGGCTACATCGTTCCCGGGCTGGGGGATGCCGGCGACCGCATGTATGGGACCAGATAGCTTCCCGGGCACGCCGAGGGTTGAGCCGAACGCAGGGCAGATGCGTCCATTGAGGACATTGATCGGGCTTCTCGATCGGTTACTCCGGTAAAGTCTCATCTCCCGACAAGAACCCCGACCCCCGAGGCCTCATGGAAATCGGCGTCTCGACGCAAGGCTTGGTCCTGCTCGCGCTTGCCTTGGCCGCCTCTGGCTTCGTGATGGGCTTTCTGGCGGGGCTGTTCGGCATCGGCGGCGGCGCCATCCTTGTGCCTGCGCTCTACGAGGCTTTCCGCGCCGTAGGCGTCGATCACAGCATCCTCATGCATCTCTGCCTGGGCACGTCCCTCGCCGTGATGATCCCGACGACGATCACGTCGTTCCGGTCGCACCGCGAGAAGGGCCTCGTCGACGAGCCCTTCCTGCGCCGGATCGCACCTTGGATCGTGGCGGGCGTCGTGGTGGGCGCGCTCATAGCCTATATCGCGCCGAGCCGCACGCTTCAGTGGATCTGGGCAGTATGCGGAGGCACTCTGGCCCTGAAGATGGCACTGAGCCGCGACGATTGGGTGATCGCCAGGGAGGTGCCAAGCTCGAAGGTGACCGAGGTGGTGGCCTTCGGTATCGGTCTGGCTTCTACCATGATGAGCATTGGCGGAGCTTCCATCATGGTCGCCTTCCTGACGCTCTACGGTCGCTCGATCCTTCCAGCGGTATCGACAAGCTCCGGTCTGGGACCGCTCATCGCGATCCCCGGCACGATTGGCTTCATCTGGGCCGGCTGGGGTGCCCCTGGCCTGCCGCCCTTCTCCTTGGGCTACATCAGCCTCATCGGCGCGGCGCTGATCATTCCGGTCAGCGTCTATGCCGCGCCGATCGGTGTTCGATTCGGCCACGGCCTGCCCAAGCGCAAGCTGGAGGTGGGGTTCGCCATCTTCCTCGGCGTGATGTCGCTCAGGTTCCTGCTGGGTGCGCTTTTCGACTGATACCAGCTAGCCGAAGTTCCAATCTCGAGTCGGACGTCACTTCGCGGGGTATTCGCGCACGCGTACAATTTCAGCGTAAAGCGCTCGTTAGGCAAGAATGCCGATGCGCGGCCGATTCTGCACGGATCTTGCTGGGTGTCGCTGACATCGCCCGCTGCGGATCGATAGGGACCAGCGCCGCGACAATCATTGCGACGGAGGCAACAATGTTCGAGCGTGGCCGCATCGACACGAGACCGGAGCCGGTGGGGGTGCCAGCCGAGCTCGAGTTCCTGGATGGCGCCGTGGAAAAAGGCAAGCTGATGCTATGGGCGAGCCAGGCGCCCCTCGATGCCATCAACCAGACCGGCGGCTTCGTCGAGTTCGTCCCCTACGCCGGTGAGCCGAGGCTGATCGCGAAGACGACCATCGCTTCCATCAGGCTCGTTGGTGTTCCCCGCACGCCGGCGTTGCGCGCCCGTACCGGGGTTGCCGACGAATTCGATCCCTACGCGATCCTCGGACTGCCGCACGGCAGTGCCTGGGACGACATCCGCAATGCCTATATCGAGCTCTCGAAGGGCTATCACCCCGACCGCTATTCCAGCGCGGCGCTGCCGTCCGAGGTCGTAGTTTACCTCGAGACGATGGCGCGTCGCGTCAATGCGGCCTATGCTGCATTGGACTCCAGCGAACGGACGGCAAAGCGATATCGAGCCGAGCTGGCGCCGGCTGTCTACACCTCGCGTGCTCGGGGCTGAGCTGCCGACAGCCTCGATTGACCGACCGGCGTGGTAGCCCTAGCCCTAGCCCGCTGATGCCAGTCGACGTTGGCGCGCGAGGTCGGCGTTCGCGGAGCGGCCCATGCAACCATATTGCCCGAAGTCCCCTCGCCCGCTACTCGATCGTCGAGAGCTTCTCGTAGCGGCCGCCGCGTCGATTGCGACGCCTGCCGCTGTGGTGCACGCGAAAGGTCGAAAAATGCACGCGCGCAGGATTCCCTCTTCGGGCGAGGCCATGCCCATTGTCGGTTTCGGCACATGGCAGACGTTCGATATCGGGACAGAGGCCTCCGAAAGAGCCGCCCGTCGTCAAGTTCTGGAGGTGTTGTTCGAGGCTGGCGGACGGATGATCGATTCCTCGCCGATGTACGGCCGCAGTGAAGCGGTGGTCGGCGATCTGCTGGCCGCGATGGGCGCGCGCGACCAGGCGTTCCTCGCTACCAAGGTCTGGACGACGGGCGAGAAGGCGGGCCTTGCCCAGATGCGAACGTCGTCCGATAGGTTCCGCTCGCCGGTCGTCGACCTCATGCAGATCCACAACCTGGTCGACTGGCGAACCCACCTCGGGTCGCTGCGCGCCGGAAAAGAGGCCGGTCGCTACCGCTACATCGGGATCACGCACTACACTGTGCCCGCCCTCGACGACCTCGCGAGGATTCTCGAGACCGAGCCGCTGGACTTCGTGCAGATGGGCTACTCGCTGGCCACCCGCGCCGCAGAGCGCCGGCTTCTTCGAGTAGCGGAGGCGCGCGGCGTGGCCGTCATCGCCAATCAGCCCTTCGACAGCGGCACGATGTTCCGCAAGGTGAAGGGCAAGCCGCTGCCCCCGTGGGCTGCCGAGATCGAATGCACGAGTTGGGCGCAGGTCATGTTGAAGTACTTGATCGGCGACCCAGCCGTGACCTGCGTGATTCCAGGCACGGCCCGCCCCAACCATGCGCGAGACAACATTCTCGCAGGCCTCGGGACCATCCCGGACGCAGGGCAACGCCGCCGGATGGCGGCGGCCTGGGACGCGCTTTGATGGTCTGCGGCCCGGTTCGGTCGGTGCCAGGCCATCGCGCACATAGAAAAAGGGGCGCAGCGCGCCCCTCTTGGTAGCTGTCTCGAGCCGTTCGGCTTCAAGCCGCCACGTTGCCTTCGTCGTCCGGATCGCGCAGCACGTACCCGCGCCCCCAAACCGTTTCGATGTAGTGCTGCCCGCCGGTTGCCGCCTGCAGCTTCTTGCGCAGCTTGCAGATGAAGACGTCGATGATCTTCAGCTCGGGCTCGTCCATGCCGCCATACAGATGATTGAGGAACATCTCCTTGGTCAGCGTCGTGCCCTTGCGCAGCGAGAGCCGCTCGAGCATCTGGTATTCCTTGCCCGTCAGATGCACGCGCTGCCCCCCAACCTCTACCGTCTTGGTGTCGAGATTGACTTTGAGGTGTCCGGTCTCGATGACCGACTGCGCATGCCCCTTGGAGCGCCGCACGATGGCGTGGATACGAGCGACTAGCTCGTCCTTATGGAAGGGCTTCGTCATGTAATCGTCCGCCCCGAAACCAAGGCCCCGCACCTTGTCCTCGATTCCGGCGAGGCCGGACAGGATGAGGATGGGCGTGGCGACCTTACTGACGCGTAGTGTCTTCAGAACTTCATACCCGCTCATATCCGGCAGGTTTAAGTCCAGCAGAATAATATCATAATCATACAACTTGCCCAGGTCCACACCTTCCTCGCCGAGGTCGGTCGTGTACACGTTGAACCCTTCTGACTGGAGCATCAACTCGATGCTCTGCGCGGTGGCGCTGTCGTCCTCGATAAGAAGCACTCGCATGGCGTTGTCTCCATCCCCGGCGCGGCTCGGCCGCAATCCAGACCTCAGGCTCCAGATGCGCACACCGAGGTGCGCTACGCGCGATTCACATCTGCTTAGGAATCTAGCTCTCAGGTGTTAACAAACCCTAACAATGTGTTGTGGCGTGCCGTGTACTTTCGGCCTTGGCGCGAAGCGGCCTGATGTGCTGATACGCAACGACGAGTTGTACTCCAGGCGGACGGGCCTGGAACCTGACCGGTCAACTCGTTCTTGAACTGTGTTCGGCCCTGGATCGCTTCAAGCACGGCTGGATTGAGTGCTGGCGAGCGGCCGATCAACTGATTGGTTATCCACAGCTAACATGCTTCGCATCGTAGCCCTAGAGGGGGCACGAAAAAAAATTTAACGCGCCGCGCGATCGCTACAACCCAGGGGGGATTGTCATTTTCTTTACTGTGACTTAAGTGATATTGGCGATACTACGGTTTAATCCGGAGCACCGCGGCGCGGTGATAGGAGCCGCAAGAGCTTCTGCACACGTCGAAAGCAACGAAAAAAAGACGCGTTGACAGGCAAGGTAGTCGATCCTCGAGAGGGGAAGTTCCAGGCTTAGTGCTGATTGGCATGGTTCTTGGATTGGTGATCCGAGGCAGGTTCGAGTTTGTGCAGGGGTATCGAACATGAAGTCACGGGAAACCGCGCTTCGACTGAAGCGTTTTGAAGCGCAGGAGAAGGCCCGCAAGGTTCGCGGGCTGGAGCAGATGATCAGGGATTTCGAGGTCATGGCGGTCGACCTCGAGCGGCAAGTGAATGCCGAAGAGGAGCGCACCGGCGTGAAAGATGCCGGGCATTTCAACTATTCGACTTTCGCCAAGGCTGCGAGCCAGCGCCGCGACAATCTGCGCACGTCCATCGAGGACCTGAAGCAGCAACTCGAGGCTGCCATGCGTGAGCGCGACGAGGCGGGTCAAGAGGCCGAGGAGGCTTCGGTTCCCCAGCAGCGTGACTTGCAGCGCGGCCGCCGCCGGTTCGACCGCACGCCGGTAGCACTTGCGCGTTGATCGCTTGCCGAAACGGCAAGCGAATACGACGGATGCGGCGCCGACCGCCTCGGCGCCAACTCTGTCGTCGTGTCACGGCATGGCCAAGTGGCCTTTGAGCCAGCCTTGTAACCAGCCTTGTAAACTGCGCGCGTCCCCGATCCGCTATCGCTTTTCCCGGGCGCCCAATTTGGCGGCACCGTGATGCCGGCAGTGTGGCCGAGTGACGTGTCCACAGCCCGTCGGTCGCACGCGGTGCTCTTGCTGTAGCGCTTGCGCGCCGCGTGCCGTCGTGGAACACCGGGTCCACATGGAGCGCCCCGGTCGTGGAGGCGACCGGTATGGGCGGGCTGCGCGCGACATGAACGGCATGGTGGGTCCGGGCACATGCAGATGTCTCATCGCCGGTCCTGGCTTGATGCTGGCCATGCTGGCTGGAGGTTGCGCCGGCGGGGCATCGCTGCCCGTTCTGCCCACGCAGGGAGTGACCGGTAGCTTGGCGGCGGCGGCGGTTCCTGGCGTCGGTGAGGCTTCCCACCAGCCCCAGCGATCCGCCGAGATCTATTCGCGGATTGCGCGAGGCGCCAATGCCTGTTGGTTCGGCCCGCGTGGCAGATTTTCCGCCACCCACATACTCCATGCCGATGCCGCGCCGTCGATGAGCGGCGGCCGGGTGGAGATCATCGTCCACGAGCGCGCACTCGATCAGCCCACGCCGTGGGGACCCAGAGCGCTGCGAATTGAGCTTTCGGAGGCGCCGGGCCTGGACGGCACGCCCGGCGGAGGCGGTACGGGCATTGCATTGGACAACACCCGCTTCGCCGATGCAGAGGCGACGCGAATGCGCGCCGAGGTCCTCCAGTGGGCTGCCGGAACGGATGGCTGCAAGGCGGAGTCGTCCCTCGACAAGCAGCCGGGAGTGGCAGCCTCCCTGCTACCGCAGCCAATGCCGCCCAAATCGAAAGCAGCACGCAAGTGATCATGGCATCTCGAGCGCGCGACTCGGTCCCGCTACGTGCTTCTCGCGGGCCGCATGGATAATCTCACCCACAGCCTCGTTGGCGCGGTACTCGGTCAGCTCGGTCTCAAGCGCAAGACACGCCTTGCCATGCCCGCGCTGATCATCGGCGCGAACCTGCCGGACATCGACGCGGTCTCGATGTTGCTTGGAGTGCAGTCACTCGCCATCAGGCGCGGCTTGACCCACGGCCCGATCGCCATGCTTCTGCTGCCGCTCGCGCTGACGGCGGCACTGCTCGCCTTCGATCGTTGGCGCGAGCGCCGAGATACCGCGCCAGCGAAGCGTTTGCCTCTGCGCGCAGGGTGGCTGCTCGCGCTCGCTTACATTGGTACGCTCAGTCATCCCCTGCTCGATTGGTTCAACAGCTACGGCATTCGCCTGCTCGAGCCATTTTCGAGCCGCTGGTTCGCCGCGAACACGCTTTTCATCATCGACTTGTGGCTCTGGGTGGCGCTCGTCGCCGGCGTTTGGCTTTCGCTTCGGCTGGAGCGCCGCGGACATGCCGCCTGGCGCACGCCGGCCGTGATCTGCGTCGCCGCCATGAGCGTCTATGTCGTGGCCAACGGTTTGATCAGTCGCCATGCCGAGAGCATCACGGCGAACGAGGTCGAGAACACCTTCGCCCGCAAGCCCACGATGGTCGTGGCCAATCCCGTGCCCGTCATGTTCTGGCAGCGCCGCGTGCTCTGGCGCTGCGATCACGACCACGGCGCGGGAGATTTCGTCTTTCCCGGCCATGTGAAGCTCGAGCCCGAGGCGCGTCCCCACGGCATGCCCAGCGAAGCCGTCGAAAAGCTCTCCAGAACCGATGCGGGCGTTCGCGCCTATCTGTTCTGGTCGCGGATGCCGGTGGTGACGAAAGACGGTGATACGATCGTGCTCCAGGATCAGCGCTTCATGCATTCGCTGGCGCCGGCAGGCTTCACGCTGAAGCGATCGCTCCCGCCCTGAAGCGATTTCGTTCTCACGCCCGTCCGCAGCGACGCTTGATCTCGTTGCCCAACTCCCGGCTTATCTCCTGGGCCAGCATGACGCCGCGGGAGATCTGCGCGATGCTCAGGTTCTTGCCATACGGTCCGCGCAAAATTACCGGTCCGGCATCCGCCTCCGTACGTCCGATCGCCAGCTCCTCGCAGCTCAACTCCCGCTTGCGCTGCTTGTAGGCGAACAGCCGCACGCCGGAAGCGTAGGCGGCGGGCGGCGCGGGCTGCCGGATCCACCCCTTGCCCTTGTCGCCGACGAGCGCCTTGAGCGCCGTGCCCCGCTCTGAGATGCAGCCCTGGCTGTCGTCGACGCAATGCAGGCCTCTTGGACCGATCTCGACCGGCCCGCTGTTGCCGCAGGCCGCCAGTGTTGCCGCTGTCATTGCCGCCGTAGCCATCGCCAGCAAAGCCGAGCGAGCAGCGCGAAGGCGCAGCGCCACCGATTTGACCCGTGAGAGCATCCGGCCCTCGATCCCCTTGTGAACCACCAGCCGAGCCCATAAAAGGCACGGATGGCTGAAGCATGGCGCGTTCGCGACGCTTTCCGCCGCTGCGAATCACGAGATCTACCGGAATTCGGCCGCAGGGTCGATTGCAGGAGGAAGGCGCATCAGGGCAATCGCATGAGTCCGTGAGTGACAAGGCGAGAGATTGCTGAATCTATGCAGGTCCCTCTGATTCGCGATGGGGACTGCCATGGCCGATGCTCAATCTCAGGCCGACCGGGCCTATGATCAAGTCGTTGAGTGGCTGCAGCAT
>CAMAYR010000115.1 GCA_945862355.1 Devosia equisanguinis | reverse complement strand
CGCCTCGACGAAGCTGTCGCCGATGATCGCGATGCGGCAGCTGCCTTGCGACCGCTCGATCGGTGGCAGCGGGCGGTCGAGGAAACCTACCTCGTTGCTCGTCTCCTCCGTGTGGAAATCGAGCCCGTTGCTCAGCACGACGCGCGAATTAGGGCGAAACGTCGTGCCGACCGCAGGGTTCTGCACCAGCGGCCAGACGTTCACATCCTTGGGTGGAAACAGGCGGGCCCAGGCCTCCAGTCCAAGGAACAACAACAGGATAGTGCCGAGCACCTGCAGAAGGGCGGTGCGAAGGGTGCGCCACATGGTGGGTATCGGCTCTTTCTTCCTCGGGTGCGGCGGAGACTTGCCGGGGTTCCAGTGTAACGAATCCGACGACTGGTCGGCGCTCGCGGCGGATCGGTCAAGCAAACGACAGATGCAGAAGCTACGAAAAAATCATCGACTTGCTGGTGTTCCTACTGGTTCCGACGTTTGCTCTGAACCGTGCTGTAATGGGTACCAATCTTCGGAACCGGAACATTAGAGTGCTCAGGTGGCCAAGGAAAGACAGCGCTGGAGAAGGGCTGCGACCGCCCGCGAAGTTCCACAGCCAGCTACTCGTCCTCCCTCGGCTCGGCGTAGAAGATCTGCCACCGCAAGTGATGCCACGAAAATGCAGGATACCCGTCGCATGAAGGTTCTCGTCGTCTATGCGCATCCCGTCGAGGACAGCTTTGCTGCGGCGCTGCGCAACGAGGTGGTGATGGCACTGAAGGCGCGCGGGCACGAGGTCGACTTGTGCGACCTCTACGCCGAGGGGTTCGATCCCGTGCTCTCGCGCGATGAACGGATCGCCTATCGCAGCGTGCCCGAGAACCGGCGCGCTATCGCTACGGACGTGGCGCGGCTGCAACGTGCCGACGGGCTGATCCTGGTGTTTCCGTCGTGGTGGTACGGTATGCCGGCGATCCTGAAGGGGTGGTTCGACCGGATCTGGCTGCCGGGCGTGGCGTTCGACTTCGGGCCTGGCGCCATCCGGCCGCTGCTCCATAACCTGCGCCTGTTCGGCGTGGTTACGACGACGGGCGCGCCGTGGTGGTTCACAAGGCTGTACCTTGGCAATCCGAGCCGGAAGGTGCTGATGCGCGGTCTGGCCCGGCTGCTTCCGGCACGCGGCATCGAGCGGTTCTGGCTGGCGCACTACGGGATCGACCAGAGCACGCCGGGGCAGCGGCAGCGGTTTTTGAACCGGGTGCGAGCCCGGGTTGGGGCTATCCGAGCGGGTTGAGCGGCGGCGAACGGTTGCCCAGCGCCCTTGCCTGGCGACCCTGCCGCCGCTACATCCGGCATCATGACCCTTGTTCTCGACACCACGCCGTCTTCCCCGGCCCTGCCCACCGTCGCGCCCGCGCTACCGACGCTAGCCGGGCTCGACCGGGCCGCGCTAGCCGCTGCGCTGGAGACGATCGGCGTCGCCCCAAAGCAGACGCGGATGCGGGTCAACCAGCTTTGGAGCTGGATGTACGTGCGCGGCGTCACGTCGTTCGGCGCGATGTCGGACGTATCCAAGGAGCTTCGCGCGAAGCTCGAGGGCAGCTTCTCACTCGACCGGCCAGAGATCGTCTCCGAGCAGGTTTCGGTGGACGGTACCCGCAAATGGCTGCTGCGGCTGCCGAGGCTCGGCCACGAGGCGCGCGCGCCGGAAGTCGAGGCCGTCTATATCCCCGAAGCGGAACGGGGCACGCTGTGCATCTCCAGTCAGGTGGGTTGCACGCTCAACTGCTCGTTCTGCCACACGGGAACGCAGCGCCTGGTGCGCAACCTCGAGCCGCACGAGATCGTCGGACAGATATTGCTGGCACGGGACCGGCTCGGCGACTGGCCGGGCGGATTCTCCCAGTCGCACGCCGCCGGCACGATACCGCCGGGCGATGGCCGGCTGCTGCCTTCGTCCGAGCGGAAGATCACCAACATCGTTCTGATGGGCATGGGCGAGCCGCTCTACAATTTCGACAACGTGCGGCGCGCCATGGAGGTGGCGAGCGACGGCGAGGGGCTGTCGGTATCGAGGCGGCGCATCACGCTTTCGACGTCGGGCGTGGTCCCGGAGATCCCGCGCTGGGGCGCGGAGGCGGGCACGATGCTCGCGATCTCGCTGCACGCGACCAACGATGCGCTGCGCGACAAGCTGGTGCCGATCAACAAGAAGTATCCGATCGCCGAGTTGCTGGCTGCGTGCCGCGACTATCCGGGGCTGTCCAACGCGCGCCGGATAACTTTCGAGTACGTGATGCTGAAGGGCGTGAACGACAGCGCGGCCGACGCGCGCGCGCTCGTCCGGCGGCTTGCCGGCATTCCCGCCAAGATCAACCTCATACCGTTCAATCCGTGGCCGGGCACCGACTACGAATGCTCGGAATGGGGGCAGATCGAGCGGTTCGCCGAGATCGTCAACAATGCAGGCTATGCGAGCCCGGTGCGCACGCCGCGGGGACGGGATATTCTCGCCGCGTGCGGGCAACTCCGCTCCGAGAGCGTGAAGCTCAGGGCGAGCGAACGGACGTAGGTCATTCTGGTTGAACTCGTGCCGGCGGGTGATGCGGGGCCACTTGGTGTAGTGCTGGCCGCGCAGCGTGATCCGAAGAGGATAGACATGCTTGCCTCGCTGGGCCGGCTCATCTGGGTGCCGATCGCGTTCATCATCGCGGCGGCGGGAACCGTATTCTTCCTCGTCATGATCGCGCAGGAGCGGGTCGTGGAGGCTATGGCAGGACGCGGGCCCGACAGCGCCTCGCTCGGCGCGGTTATCGACCTGATGCGACAGGGACAAGTGCTTTTGTCCGCGATGACCGTCGTGCCGGCACTGCTGGTCGTGATCGTCGGCGAGGTCGCACGCATCCGCTCGATGCTTTATTACGTTGTGGGTGGCGGTCTCGCATTCGTCGCAGTGCCGGTCATGGCCCGCTACGGGCAAGCTGCGGCCGGAGCCAGCCTTTCGTCCATGCTGCCACCAACCCTCGTCTGGCAGGTGTTCGCCACCGCCGGCTTCCTGGGTGGGTGGGTCTACTGGATGCTCGCCGGCCGCAAAGCCTGATCGACAGTGCGCTGCGCTGGACCCGAAAGGGGCTAAGTTAAGGAATTGCACTGTGCGCCATTGAGTAGCCGCACCAGCCAAGCTAGGGGTTGGGGCAGTCCATATTTTCGCGGGCGTTCGAGGGAGTTGGTAGGATGATCATGTCGGTGCTGCGCGTTCTCGTGGCCTTTGCCCTGGCCTGCATCGCCGGCGCGCTTATCCAGCTCGGATTCGCCACCCCCAACGACGTGGTCACCGACGACCCCGACCGGCTGTCATGGAGCGTCGAGCAGGTGCTCCTGGCTGCGACGCACGCGGCTGTGTTCTCCGCACCATTTGCGCTCGTCGCCGCCGCCATCGGTGAATGGCAGAGCATCCGTAGCTGGGTCTATTACGCGCTGGCGGGGATCGCGATCTCGATCGCGGGGTTCATAGCGATCTACTCCGGGGAAACAAGCGCGGCCAACTCGATCGTCAATCAGTATGCCACGATCGCCTACATTGCTTCCGGCCTGCTCGGCGGCCTCGTCTACTGGTTGTTTTCCGGCCGCTATGCCGGAGACGTCAACGAGGTGGACAGCCCCGCCTGAAGCGCTTTTGCTTGCGCGCAGCCGCGACACCAACCCTGCGCGCGCGGATCTCCAAACCAGATGCCCAACGAAGGGGCGAACATCTGGTTTTCCGGTATGACCGGCTCGAATTCTGTCGATGAATGAGGGTCCGGCGGGCACGCCGGGCCCTCTTCGTATTTGCCGCCGTTGCATTCCTGGGCCCGCCGACTACGATCGTGCGCACGAAACGCAAAGCAGCTCACGCTGGCGCGGCAGGATCGAAAAGGAACCGACGCATGAAGCTCGCATCGCTCAAGGGAGGACGCGACGGCCAGCTCGTCGTCGTCTCTCGCGATCTGACGCGGTATACACCTGCCGATCCGGTGGCTCTCACACTGCAAGCCGCGCTCGACGACTGGGCAAATGCCGAGCCGAAATTGCGGGCTGTCGCCGAGGCGCTGGAACATGGCGTCGCCGTGTCGGAGCGGTTCCGGGAACGGGAGGCGGCGAGCCCGTTGCCGCGCGCCTATCAATGGGTGGACGGCTCGGCCTACCTCAATCACGTGGAGCTGGTGCGCCAGGCGCGCGGCGCGGAGGTGCCGAAGTCGTTCTTCGTCGATCCGCTGATGTACCAGGGCGGCTCGGACGTGATGGTCGCACCGCGCGATCCGGTGCTGCTCGGCGACGAAGCCTGGGGCATCGATTGCGAAGGCGAGATCGCTGTGATCGTGGACGACGTTCCGATGGGGATCGACGCAAAGTCAGCGGGTAGTCACATCAAGCTCGTCATGCTCGTGAACGATATTTCGCTACGCAATCTCATTCCTGCAGAGCTCGGCAAGGGCTTCGGCTTCCTGCAGTCGAAACCGCCGACGGCGTTCTCGCCGGTCGCGGTGACGCCCGACGCGCTCGGCGAGGCATGGCGCGAGGGAAAGTTGCATCTGCCGCTATTGACCGCGATCAACGGCAAGCCTTTCGGCTGCCCGAACGCCGGCCAGGATATGACGTTCGATTTCGGCCAGCTGATCGCACATGCGGCGAAGACGCGGCCGTTGTCGGCGGGCACGATCGTCGGCTCGGGCACAGTCTCGAACAAGGGTCCCGGCGGAACGCCCGGCCGGCCCGTCAGCCAGGGCGGGCTCGGCTACAGCTGCATCGCGGAGATCCGCACGGTCGAGCAGATCGTGGAGGGCGCGGCCAAGACGCCGTTCCTCAAGTTCGGCGATGTCATCCGCATCGAGATGAAGGACGCGGGCGGACATTCGATCTTCGGCGCCATCGAGAACACGATCCAGAAGCACGCGCCATGACCTTCGCCCGCAAAGGCTTCGTGGCGCTCGACCACGTGCAGGTGGCGATGCCGCCGGGCGAGGAAGCCAAGGCGCGGGCGTTCTACGTCGACGTGCTGGGCATGACGGAACTGGCCAAGCCGGCAGCGCTGGCCGGCCGCGGCGGCTGCTGGTTTGCTGGCGGCGAAGGGGCGTCAGTGCAGATCCATTGCGGGGTCGAGCAGGATTTCAGACCGGCAAAGAAGGCGCATCCCGCCGTGCTGGTCGTCGGCATCGACGAGCTTGCCGGCCGGATCGAGGCGGCGGGCGGCGAGGTGGCCTGGAACGATGACATAGATGGGCCTCGTCGCTTCTTCTGCGTCGACCCGTTCGGCAACCGGCTCGAGTTCATCGGGTCGTTTGAGGATGAAGTTTGATGCGGGCCTTGCCCAAGCCGATTATGCCTCGGCGCCCATGATCACCCGTTGTCGCAGAACGATGTTATCTGGGCTTACTACGATTGAAGCCAGTGCGTTGAGGGGATCTTGCGTCATGTGCACTGTCAGGTCGTTGGGCTTTCTCGCGTGGCTGATTTGCCTGATGTTTCTTCCTTCTGCTGTCGGCGCGCAGCCGCTCCCCCAAGGCTGGGTGATGTTGCACAGCGCCAGCATCTCGCCCGACGCCAACAAGCAAGTGATCGCGATGCCGGCTGGCACGCCGCGCACGGTCGCGCTGCGACTGATTGCTCGCGGTGGCTCGGTGAGCATACAGCGCATCATCGTGCAATACGGCAATGGCCAGACACACTACGAGACGCGGCCCGGCAATCGTCCGATATCGCTCGGCGATGGCGAGCGCACCCGCGATATCGACAACCGCATGGCCAACGATTTCCTCGACGACGTCCGTAACCGGGAGGTGGAAAGCCGGGTCGTCGAGGGCGTCACACTGGAGATCGCGGCGAACTCGCGTCCGACGCCCGGTGCAAGGATCGAGATCTGGGGATTGAGAGCACCGCCGTCCTTCAGGCCGGTCACGGTGAGCAGCATGCGACCTCGCGGCGAGGCCGACGGAGCAGCACCGCCGCCGCAACCGTCGACCGGACTGCCTGCTCCGCGTCCACCGATGGCTCAAGCCAGCAAGCCCGCCGCAAGAAAGCGATACACTGAGGTTCCCGTGCTCTATGGCACGACGCGCGCCAAAGCAGGTGAGCGCGAGAAGAACGATCGGAAAATCTCCAGCTACAGTGCCGAGCAGGGCGACAAGCTGGCGCTTGGGCTGTCGGTCGTAACCGTGCCGCTGGAGCGGCCGGTCGGAAGCATCCCTAGGCCGCGGACGATCCCCATCATCCGCTATGCCTTCCGCAACGAGGATCCCAACCGGGACTTCACGCTGGCTGCCGTCGAGGAGCTGTCCGAAGCCGACTTCAAGCGGCATCTCGGCGATCAGGCTGGCGTCTCCAAGCGCTACCAGGGACAGGCGTTCGTATTCGTGCACGGCTATAACGTGTCGTTCGAGGATGCTATTTTCCGCACCGCTCAGATCGTGACCGACATCGGCTTCGACGGACCGGCGGTGACGTTCAGCTGGCCGTCAGCCGGAGGCCTGCTCAACTACGACCACGACCGGGAGACCTCCAAGGCGTCCCGTCCAGGGCTCAGGCAACTACTCGAGATCATCGCGCGCGATGCGGGTGTCACCGCGGTCAATATCGTTGCCCACAGCATGGGCACAGACCCCGTCATGGAAGTGCTGAAGGAGCAGGGTGAGATCGTCTCGCGCTCGGGCCAAACGGTAGACTTCAAGCTCAACGAGGTCGTGCTGGCCGCTCCCGACATCAGCCGCAGGGTGTTCGAGCAGTTCGCCGCGTCGTTCGCCCGACTGGCGAGGGGCGGCGTCACGCTCTATGCCTCGCGAAACGATCTCGCGCTGAAGGCGTCGAAGAAGAAGGCGAGCGGCTTGGTGCGGGCGGGTGACGTGCCGCGTGAAGGCATCGTGATCGTGCCTGGCGTGGAAAGCATCGACATCTCGAATGCGAGCACCAGCGTGCTGAGCCTCAATCATTCGAATTTCGCCGATCGTCAGCATATCATCACCGACATGCAGTTGCTGTTCGAGCGGACAACGAACGACACCAAGCGGCCACCGAGCAAGCGGTTCAGTGTCTACCGCCAGCAAGGCAGCCAGCAGAAGTTGTGGTGGCAGTACGTGAAGAACTGAGCGAGGGCCGCGGGGCGGCGTGCATCGCTACGCTACCCTCTAACGTTCCTCGAACCATCCGCGCGTGCCATTTATGATGGCGACGAGAGAGAGCATCACCGGCACCTCGACGAGGACGCCGACGACCGTGGCAAGTGCGGCGCCGGAATTGAAGCCGAATAGGCTGATCGCCGTCGCCACGGCCAGCTCGAAGAAGTTGCTGGCGCCGATCAGCGCGGAGGGTCCGGCGATAGCGTGCGCCTCGCCGCTTTTCCAGTTGAGCAGATAGGCGAAGCCGAAGATGAAATAGGCCTGCAGCGTGATCGGTACTGCAAGCATCAGAATGATGAGGGGCTGCTGCAGGATCTGGTCGCCCTGGAAGGCGAACAGCAGCACGAGCGTCGCCAGCAGCGCCACGATCGAGACCGGCTGTAGCCGGGTCAGCAACGCATCCAGAGCTGCTTGCCCTCCGCGCCGCAGCGTGCGCGTGCGGACGGCCTGAGCGATGACCACCGACACTACGATATAGAGAACGACGGACAGCAGAAGCGTATCCCAGGGCACGATGATCGCGGACAGGCCGAGAAGCAATCCCACGATCGGGGCGAACGCGATGACCATGATCACGTCGTTGAGCGCCACCTGGCTCAGCGTGAAATGCGGCTCGCCCTTCGACAGGCTCGACCATACGAAAACCATCGCCGTACATGGCGCCGCACCGAGCAGGATCAGGCCGGCGATGTAGCTGTCGATCTGCCCGGCGGGCAAGTACGGGCGGAATAGCCAGCCGATGAACACCCAGCCGAGAAGCGCCATGCTGAACGGCTTGACCAGCCAGTTGGCGGCAAGGGTGATCGATATACCGCGCCAGTGCCGGGCCACGCCGCCGAGGGCGCCCATGTCGATGCGCAGGAGCATCGGTATGATCATCAGCCAGACGAGAACCGCGACGGGAATGTTGACCTTGGCTATCTCCGCCTTGCCGATGACCTGAAAGGGGCCCGGAAACATCCAGCCGAGCGCGATGCCGGCGACGATGCAAAGTGCGACCCAGGCGGACAGATAGCGCTCGAAGGTCGACATTTCCGCTCATTTTTCAAGGTTGCATTCGCACTGCCGCCCAACGTCGCCGCCTGGCTGCCCGACGGTCTACCGTCCGAGGCGTTCAGGCTTGTGACTAGGGATCTCCTGTCGTAAGGATGTCATAGGCTTCGATTATTCGATAAATATGGAAGAGAAGCAAGCAGCACTGGGTTTCGCAGCTCTCTCGCAAGAGACGAGATTGCGTCTGATGCGGTTGCTCGCAACGCGCGGCGCATCCGGCATGCCTGCAGGGGAGATCGCCTCTCGCCTGGGGCTGGCACCTTCGACACTCTCGTTCCATCTGGCAGCGCTCGAGCAAGCCGGACTGCTGCATTCGACGCGGCAAGGCCGGCAGATCATCTATGCGGTTCGCTTCAGCGGGCTGCGCGCGCTGTTCAGCTTCCTGACCGAGACGTGTTGCGGGGGGCGGCCGGAGCTGTGCGGCGACCTCGCCCGTCTCCTGCCTGAGGAAACGAGCGAGGAAACCCCGATGACGCCTGCGTTCAATGTTCTGTTCATCTGCACGCGCAACTCCGCGCGCTCGATCATGGCCGAGGCGATCCTCGAGAGGATCGGCAAAGGCCGCTTCAATGCCTACTCGGCCGGCTCGATGCCGGCGGAGACACCAATGCCCGAAGTGATTACGCGATTGGTCGCGATGGGGCACGACGGGTCGAAGCTGCGATCGAAATCCTGGGCCGAGTTCACCGGCGAAAACGCCCCGCGCATGGACTTCGTGCTGACGCTTTGCGACCCCGCAGACGGCGAAGCATGCCCCGATCTCGGCGAGCGCCCTGTCACGGCGGTATGGCCCTTCCCGGATCCCGCGAAGTTCCACGGCTCGGACACCGAGCGCACGGCGCTGCTCAACGAGCTTTACGGCATGATCCGGCGCCGCCTCGAGGCGTTCACCAACCTGCCCTTCGATTCGCTCGACCGCATAGCGCTCAAGGCGCGGCTCGACGCGCTCGGCGACAGCAACAAGGTGAGCACATGACCGCGGCGCCGATGAGAATCGGTATCAACGGCATGGGCCGCATGGGGCGTCTCTCGTTGCGTGCGGCGATGGGCAGTGTGCGCCGCGTCGATGGCGATCCGCGCGGGGCGAACAGGCTCGATGTCGTACACATCAACGAGATCAAGGGGGGCGCGGCCACGACCGCGCACCTCCTAGAGTTCGACAGCGTGCATGGGCGCTGGCATGCCCGCATCGAAGCCGGCGGCGACGCAATCGACATCGACGGCAGCCGCATCGGATTCTCCGAGGCTGCAGGTCCCGGCGACGTGGCGTGGGGGGACCTGGGCTGCGACATCGTGCTGGAATGCACGGGCAAATTTCTGAAGCCGGAGCAGCTCCAGGCCTACTTCGATCGCGGCGTGAAGCGGGTGATCGTCGCTGCGCCGGTGAAAGACGAGCGCGCGCTCAACATCGTCGTCGGCGTCAACGATCATCTCTATGATCCCCGACAGCACATGCTGCTCACGGCGGCCTCGTGCACGACCAACTGCCTCGCGCCCGTCGTGAAGGTGGTGCACGAGAACCTCGGTATCCGTCACGGCCAGATCACGACGATCCACGATCCAACGAACACCAACGTCGTCGTCGATTTCCCGCACAAGGACCTGCGGCGAGCGCGGTCCACCCTATTGTCGATGCTGCCGACGACGACAGGCAGCGCGACGGCCATCGCGCTCATCTATCCGGAGCTGAAGGGCAAGCTGAACGGCCATGCCGTGCGCGTCCCCGTTCTCAACGCGAGCCTGACGGATTGCGTGTTCGAGCTTGAGCGGCCGACCACGCAAGGTGAGGTGAACGAGCTATTCGAGGCCGCGTCGAAGGGACCACTCGCAGGTATTCTGGGCTACGAGACGCGGCCACTCGTCTCGGCCGACTACTGCAACGATACGCGCAGCTCGATCGTCGATGCGGCGTACACGATGGTGACCGACGGCACGCTGCTCAAAGTCTACGCCTGGTACGACAACGAGATAGGCTATGTCTGCCGCATGGTCGATCTCGCCAATATCGTCATCGCAGCGGAGCGCTGAGATGGAGCACGCAGCGCGCAACTACCTCATCGTGACCGCCTCTTATTGGGGCTTCACGCTGGTGGACGGCGCACTGCGAATGCTCGTCCTGCTGCACTTCTTCAAGCTCGGCTACTCGCCGTTCACGCTCGCCTTCCTGTTTCTGCTCTATGAGCTGGCAGGAATCGTCGCGAACCTCGCGGGCGGCTGGCTCGCGACGAGGTTTGGCATTCCGCGCATGTTGATGGTGGGCCAGGCGCTGCAGATCGCCGGGCTGGCCATGCTGTCCGTGCTCGATCCGGCGTGGACGGTTGCAGTGTCGGTGGCATGGGTGGTCGCCGCGCAGGGCATCTCGGGGCTCGCCAAGGACTTCACCAAGACCGCATCCAAATCCGCGATCAAGGCGACGTCGGAACAGGGCACGGGACAACTGTTCAGGTGGGTCGCATGGTTCACGGGCTCTAAGAACGCGATGAAGGGGCTCGGCTTCTTCGTCGGCGGATTGCTGCTCGACGCGGTCGGCTTCAAGCCGGCGCTATGGCTGATGGCGGGCGTGATCGGGATCGTCCTGGCGGCCTGTATCGTGCTGCCGCGCGAGCTCGGCAAAGCCAAGGCCTCGAACACCGTGAGCGAGTTGTTCGCGAAGTCGCCTGCGGTCAATCTGCTGGCGGCTGCCCGCATCTTCCTGTTCGGCGCGCGGGACGTGTGGTTCGTCGTCGCCCTGCCCGTGTTCCTCTATGCAAATGGCTGGCGGTTCGCGGAGGTCGGTGCCTTTCTCGCGGCGTGGACGATCGGTTACGGCTTCGTACAGGCCATCGCGCCATCGCTCGTGACGCGCAGCACCGACGGGCTGAGCCGCGAGGTCCCCGCCGCGCGAATGTGGGCTGGATTGCTGGTCGCCATTCCCGTCGCGCTCGCCTTCTTTTTGCTCCAGGGCGACGTGGCGAGGCCGGACCTGTGGGTAGTGGCCGGGCTCGCGCTGTTCGGGCTGCCGTTCGCGGTCAACTCGTCGCTGCATTCCTACCTGATCCTGGCTTACGCCGGCTCCAAGAAGGCGGCCGAGGATGTCGGGTTCTACTACGCGGCCAACGCGGCGGGGCGGCTCATCGGCATTCTGCTTTCGGGGGCGCTCTATCAGGTCGGCGGCATGGCGATGTGCCTTTCTGGCTCCGCCGCGATGCTGGCGTGCTGCTGGGCCATGACGCTCCTGCTGCCCGCCGAGCGGCAGACGCCCGTGCGGGTGGGCGAGGCCGCGTAAGCGATCCGCGATCCTGCGCGATTTGCCAGCACCACTTGCCGCGGCGGCATTCCGTGGGTATCTGAGCATCCAGCACGGCATTTCGCGGCGATGGGGCTTTCCCTCATGGCGGGGCGTCGTCAGAATGCCAGGGTTGCTTCAATGGCTCATACCCATTGGCGGCAGACCCGTGCAGTCCAGTTCGCCGGCTTAGCTCAGTGGTAGAGCAGCGGTTTTGTAAACCGTTGGTCGGGGGTTCAAATCCCTCAGCCGGCACCAGCAAAATCAATAGCTTACGTCAACTCTGTCCAGTTCTGCACGGCTCGTGGTTGCACAGAGGTTGCGCCATGGAATGCCAAGGCGCCCTCGGCCTCCACGCCTAACGACACGAGGACGGCATGCCTGGACCAGTGCAGCTCGCCGACCTGATCCGCGACGGCAAGCTCGTGACGGGGCTGTGCATCGACTGCTTCCGCGAGCGCGACATCGACGCGGCGACCATCCCCTTGCCTGGGGACACGCCCGTGCCCGAGATCGGCAAGCGCATGCGGTGCATGTCCTGTGGCGGCCGGCGCATCGACACACGGCCGGAGCTGTACCCTGGCGGCATCCTGGCGCATCGAGCGCGGCGCAGCTAAGCTCGAGGCCTCACGACCAGGGGGAGGCCATGCGGATCGCTGTCACGCTTTTGGCGTTGTGCGCGGCACTGCCCGTCCATGCGGATGGCATGAAGAAGCGCGGCGCGTCACCAAGTGCAACCACGGTGATGACGGCGAAGCCCAGACCCCACATTCAGGGCGAGCGGCCTTGCTCCAGTGGGTGGCGGCGCATCGCGGACCGCAAGTGCGTCGGCCATCGCAGCATCGACCGCGAGTGCGGGAAAGCGAGGCGGGGCTGTGAATGGGTACCCGTCAGATGAGAAGCCCACGGCCTATTGCTGAATGGTCCGATCGATCCCGCCGCCGCCTGGGCTGGTGCATGTTCGCGCTCGGCGTGCTGATCGCTGTCGGCCTGGGCACGTGGGCAACGGCAGCGGAGCCCATGCGAGGCACGATGCGCAGCGTGGACGACGGGGACAGCTTCCAGCTGTGCCAGGGCCAACGATGCGTCCGCGTGCGCCTGTGCGGCATCGACGCGCCGGAGCGCCGCGACGCGCGTTATGCCGAGGCCAAGACCGCTCTGCGGTCGCTGCTCGCTGGCAAGCCGATCACGTGCCGCGTCGTCGGCAACGGGACGCCCTGCGATGGCCGGTCCAAGCCCAAGAACCGGGACCGTTCCATCGCGCAATGCTTCCTTCCCGATGGCAGCGACGTTGCCGCGCACATGGTGCGCAGGCGGCTGGCCTGCGATTGGGAGACGTACAGCGGCGGGCACTACGCGAGAACGGCTGGCGGGTTCATCTGCTCAAGGTAGTCGCCCAACAATTCGACGTCATATTCTGCCGTGATCCTAACGATCGCTTTCAGCGAACAACTGCCGAGCGGCGTTCGCTAGGCTAACACTGTTGACCCGTTGCTGAAGGCTATTTCCGTGCCGAAGGAGGCCGGAGACAGAGGCATAGCTGACGTCAGCCAGCATTGTGCTGGACAGTGGAAGTCGCTCGAAGCTGACGCTCGGCACTGATTTGAATTACTGCTGCAACTAAGATGAGCCCTGATGACACGGCGCCGACGATAATGATCCCATCCGCTGTCGATCAGCGGAGGGTTAGGGCCAAGGGTTGGTTGCAGGCTGAGCTGGCGCGGGTGTATTACCGGCGGCAATGTCCTTGTTGAGATGCAGCTCGGCCCATGTGCTGGCGGCGAGCAATTCCAGCAGCTCTATATCTTCGCGTGGCATCTGCCGAATTTCGCAATGAGCGGCGTTGTCGTCGGTCGGAGCGTGGATGATGCGGATCTTGTGGGTGCGTTCAGTGCAGATGTCGCGGATCGCTTCCACGTTGCCAACTGCGAACCCGCTTTTCGGCGATGGCTTGAAGTCGCTGGCACGCAAAGCATGCACGGCAGCGATTATCTAATCGGCGCGAGCGCCAGCGAAGTATTCGAGCGCGGTCACGGATAGGCCGTCCTCGTTCTCGCGTCTCAGGAAAGCAGTGTAGTCGATGCCGAGAATGGTGCCGTGCTCGTCGCGCCGCAATTTTCCGAACGGGACGACGCGGACAACATGATGCTCATCCTTGAGGTTGTCGCCCTTCATCGGTGAACCATTGCTCGGGGTTGTAAGGAGCGAGACGGGCAAACAAGTGCTTGAGGGTGGTCGTGCCGACGGCCGTGTCAGGTTTGCCGTCAAAGATCAGCGACACGATCCATCGGATATCGTCGTTGGGCCGGCATTCAAGGGTGAGGCGGTTGTTGCCGTTCGTCCACGCTGCAATGATGTTGCCATTGGGGCCGATGCCGAGCCCTGGACGCCGCTTCCCTCGCAGCATCAGCAGGACACGCAGCAGAGTGGTGAAGGCCGGGTCGGTGACGATCGGATCGGCGGCGTCCCACTCCTCGACATCCATGATGGTATCGAGCTGGGCAAAGAAGCGTTGCTGCCATTCGCGGCCGAAGTGCATGGCGAACGCGTTGGTTTTGATCTTGCAGCGGGCGCGAGCGTCGTGGAGTTGCTCTGCGAGCGACGCTGTGGCCGTTGTCGTGCTTGACCTGACGACGCTGTGGCCCGGCGAGGTTCTAACGGCGGTCGAGGCGCCGGCTGCCGCTTCCATGATCGTGCGCGCCAGGCTGCTGACAGGTGTGATTGTAGTCTGCAGGTCGTCAAGTCTGCGTGGGACGTGGTGGGTCGCAAGGTTCATCATGGGGAGAACAGATTTCTCGTGGCAGCGGTGATGCAGCGTTCAAAGAGGTCGTTCTTGATCAGGCGAGCGGCATCGATAATTGGCCAAAGCAGATCATCACGGATCGGGATTTCGGCGGTGCGAAAAATGTCGATATCGAGGATTAGCGAGTGATGCTTGGGAACCTGTGTCGCCCCGAGCGTAGTTGTGGTGATGTTGGCGATCCACTGGGGATCGTAGGTCGGGACCGTGACGCGAAGTAGGAAGTTGAGCATCGCTGCATCGGTGATCGGAGCCGCGTAGGGACAGAAGTTGAGATAGTTCGAGATAGCGATGGAGTCGTCGTCCATGACGGGGATGTCGATGCGGTTGATGAACCTCACGCCGATACGTTCGATGGGATGGCGAGGCGTCTCCGCCTTCCATCTCTGCCAAGCAGAGTTCGCTCGATCGCGCAAGTGTTCCCAGCCAGGATAGGGTGCCAATCGCGCAACTGTGAGGTTGCGGGCGTCGAGAATGACGATATCGGTCTGGTCTGCGTTGGCGAGCCGGAAGCCCTGTTGATTGTGGGCGACGTTTACCTGCCCTCCGGTTTGGTCGACCTTGACCTCAAATTTCTGCAGTGGCTGAGTTTCTGGATAGGCGGCTTTGAGCTTGTTCTGGATTTTTTCCAGCGCCTTCGCCTCGACATCGGCCGCCATGCGTAGCTGTATCACGGCTTCGGTGATCGGCGCGCGGGGATAAGCTGGGCTGACGATGGGCTGGTACAATTGATGCTCTGGGTTCTGGATAGTTGTCTTGTATGCGCCATGGGTGGAGATTTGGTAACTGCGGCGCGTGCCGACAATGATAGGCGCTACCTGGTGGTGCGCGCAACATTGGTCAGGGATCAGGTTTAGGGGGGGGCGATACCGTGAAATCCAGGCTGGTCGGTCGTGTGCGGGGGACTTCCGCTAGCCGGGGAGCAGCTGTCGCGGGAATGTTGAGGAGGTAACGCCCGCCCTTGTGACGGGTTTCGGATGCCGGCCCATCACGGACCGTGATCCCACGCGCAGCAGGGCCGGCGTTCGAAAGCCGCCAGGGAAAGAGGGCGCGGGCGGTGTAGCCCCAGGTCGCGTCAGGGCGCTATGGGGATTTCGTGAGCGCGGATC
>CAMAYR010000114.1 GCA_945862355.1 Devosia equisanguinis | reverse complement strand
CCGACGCGCTTCAACGGCGCGCGCAGGCGGGCGGGCGAATAATGCTGCATGATGCCGGCCGCACCCTTGCCGCACAGCACGCCCTTGTTGACGGGATGGTCGCGGTTGCCCTCGATGTAGCGGACCTTGCCGTCCCGCAGGTAAACCTTGATCCCGCACCGGCACGCGCACATGTAGCACGTCGTCGTCTTGATCTCCTCCCCCGCCGAAACCGACAGATCGATCACGGGCTCGTTGGCGGAAGCCGTCTCCGCGGGCGTGGTTGGCATAGGTCTAGCATTCCCCTTACGGCACTTTCGCGAGGTGCGAATTGAATGAGCCCCGAGAGCGCACTTCCAATGCTGGCGGACACACGAACACGTCATTCCTCGATCCGTAACCGGCCAATCGAGGATGAGAATTGTGTCCGGGCCCCGCTTTCGTGGAATGACTTTGCGCGGACGAGGGCCTGCTGCCAAGTGTCGAAGCCTGGAACGCTTGCAGATTTCGACGAGGTGCGGGCGTCGGTCGCAGGGGCGCAGGGCGGGCGTGGCTTCTGGCGTGGCTACCGGCGCTGTTTCAGGCGGGCGACGCATCCATCCAGCCGCAGGCACGCACGAGGCCGGTCATGATCGGCACCAGTGCATCCTCGAGCGGCTTGGCCAGCTCGCGAATCCGGGGCAGCGCATCGGCGCAATCGGCGGGTGCGTCGTCGAACTCCATGATCAGGTCCTCGATCATGGCAGGGCGCAGCCCCGGGTGGCCGGCGAAACCGAACGAGCCCGCACCGATGCCGAACAGGGCCGGACTGCCGTCGTCGTGGCGCGCCAGTATGTCGGCGTAAGACGGCGGCACGGGACGGTCACGCATATAGACGATGCTCGGATAGCGCTCGGGCAGGAAACCGTCGAGTGCGTCGGGGCGGGTGCGGGTAGCCATGCCCGTCTCGATCGCCAAGGCGCTCGGCGCTGCCGAGCCGTCGGCCGCAATGGCCAGGATCTGGCTGCCCAGGCCGAAGCCTATCACAGGCTTGCCCATCATCAGGCAGGCGCGGGTAAGGCGAACCTCGGCATCGAGCCAGGGGGGCTGGTGCTCCGGCGTCGCGGCCCCCCATGTGCCTCCACCGACGAGCACAAGTCCATCGCCAAGCGTCATCACATTGGGCAGCGAGCCGCCGGACGTGAACGGCCGGAAATAGCTGAAGCGGACACCGCGGCCTTCGAGATGGTCCTCGATGGCGCCGAGCCATTCGGACTGCGTGTGCTGGACGATGGAGAGATGCTTCACGACGGTGCGCCCTGATCTGATGCGATGGCTGCCTCGACGACAGCGCTGAAGTCATCCTGCGCGATGGTGAGCAGATCGGGCTTGTGGGCGGCAAAGAAGGCCGTCACCGCGGAGCCGGCTTCGCTCGCTGGAATGCCGCGCAGGGAGGCTTCAAGGTCGAGGACGGTGCGAGGCGGCGTCACGAAGAAATCCCCGGTAAGCAGCGCCTCGCGGATGCGGCGTGCAGCACCCTGCCCCTCCAGGCGAACGAACGCGGAGACGGTGCCGCCGGGGCAGGTGCGAGCGGCTTCCAGAACACCTTCGCTACGGGGCTCGTCGATCGCGTAGACGAATTCGTCCGTGCCGATTTCCTCGCGATGCTTTTCGAGGGCAAGCGCCTCTTCCTCGGCGGTCGGTTGGGCCTGCTCGAGCGTCAGGCCGAGCCGCTCGGCGAAGCCTGCCGCAAGCGCCCGATGTACCTCATCGAGGGGAGGTGTCCGGCCGATGAGCGCCTTCAGCGTAACGATCCGGTTTTCTGCCTTGTCGAGGTCGCGCTTCTCGAGCTTGGCACGGGGCACGTTGAGGCAGGCCATCATCGTGGCGGGGTCGATGTCGACCAGAACCGTGCCCTGATAGATCAGCGTGTCGCCGTCGAAAAATCCGCCGGTGCCGGAGATCTTGCGGCCGTCGACCTCGATGTCGTTGCGCGGGCGGAAGCGAGCGGCGACACCGAAAGCCTGCGAAAGGCCATGGGCGGCGGCCTCGCAGATCGCCCGCGTGTAGTCGCCGAGCGCCGACATCGGCAAGCGCTTGCGCGACAACACCAGCTCCCAGCCGACCTGGCCGGGATCGAGATAGATCGCGCCGCCGCCAGTGATGCGGCGGACCACGCCGACACCGTTCGCGTGGATGTGGTCGAGGCGCAACTCGTGACCGATCGCCTGGTGGCGGCCGACGAGCGCTGTCGGGGGAAAGCGCAGAAAACGCAGCGTATCGGGCACGCGGCCGGCCTTGTGCAGCTCGATCAGCGCCTCGTCGAATGCGATCTGGTGGCGGCCGTCGCGGACGCCGGTGTCGATAACGCGGAAGGGCGTGGGCATGTCTGTCGGGGCTGGTTCCAAATGTGTCTGGGTCAGATGCCGAGCACGTCGGACATCGAGAATATCCCTGGGCCCTTGCCGTGGCCCCACTGCGCGGCTTTTACCGCGCCACGGGCAAAGATGCCACGATCGGTCGCCTTGTGGGACAGCTCGATGCGCTCGCCGTCGGCGGCGAAGATGACGGTGTGCTCGCCGACAACGTTGCCGCCGCGCAGCGTCGCGAAGCCGATGTCGCCGCGGCGGCGCGCACCGGTATGGCCGTCGCGGGAGCGGACGGCGTGATCCTTCAGCGGGATCTTGCGGCCAGTGGCTGCGGCCTCGCCGAGCATCAGTGCGGTGCCGGATGGGGCATCGACCTTGTGGCGGTGATGCATTTCGACGACCTCGATGTCGAAGTCGGCGTCGAGAGCGGCGGCGACCCGGCGCGTCAGGGCGACCAGCAGATTGACGCCAAGGCTCATGTTGCCCGACTTGACGATCGTGGCATGGCGGGCGGCGGCCTTGATCGCGGCCTCGTGCGTCGCGTCGAGGCCTGTGGTGCCGATGACGTGGACGATACGCGCATTGGCGGCGAGGCCTGCGAACTCGATGGTGGCGGCGGGCACCGTGAAGTCGAGGATCGCATCGCAATTGGCGATCACCTCGAGTGGGTCGCCCGAGACCTTGATCCCGAGCTCGCCTAGACCGGCCAGCAGGCCGATGTCCTGGCCGATGGCTTTGGAGCCCGCAGGCTCGGTGCCGCCGGCGACCATGCAGCCTTCGGCGGCGGCGACCGTGCGGACCAGCTCACGCCCCATGCGCCCTGCCGCACCCATCACCGCAATTCTGAGTTCGCTCATCGTCCTGCCTCGTTCAATCAGGTGCGCTCCCTTAGCACGAGGGTGAGCCCGGGTCTAAAACTGGATGGAGCAGGTGCCAGGAGCTGAGCCGCGCTCGGCCAGCAGGGTGAGGCGCGGCCCGATGTAGGTAGCATGATGTAGGTCGCATATTGCACGTAGCTGCCCGATGGATGAAAGTCGCGGGGAATGCCGGACTGGGACAGCCTGGGTTTGTGAGGAAGAGGGCTTACGCATGAAAATCCGCGCAGCCGTGCTCGAGGAGATGGAGCGTCCGCGTCCCTATGCGAAGTCGAAGCCGCTCGTCATCGGCGAGGTCGATCTCGATGGGCCGGGCGAGGGGGAGTTGCTCATCAAGATCCATGCGGCGGGGTTGTGTCATTCCGACCTGTCCACCATCAACGGCGACCGTCCCCGATCCATGCCCATGGTGCTCGGCCACGAGGCGGCCGCCGAAGTGATGGAAGTGGGGAAAGGTGTCGCGGACATAAAAGTCGGCGATCACGTCGTGCTGGTGTTCATGCCGAGCTGCGGGCATTGCCTGCCGTGTGCGGAAGGCCGGCCGGCGCTGTGCGAGCCTGGCGCGAAGGCCAACGGCGCAGGCGCGCTGTTGTCGGGGGGAATGCGTCTTTCGCGCAAGGGGCAGAGCGTTTTTCATCATATCGGCGTGTCGGCATTCGCAGAGTATGCGACGGTCTCACGGCGCTCGGTGATCAAGGTGGACAGCACCCTGCCCTATGACAAGGCGGCGCTGTTCGGCTGCGCGGTGGTGACAGGGGCAGGTGCCGTCATAAACACGGCGAAGGTGTCGGCAGGTTCGTCGGTGGCCGTCGTTGGCCTTGGTGGTGTCGGGCTGATGGCGGTAATGGCGGCGCGGCTGACGGGCTGTCGGCAGATCGTGGCCGTCGATATGCTGGCATCGAAGCTCGAGCTGGCAATGGCTGTCGGCGCAACTCACACAGTGGAGGTGAGGCCGGGCGATAATGCCGTCGAGGCGGTCAGGGACATCACCGGCGGCGGCGTCGACTACGCGTTCGAGATGGCCGGCTCGACCAGAGCGCTGGAGCTTGCCTACAAGATCACGCGACGCGGCGGGACGACGGTTACGGCCAGCCTGCCTCATCCAACGCACACCGTTGCGATACCAGTTACCAACCTGGTGGCCGAGGAGCGAACGCTCATGGGCAGCTACGTGGGAAGCTGCGTACCGGAGCGCGACATTCCACGCTTCATCTCGCTCTATCAGCAAGGTCTGCTGCCGGTCGACAAATTGATGAGCGAGCGGATCGGGCTCGATGAGATCAACGAGGGCTTCGATCGGCTGGCGGACGGAGCCAGCGTGCGTCAGATCCTGCTGCCGGCGGGAAGCTGAGCCTCGCCGTCGTCGGGCGCTTCCTGCGCTGGCGGCGAGGCGGGGCGCGGCTCGGGGCCGCCCGAAAGATAGCGGCGGGCAAGATCGGCGGTCTGGCGGCGGCCGATCTCGCCGCGGTGGCGGTCCAGGAAGCGTGCGGCTTCGGTGCAGCCTGCCCGGAAGAGCTGAGCCAGCAAGCCGCGCTCTGGCGCAGTCTTGCTATCGGCGCCGAGGCTCGCCGTGTGCCGGCCGGCGTCGATCAGGTGGAAGCGATGGCGGCCGATGCGCGAGAGACGGCCAGATGGCCGGCTGAACCATCCGCCGCTGCCGAACTCGGCCTGTGCGGTCACGATCGTCTCGACGTCCCTCGTCAGCGGCTGGTTGAATGTGATCGCCGTGATACGCGCGGCGATGTCGCGCGAGGTACGCGGACTGCCCGGGCGCTCCAGCGGATTGAGCTGCACGATGAGGGTGTCCTCGATCGGGCTCTCGGCAGCGAGCGTCAGGACGTCCGGGTTGGCAGAGAAGCCACCGTCCCAATAATGGCGGCCGTCGATCTCGACAGCATGGTGGATCTGGGGAAGGCAGGCAGAGGCCAGCACGGCCTCGACCGTCAACTCGCGGCGTCGGAAAATGCGCGGCCGGCCGGTGGTCACGTCGGTCGCTGCGATCAACAACTCGATGCCGGGGGCGGTGTCGGCGCGCAATCGGGCGAAGTCGATGTGGGCCTCGAGCAGCTTTCGGAAGGGATCGAAGCCCAGCGGGTTGAAATCGTAGGGCGACAGCAGCGAGCCCATCGGCGAGAGGCCGGTGGCGCGCGTCAGGCCGTACAGAAACGGGTTGAGCTTCATGAGGTCGGAGACGCCGGCTGCCTCAACCGCATCCCAGACGCGCTGGAGGGTGGCGCGCGCCTCTTTGCGGCCGGCTAAGCCTGGACCGCCAGCTGCCAGACCCGAGGCCACCGCCACGGCGTTGACCGCGCCTGCGCTGGTGCCGCTGATCCAGCCGAGAGGCAGGGTGTCTTCCTCCAGAAGGCGGTCGAGAACGCCCCAGGTGAAGGCACCATGCGCGCCGCCGCCCTGCAGTGCGAGATTGATGCCGGATTGCCGGTTGAAGAAGCCCATGCAGGCCTGTGCCGCTCTTGTCGCTCTGCCCGTACCCGCCCCGCGCGGAAACCATGACGAGTGCTGATCTTGATCATAGCACCGCGCCGGAAGGATGGCGCGCGGCGCGGCGAAACCGCACGGTGGTTCCGCTTCCAGGGGTGTCCAAACGGGTCTTGTCATCGCCTTGTTACGGAGCGATCATGGATCTGCCGTGTCCTTAACCAGGCGCGGGCGCGGCTTCGCGGCCGCACGCCTGTGACAAAGGAGGAACCCATGGCACAGTCTGGTGGATCGAACGGCAATGGCCGCATCCGGAGCGCCCGCTGCATCGCACTGATCGGCCCCTACCTCAGCGGCAAGACGACACTTCTCGAGGCGATCCTTTCTCGAACCGGCGTCATCACCCGTCAGGGCAAAGTCGACGACAAGACCACGACCGGTGACGCCAGCGCGGAAGCCCGCCAGCACGGTATGAGCGTGGAGCTCAACGTCGCCGATTGTGAGTTCCTGGGCGACCGCTTCACCTTCATAGACTGTCCCGGCTCTATCGAGTTCCAGCACGAGGCTGCCAGCGTGCTCGCCGTGTGCGATGCAGCCGTCGTCGTGTGCGAGCCCGATCCCAAGCGCGTGCCCTCGCTCCAGGTGATCCTCAAGCAGCTCCAGGACATCGGCTTGCCGCACGCGCTGTTCCTCAACAAGATCGACAGCTTCGACACGCGCGTGCGTGACGTGCTGGCCGACCTCCAGCCCGCCAGCACCAAACCGATGGTGCTGCGCCAGATCCCCATCTGGGACAACGGCATCGCGACGGGCTTCGTCGATCTCGCCCTCGAGCGAGCCTTCGTCTATCGCGAGCACGCGCCTTCCGAGGTCGTGGAGCTGCCCAGCGCGATCGCCGACCGCAAGAAGGAAGCCCGTTTCCACATGCTCGAGCAGCTCGCCGACTACGACGACGAGTTGATGGAGCAGCTCCTCTCCGATCTCGAGCCACCGCGTGACCGCGTCTTCGACGACCTCGCCCGCGAGTTCCGCGAAGGCCTCATCGTCCCCGTCCTGCTGGGCTCCGCGGCAAACGGCAACGGCATCGTGCGTCTGCTCAAGGTGCTGCGCCACGAAACGCCGTTCATCGCCGAGACGAACCTGCGGCTTGGCCTTCAGGTAGCGACCTCCGCCGCCCACATCCTGAAGACGACCTACACCACCCACGGCGGCAAGCTGTCTGTGGCGCGCGTGATGGCCGGCGAGGTTGGCGATGGCACAGTCCTGACCGGCACGCACGGCGAGGATCGCGTGGCAGGCGTGTTCACGCTGGTCGGCGCCCAGTCGACCAAGCGCGGCACGGCGATGGCCGGTGAGACCGTCGCGCTCGGCCGCATGGAGCACGCCAGGACCGGCGATACGCTGAGCTCAGACGACAAGGCAACCTTGGAGATTGCGGCCCCCGCGACGCCCGATCCCGTCTTCGCAGTTGCAATCAGCGTGAAGGAGCGCAAGGACGAAGTGAAGATGTCCGCCGCCCTGACCAAGCTGATGGAGGAGGATCCCGGCATCCGGGTCGAGCACAACACCGATACCCACCAGTTGCTGCTTATGGGCCAGGGCGAGATGCACTTGCGCGTGGCCGTGGAGAGGCTCGCCCGCAAGTATGGCGTGGAGGTAGTACGCAAGCCGCGCCTCGTCCCCTACAAGGAGACGATCCGCGCCGGCACCACCATACGCGGCCGGCACAAGAAGCAGTCGGGCGGCCACGGCCAGTTCGGCGACGTGGTGGTGGAGATCCAGCCGCAACCTCGCGGCGAGGGCTTCAGGTTCGACGAGAAGATCGTCGGCGGTGCGGTGCCTCGTCAGTTCATCCCGTCGGTGGAGATCGGGGTATCCGACTACATGAAGTCGGGCCCACTCGGCTTCCCCGTGGTGGACGTCGCCGTCACCTTGAAGGACGGCAGCTTCCACACGGTCGACAGCTCGGACATGGCCTTCCGCCAGGCCGGCCGCATCGCCACGACCGACGGCATGCCCAAGTGCAATCCCGTCCTCCTCGAGCCGGTGATGCATGTCGACATCGCCGTTCCCAACGACGCCACCGCGACCGTCAACGGCATCGTCTCCCAACGGCGCGGCCGGATACTTGGCTTCGAGCCGAGGGAAGGCTGGCAGGGATGGGACCTCGTCAAGGCACAGATCCCTGCATCCGAAATGGACGACCTGATCGTCGAGCTGCGCTCAGCGACGCAGGGAGTGGGCTCCTTCACCGCGACCTTCGACCACTTGTCGGAGCTGACCGGCCGCATCGCCGAACAAGTCCTCGCCAGCCACAAGACGATGGCAGCCGAGTAGCTCCGCCGAAACCATCTCAGGGCCCGCGCCGACGATCCGCGCGGGTCCCAACGCGATGCGCGCAACAGCCTGGACCACCGCCCCCCTCTCCCCTATAGACGCTCGCGGCCAATTCACATGCAAGCCAGGGGAGCGAAACCATGGACGTCCCTCAGCATCAGCGTTTCAAGCTCCTGGGACTGTCTGGCAGTCTCCGCCGCGCCGCCAACTCGACGGCGATCCTGCGCACGTTGAAAGCCGGCCTGACACCCGATGTCGTGATGGAGATCGTCGCCCTCGACGACATCCCGCCTTACAACGAGGACACCGACGTCGGCGAGGGACCTGCAGGTGTTGCCGCGCTGCGCCGCGCCGTTATCGCGTGCGACGCTATCGTGATCGTCTCGCCGGAATACAACCACGGCATCCCCGGCCATCTCAAGAACGCGATCGACTGGGCTTCGCGCCCCGGCTACGACGGCCCGCTCAAGAGCAAGCCGGTCAAGATCATGACCATCGCGACGAGCCCTCTCGGCGGTGCCCGCGCGCAAGCCTGGCTCAACGAGGTATTCGCCGCCACGCTGTCACGCGTCGTGCCCGGCAAGCAGGTCGTCATCGGCGGCGTCGGCCAGAAGGTGCAGGACGGCAGGCTCGTCCACGAGGACACGCTGATCTTCGCGCTGAACGCCATCGATGATCTGCTCGACGAAGCCTGCCTCGTCCAGGGCCGGCCCAAGCGCGTCATCCCCGCCGACTGGCAGCGCCGCAAGCTCGACAAGCCGCCGCGCTGAAACCCCGCCAGCAGGAAGCCCCCGCCATCTGCGCTTCAGTTCAACTTGAACTGCCCGTCGACGAGCTTGATCTCGCTTGGTTTGACGAGCTTGGAATGCGCCACGCGCACGCGATAGAGTTTTCCATCGAGCTCGGTTTCCCAGAATTCGAGAAACCCCAGAAGCTTGGGAAACTTCGGATGCAGGTCGAAGTCCTGCCATACGAAGGTTTGCAGCAGAGAGGGATGATCGGGCAGGCGGTAGAGTATCTCCGCCGTTGTCAGGCTGTAGCCCTTCAGCACATCGATGAAGTCCGAGCTAGGCATGGCTCTCCTCGTCGGGTGAACTGCGCAGCACTGATTGCAGTGTAGCGCGAACGAGGCGAATCGCCATGTCCTTCGGGTGACACTTTTATGAAAATTCAAGGCATTAGCAGCCAGCATTGCAGACTGCTGCCAACTTTTTACACGGCTCGGTTCAGTGCTGCTTCGCGGCTCGGCCCACGCGAAAAAGGACGGCGCGCCACGAGGCGTCCGTCCAGTTGAGGCACCAGTTACACCAGGCGACAATCCGAAGGAGACAGCTCGTGGCAAGTACCACCAGCCGCTCCGATGCGAGTGCGCGAACGCGAGGCAGCGCGTCCAGCAGGCACGACCCAGCCGACGACAGGCGCGCACGAGTCGGCGCTGCGGCCGCGCGGGACAATTCTGAAGATGGAATTGTGGTTCAGACGCCCGGCTGGGGCATCATGCGTTTGTGCTTGTCGCGAATGCGACGGATCGTCGACGGATCGGTGATGCCGAGCGCTTTGATGGCCGCAGTGGGCTTCCTGGCGGGATCGAGACGGATCAGGCGTCCGAGCTCCCGCAACCAGATCCGGTCGTTGATACCGGAGCCCGTAGGCCGGCCCCGTTTCGCCTTGACGGCGGACATGTGCAATTCCTCGAATGACATCAGCACGCTACGAGGAATGCCTGATTTTCGGAGTTTTGCAAAGAAAAATACGCAAGATGAGCGTGCAACCAAATGTAGTTGCACGCAGAATTGTTGCTTTGAGGATTCAGCCCCGTTGGTCGGACCAGGCGGCTGCCGTGTCCGGCTACAAGAGCCCGCTCTCCCGCGCCAGCTTGTCGAGCGGCTGCTCAGGCCGTGCGCCGACGTGGCTGATGATCTCCGCCGCCGCCATGCTGCCGAGCTTTCCGCAGGTTTCCAGATCGCGCCCCGCGGCAAAGCCGAACAGGAAGCCCGCAGCATACAGATCGCCCGCCCCCGTGGTGTCGATCACCTTGGCTACCGGCGCCGCCGCCACCGCGATGGCCTTGCCGTCGCTGTGTATCACCGCCCCTTTCGCGCTGCGCGTCAGCACGGCGAGCTTCACGTCCACCGCTGCCTGCCGCGCCGCCTCCTCGAACGAGGTCGTCTGATAGAGCGCCGTGATCTCGCTCTCGTTGGCGAACAGAATGTCGACCTGCTCCTTGATCAGCCGGCGGAACTCGTCGCGATGCCGGTCGACGCAGAAGCCGTCCGACAGCGTCAGCGCCACCTTCCGCCCGGCCTTGGCCGCTATCGACGCAGCCTCCCGGAACGCCGCCTTCGCCTCGTCGCGATCGAACAGATAGCCCTCGAGGTAGACGATCTTACCCGCCGCGATCAGATCGGGCTTCAGCTCCGCGCCGTTGAGCTCCGGGCTCACGCCGAGGAAAGTGTTCATCGTCCGCTCGCCGTCGGGCGTGACGAGGATCAGCGAGCGCGCAGTCGGCGCGCCGCCCTTCGCCGGCGCCGTCTCGTAGGTGACGCCGGATGCCCGGATGTCGTGCGCGAATATGCGCCCGAACTCGTCGTCTGCGACCTTCCCTATGTAGGCCGCCTTGCCCCCCAGCGAGGCCACGCCGACGATCGTATTCGCCGCCGAGCCGCCGGAGATCTCGATCGCCGGCCCCATGCCCTTGTAGAGCGCATCCACCGCCGCCAGATCGAACAGCAACTGCATCCCTCCCTTGGTGAGCGAGTGGCTCGCCAGATAGGCATCGTCGCAGCGGCCGATGATGTCGACGATGGCGTTGCCGATACCGACGACGTCGTACTTGATGGCGGTCATGTGGCCCTCTAGGCGGATGGGTGGGTCGATCGCGGCGCACTATAGGGACGGCGACCGTGCGCGCAACCATCACGAGACATGAAGGCGCGTTGCCCGACGGCGCCTATTTCTTTGCTTCGCCCGCCGGTTTTGCCGCCGCGCCCTCCCGCGTCATCGCCCACACGCCGAGCACGACCAGCGCCATGCCGCCGAGCATCGGCAACGTCACGCTCTCGCCCAGCATGATTGCCGCCAGGAACACGCCGATGGGCGCCCTCAGATAGGACTGCGCCGTCACCCCGATGGAGCCGAGCGCGCGCACCAGCCTGAAATAGAGAATGTAGCCGAGCCCGGTCGACATCACGCCCAGCGCCAGCATGGCCCAAAGCGCCGTCGAGGATGGCCTGATCGTCCACGGCTGCTCGATGATCAGCGTGAACGGCAGAATGATCACCGCTGCCGCGGTCAGCGATCCCGCCGCGTTTACGAACGGATCGCCCGCCCGCAACCGATGCGAGTTGATCGCAGCGAGCGCGTAGCTGAACGCAGAGACCACCATGGCGACCTGCGGCAGCAGGCTCGCCCCGCCGAACGATGCAGGTCCGATCACCACGATCACGCCGGCAAGCCCTGCCGCCACGCCGAACAGCTTCAGCCCCGTCGCCGGCTCGTGCCGCGTGATCGCCCACGTTATCAGGAACGCGAACACCGGAGAGATCGAGTTGAGGATCGCTGCCGGGCCCGCATCGACCCATTGCTGCCCCCATGCCACCAGCACGAACGGTACGACCGTTCCAAGCATGCCCTGCACGGCATAGATGCCCCATATCTCCCGGCCGCGCGGCAGCTTGGCCGCACGCCAGCCGAGCAGCAGGTGCAGCATCACGCCGGCAATCACGATGCGGCCGGTCATCAACGTCAGCGGTGGAATGGATTCCAGGCCGATCTTCACCCAGATGTACGAGCCCGCCCACAACGTGGCGACGATCACCAGCAGCGTGTAGTCGAGCACCCGCGGCGGCAATCGCGCGACAAAAGCCTGATACGCCGCGCGCATGCTGCGCCAGACGGGCATGACACGTCCCCTGAACCAAGCCACCAGCGGCAAGGCACGATCCGCCGGCCAAGTCATCGCCATTACGCCGATCACGACGCACAGGAGCCCGATCCCAGCCGTCGAGGTCAACTCCTCCCCGACGAGCAAGATGCCCGCCAGAACCCCGATCGGCACGCGCAGATAGGATTGCGCCGTGGTGCCGAGCGAGCCCAGCGTTCCAAGCAGTCGGAAGTACAGTACATTCCCGAGGGCCGTGCACAGCACCGCCAGCACGACGAGCGCCGCGACTGAATTCGCCGTCGGCGAGATCGTCCACGGCGCCTCGACCACGAGCGCCAACGGCGCCAGCACGGCAGCCCCCACGAGCAGGGAGCCACACGCCACCACCTGGGGATCGAGCGCCCTCAGCGTGCGCCCGTAAATCGCCGACGTCGCATATGATACCGAAGCCACCACCAGGGCGAGCTGCGGTATCAATTGTTGCCCGAGACCCGACAACGCCGACATACCCAGTATCAGGACGATGCCCGCCAGCCCGATGGCGACGCCGAACGCGCGGCGCTGCGTAATCGCCTCCTGTCGCGTCAGCCGCCAGGTGATGAGGAACGCGAAGATCGGCGTGGTCGAGTTCAAAATCACCGCGAGGCTGGCGTCGACGTACTGAAGACCCCACGCGATCAGTATGAATGGGAACACAGTGTTGACGGCCGCGATCACCATCAGCCCGCGCCAGCTCGCCCAGTCCGTCGGCAGCTTGATACCCTGCCAGCGCAACAGCGCGTATAGCACCACGCCGGCGATAGCCGTGCGCCACGAGATCGCCGTCAGCGGCGGTATCGAGGCGACGGTAATCTTCAGGAAAGAGAACGAAGCCCCCCAAAGCGTCGCGAGCAGCAGCAGCAAGCCGTACTCGAGCATAGGCACGCGGTCGGACTTGTCGGAAGGTGCTGACGACATGGAAGAGGGCGAATTCCCGAGGTCGGTTGCGGGCCCCAAGCGTCGAGGTCGGAATACCATCGACGATTGAAACGCTGTCTCGGATATCGCCCCAGCGGGAATTCCGGGTGGGGAGTTGGCACCGAGGCCTTCTCCCCTATAACCTGTCGACCGAGACCTGTCCCAACCAACCTGCTCACCACGGAGGCCGCCCCATGGGCACCAGGATCACGTTCAAACGCCCCGACGGCAAGGATGCATCGGGCTATCTAGCAAAGGCTGGCCAGGGCAACCGGCCGGGCATCGTCGTCATACAGGAATGGTGGGGCCTGCAGGACCAGATCAAGGGCATCTGCGACCGCTTCGCGCTCGCCGGCTACGACGCAGTCGCGCCCGACCTCTACGATGGCGTGGTCGTGCCCTACCACGACCGCGACGCGGCCGGCAAAGAGATGGGCTCGCTCAACTTCCTCGACGCTACCGAGCAGACCGTGCGCGGCGCCGTGCAGTACCTCAAGAAGAACGCGGTCAAGGTCGGCCTCACCGGCTTCTGCATGGGCGGCGCCGTCACCATCATAGGCGCCTGCAAGATCCCCGAGCTGTCAGCCGCCGTCTGCTTCTACGGCATTCCGCCCGAGGCCGCAGCCAAGCCAGCCGACGTCAAGGTGCCGCTGATGGGCCACTTCGCGCTGCGCGACGACTGGTGCACGCCCGAAGCAGCCGACAAGTTCGCAGCCGCGATGCAGGCAGCAGGCAAGAAGCCGGAGTTCTACAAGTACGACGCCGACCACGGCTTCGTGAACGAGCAGCGGCCAGACGCCCACGACCGCGCACATTCAGAGCTCGCCTGGGAGCGCACCCTCGGCTTCTGGCGCCAGCATCTGGGCTGAAGCAGGCATTACGCGACCCGGCACTTGCCCTTTGACCATCGACACACAGCTGTCGGGTCGCATTACCCCTGACCCAGCCTACGAACGGTACCGCGCCATGACCGACATCTTCGCCACGTTCAAACATCGCTTCGGCGATGGCGCGCCCTCGAACGCAGGCGACATCGACCCGCCGCAGGCCTGGGAGCGCATGGCCGGTCGTGGCGTCGTGCGCCGCTTCAAGCCCGAGCCTCTCGCGCCTGAGACCATCGACACGTTGTGTGCCATCGCACTGTCATCGCCGACGAAGAGCGATCTGCAACAGCGCGACATCCTCATCGTCGAGGATCCGGCCAAGCGCGCACGCATCGTGGATTTGCTGCCCGACAACGATTGGATTCCTGGCACCCCGCACTTCCTGCTTTTCCTCGGCAACAACCGACGCCAGCGGCAAATCAACGAATGGCGCGGCAAGCCCTTCCCAAACGATCATCTCGACGCCTTCTTCAACGCCACTGTCGATGCCGCAATTGCACTGTCGGCGTTCGTGACGGCCGCCGAGGCGGCCGGGTTCGGCTGCACGCCCGTCAGCGTGATCCGCGATCATGCCGCAGAGGTCAGCCGCATGTGCAATCTGCCCGATCATGTTTTCCCGATCGCCGGCCTTGGCCTGGGTCGTCCAGAGCGGCCCAACTGGGTCACCCTGCGCCTGCCGCTCACCCACACCGTCCACCGCGACACCTTCAAGGAAGATGGGTTGCGCGGGGCTGTCGACGCCTACGATACCCGCCGAAGCAGCGTTGCGCCCTATCGCACCCAGCGCGACGTCGGCACGTGGGGCGAGGATCCGTCCTACGGCTGGTCCGAGGACAAGGCACGACAGTATGCCGTGCCCCAGCGCACCGACTGGGGCGCCTTCGTCCGCCACAAGGGCTTCAAGCTGGAATAGGCGGTGAGCACGTGTCGAGGCCCACGAGCCCGGAGCCGGCCGCCTGCCCATGCCGCTCGGGCAGGCAGTATGCGGAATGCTGCGCTCCCGCCCACGCCGGCATGCCGGCCGCCACAGCCGAGGCCCTCATGCGCTCGCGCTATTCAGCGTTCGTGCTGCGCCTCGAGGAATACCTGTTCGACACGTGGCACCCAAGTACGCGGCCTGCCGACATTCGCCTCCTGCGCCACGATCCGCCGCCGAAATGGCTTGGCCTCGAGGTCAGGCACACGACGACCGACGGCGACAGCGCCACCGTCGAGTTCGTCGCCCGGCACCGTACCGGCGGTGGCCCCGCCACGCGAATGCATGAGACGAGCCGCTTCGTTCGTGAAGGCGGTCGCTGGTATTATGTCGACGGCCATCAGCGATGAGCAAAGGGTTGTAGCGTTACCCGGTCTGCCATCGCCAGAAGTAGCTAGCACCGTCAGAAGTAGCTGACACGTTCAGAAGGTAGCTGCCGCATGGAGTTCGCAGTCTTCGACCACGTCGACGCCGACGGCCAGCCGCTCCAGGCCATGTACGAGACGCGGCTTCAGGTCGTCGAGGCCTACGAGCGCCTCGGCTTTCGCAGCTATCATCCCGCAGAGCATCATTTCACGCCGCTCGGCATGGGCGCCTCGCCCAGCGTCTGGCTGGCAGCCGTCGCCCAGCGCACGAGACGCTTGCGTTTCGGCCCGCTGATCTACGCCATCCCTTTCTCCCATCCGATCCGCCTCGCCGAGGAGATCGCGATGCTCGACCACATGAGCGGCGGACGGCTCGAGATCGGCTTCGGA
>CAMAYR010000113.1 GCA_945862355.1 Devosia equisanguinis | reverse complement strand
AAGGAGTTGCTCGTCATCAGCCAGGACACCAGCGCCTACGGCCTCGACATCAAGTACGCCGAAAGCCCCTGGAAGAAAAAGCCGCTGAAGGCGCGGTTCTTCGAGCTGACACAAGCTCTCGGCGAGCTCGGCGCGTGGGTGCGATTGCACTACGTCTATCCCTATCCGCACGTCGACGAGGTGATCCCGCTGATGGCGGAAGGCAAGATCCTTCCCTATCTCGACATCCCCTTCCAGCACGCCTCGCCGAAGATCCTGAAGGCGATGCGCCGACCGGCCTCGCAGGACAAGGTGCTCGAGCGTCTCGACCGGTGGCGGGAGATCTGCCCGGATCTCGCCATCCGCTCGACGTTCATCGTCGGATTTCCCGGCGAGACGGACGACGATTTTCGGATGCTGCTAGACTTCCTGCAAGAGGCGCGGCTCACGCGCGTGGGCTGCTTCAAGTACGAGGATGTTCCCGGCGCCAAAGCCAATGCTCTGCCCGGGCAAGTGCCCGAGGACGTGAAAGAGGAGCGCTGGGAAGCGCTGATGGGCGTGCAGCGTGCCGTGTCGAGCCACGTGCTGGCCACCCGCATCGGCAAGACCATCGACGTGCTGGTCGACGACGTGGACGAGGAAGGTGCGATAGCGCGCTCGGCCTGGGACGCGCCGGAGATCGACGGATGCGTGTTCCTGAACGGCGCAACGCACCTGAAGATCGGCGACAAGGTAAAGGTGCGCGTCATGCACGCCGACGAGTACGATCTGTGGGCGGACGTGGTGGAGTGAGGGTGCCCGCCTTCATCCGTGCATGGTCAGGCCGCCCGACACCGAGATCACCTGGCCGGTGATGTAGGCTGCGTCGTCGGAAGCGAGAAACGCGACGATGCCGGGATAGTCTTCGGGCTGGCCGAGCCGGCGGAACGGAATTGCCCGTGCGAGACCTTCCGCGATCTTCGCGCCGTCTGCCGATTGCGCCTTGAACGCGTCGAACAGCGGCGTGTCGGTCGGACCGGGGCACACGCAATTGACGTTGATGTTGGCCCGCGCCGCCTCGCGAGCGATCGTCTTCGTGAAGGCGATGATGCCGCCCTTGCACGCAGAATAGACCGCCTCGCCCGAAGAGCCGACACGCCCGGCGTCGGAGGCGATGTTGACGATGCGGCCCTTCTTGCGCGCCATCATTCTCGGCACCACCACGTGATGCATGTTGAGCGGACCATAAAGGTTGATCGCGATCACCTTGTCCCAGAACGCCCTGTCGGTCTCCACGAACGGGATCGGAATGTCCCAGCCGGCGTTGTTGACGAGAATGTCGATTGGTCCGGCGTTCTTCTCAATGGCGTCGACGGCCGCTTCGACGCTGGCGCGGTCCGTGATGTCGGTCTTGATCGCGATCGCCTTCCCGCCAGCTGCCTTGATCGTCTCGGCGACGTCATCGGCGCCCTTGTCGTTGAGGTCGAGCAGCGCGACCAGCGCACCTTCCGCGGCGAGCCGCAACGCGATCGCGCGGCCGATGCCCGATGCCGAGCCGGTGACGGCTGCTACCTTGTCCTTCAATCCACGCATTTGCGGCTCCTGCCTGAGATGCTCTTTTCGCGGCAACCCGTCGTCACGCAGGACGGCCCGCCATCATGCGGACGGCCCGGTACGTCATCACGGTCTCGCCCTTCTGGTTCACGACGTTGTTCTGCGTCGTGACGATGCCGCGATTGCCCTTCGATGTCGGGCGGATCGCCGTGACCTCGACCTCCGCGTGGATGGTGTCACCGGCGAAGACCGGTTTCAGAACCTTCTTCTCGACCTCGAGCAGCGCCAGACCCGTCATCTGCATAGTGGCCTGGCACAACAGACCCTCTATCATCGTGTAGACGAGTGCGGCGGGTGAGACGCGGCCTTTGATGGTGCCGTGGTGCTCCGCGAACGAGAGATCGGTGAAGAGTGTCTCGACCATGCCCGTCACGCCGATGAACTGGACGATGTCGGCCTCGGTGACTGTGCGATTGAGCGTCCGGAACTGCTCGCCGACCTTCAGGTCGTTCCAATAAAATCCTATGCCGACGGTGCGCATCTATTCGGTTCTCCTTCTTGGGGATTTGTCGTTGGCGGAGCCGGGCCGCCTGCATTCAGCGCGCTAACCGGTGCTAGCCGCCCCACCGGTCTCCGCGAGGACAAGTGCGATGTCCTGCTTTGTGAAGCCGGCATCCGCCAGGATCTCGCGCGTGTGCTCGCCGAGGCGGGGCTGCAGCCTCTCTATACCGGCCGGCGTCGCGCCGAAGCGAGCCGGTGGCCCCGGCATCAGCAGATCACCTTCGGTGTGGTGCGATGCGCGCTTGAAGAAGCCGACGGCGGCCAGATGCTCGTCGGTGAGAAGGTCGCTCAGCGAGCGCACGTGCGCGGCGGGAATCTCGTTCTTCGCCAGCACGGCCAGCCAATCTTCTGTCGTGCGTGCCAGCATGCACTCTCCAGCGATGCGGTACACCTCGGCGATGTTGTCCGCGCGCGCCGCCATCGTCGCAAAGCGGGGATCGAGGCCGAGCTCCTCGCGGCCAACGAGCATCCAGAACCGGCGCCACTGCGCGTCGGTGTAGACGAGCATCGCGATGTAACCGTCCTTTGTCTTGTAGGGACGGCGCCACGGCGCGAGAACACGATTGTAGCCAATGTCGCCGCGCGGTGGGTCGAACGTGTGCCCGAACATGTGCTCCGCCAGAACGAAGGCCGCCATCGTCTCCAGCATCGGGATCTCGACGTACTGGCCTTTGCCCGTCCGCTCGCGCGCGAGCAGCGCGGCCGTGATCGCCTGCGACGCGACGAGGCCGCACGTCTTGTCGCCCATGATCATCGGCGCATAGCGCGGCTCGCCGGCAATCTGGCTCATCAACATCGCGATGCCGGACTGGCCCTGGATCACGTCGTCGTAGGCGGGCTTACCTTCATAGGGACCGCCCGTGCCGTAGCCTGTCAGCGCGGCATAGACGATGCGCGGATTGCGAGCGAGCACGGCCTCGGGTGAGAAGCCCAGCCGCGCGACCGCCTGCGGCCGGATCGAATGCACCAGCACGTCGGCCGAGTCGACGAGCTTCCACAGCGCGTCCTTGGAGGCTGGCTGTTTCAGATCCAGGACGAGCGAGCGCTTGTTGCGGTTCAGACCGAGGAACAGCGCCGCCATGCCCTTGTTGCGCGCGGGGCCGGTGTAGCGCGTGGTATCGCCCTCCGGCGCCTCGATCTTGACGATGTCGGCGCCCTGGTCGCCCAGCACCTGCGTGCAAAGCGGCCCGAACACGACCGAGGTGAGGTCGAGAACCTTCAATCCGGCAAGCGGCCCGCTCGTCATCTCAGCCCCCGCAACGCTGCGGACTGAACAGATGGCAACGTCGAGAGCGCCGCGGGGTCTGCCAGAAGCTCGAGATCCTCAGGCACGTCGACATCGGCGGCGAGTTGCGGTGCGGTCATCGCGCGCACGGGGAGGCGGCGGGTGCGGCCCTGCTCGAGGTGCAGGCGGAAACTATCGTCGCCGAACTTGAACACGAAGGGTGCTCTCAGTGGAAGCGCAACGGCATTCGTGCCTGTGCCACTGCGATCAGCAGCAATCGCGACATGGCCACGGCTCGCGCGCGCGTTGAGCGATAAAAGGCTCGACTTCGACAGAAGCGGCAGATCGGCGGCCACGACGGTCGCAGTGGTCGCGCCGCGAGAGCGCAGGTGCGTGCAAGCCTCCTGCACCGCAGCGTTGAGGCCGGGAGCGCGCTCCTTGAGCACGCTCGCCCCGGCGCGCCGCGCCATCGCCGCTGCCGTTCGAGATACGGTGACGACGAGCACTCGACTTGCACCGACCGTCTCGCAGGCGACGTTGAGCACATGCTGGAACATGGCGCGCGACACCTGCCGACGCGCAGCCTCCGACAGCGAGCCGGCGAGCCGTTTTTTTGCACCCGCGGGTCCACGATAGGGAATGACGATCCACTGCATGGTCAATTTCCACTTCGAGCCGAAGCGTCCGGCAGACCAGTGATGCGCACGCCCGAGGCTTTGACCTTGTAGGCCTTGTTGATCGCGATCAGCACGGACGTCATCGCTTCGACTGCCGCGGCATTGGCCAGCGCGCCTGCGTGAATGCCGACCATGCCTGCAGCTGCGGCGAGAGCGATCGCCGTCTCGCGCGCGGCCTTGCTGTCGGCGCACACGAGAACGTCGCAGTCGATTCGATGCGCCAAATCCTTCAGGTGATGCGCGCCGACGTTCTGAAAGGCCGCCACCACCTGCGTATCGGGCCCGAGCTTCTCGGCCAATTGCTCGACCGCGGAGCGTCCGCCGGGAAGCTGAACGCGGTCGACCTTCGGCGGCATCAACGGAACGGTCACGTCGACCAGGATCTTGCCGGCCAACGCGCTCTTCACGTCGAGCGCAGTCGCCTGCTGCGCGGTGTAGGGCACGGCGAGAACCACGATGTCGGCGAGCGCGGCAGCGGCTGCGTTGTCGAGACCGGTCACGCCGGTGCGACCGGCGAGCAACGCATTCAACTCGTCGGCGGCCGCGGCTGCCTTCGCGGCATCGCGTGAGCCGATGAGAACGGGAATTCCAGCGTGGGCCCAGCGGAAGGCAAGTCCAGAGCCCTCAGCCCCGGTACCACCCAGCACGGCGATCGTCTTGCCCGTCAGCGGCATCCAGCGTCCCTCCTGGTTCTTATCTACTCTGCGGCCTCCGCCCCTGGGGGAGCAAGCACTGCGCCCGCCATCCGCGAAGGCATCCCGCGACGCGGCCCTGGCTCATTGCGCGGCGCGCACGGCAGGGCTCCATAGGAGCGGGCTACCTGCTCGGGTGGCGGAGCGCCATAGAGCGTCGAGCGCTGAAGCGGGGTCCGTCCCGCCGATCGTATCAGGCTATCCATCGCCTCGGGTCCGAATTCCTCGCCGTGCGTGGTGCCCGCCGCCCGCGAGATGCTCTCGTTCATCAGGGTCCCGCCCAGATCATTCACGCCGGCCGCCAGCGCGGCCTTGGCACCATCCGGTCCCATCTTCACCCAGGAAACCTGGATGCTCGGGATCAGCGGATTGAGCACGAGGCGCGCAACGGCGTGGACGAGCAGCGCCTCCCTGAAAGTCGGGCCGCTGCGTGCTGCACCCTTCAGCGCCATCGGCGCCTCCATGTGGACGAAGGGCAGCGGCACCAACTCGGTGAAGCCGCTATTTCCATTGCCGAGGCTGCGCTCCTGCAGGTCGCGAATGGCGAGAAGGTGCCGCGCCCAGTGAACCGGCGTGTCGATGTGCCCGAACATGATCGTCGCAGTGGTGCGCAAGCCGACGCTGTGGGCGGCCTCCACGACATCGAGCCACTGCCGTGTCGTCAGCTTATCGGGGCAGAGATCGCGGCGCACCTCGTCGTCCAGGATTTCCGCTGCCGTGCCAGGGAGCGATCCGAGCCCGGCCGATTTGAGCTCCATGAGCAGCTCGCGCGGCTGGATACCCAGCGTCGCCGCACCCTGACTGACCTCGAGCGGCGAGAAGGCATGGACGTGCATATCCGGGATCGCCGCCTTGATGGCGCGGCAGACCGCCAGGTACGTCTCGCCGGTGTAGTCGGGATGAATGCCGCCCTGCAGGCAGACCTCTGTGCCGCCGCGCTCCCACGCCTCGCGCGAGCGCCGCACGATCTCCTCGAGGTCGAGATCGTAGGGCCGGCCACGCAGCGCCTTGGCCGTGCCCTTCGAGAAGGCGCAGAACCGGCAACGATAGCCGCAGATATTGGTATAGTTGATGTTGCGGTTGACGACGTAGGTGACGGTGTCTCCGTTCACCGCCCGACGGAGATCGTCGGCGGCGTCGAGCACGCATCGAAGCTCTGCGCCGCGCGCTTCGAACAGCCGCACGACGTCACGCTCGTCGAGGCGGCGGCCGGCGGCGGCGCGGCTCACGATGGGCGAAATTGCTCCGGCTGCCCCATGCCCTGCGGGAGGCGCGGAGATCGTTGCCGGGCGTGACAGCCCCGGCGCCCATCGGTCCTCGCGGGCGAAGCCAGAGGCATCGGTTGCGCGCAGCAGCGCCGGCACGAACCGGGCATCGTGCCATTCGGCGATGCGCTGGGGCACGACGTAGGCAGGATAGCTCGCCAGCCGCTCCACCAGGGTCTTGCCTTGCGCAGCGGTGGCCGCGGCCAGCGAGGCGATCTGCGGCCAGGCGGCCTCGGGGTTCACGTGATCGGGGGTGACGGGCGACACGCCGCCCCAGTCGTTCAGGCCCGCAGCCACCAGCTCGGGGAAACGCTCATAGGACAGGTTCGGCGGCGCCTGGATGCTCATGTGCGGGCCAAGCACCAGCCGCGCCAGCGCAATGGTCCATTTCAGGTCGTCGATCTCGGCGTCAGGTGTCTGCGCCATGCGCGTTGCGGGCTTGGCGCGGAAGTTCTGGACGATCACCTCCTGGATGTGCCCGTACCGCTCGTGGAGGTCGCGCAGTGCGAGAAGCGCGTCGAGCCGTTCCAGTCGCGTCTCGCCGATGCCGATCAGGATGCCGCTGGTGAAGGGAACACGGGCGGCTCCGGCCAGCGCGATAGTCTCGAGCCGGGCGGCGGGAAGCTTGTCTGGCGATCCGAAATGCGGCCCGCCGCGGTCGCAAAGTCGCGCCGCGGTGGATTCCAGCATCAGACCCTGAGAGATCGAGGCGTTGCGCAGCGCAGCGATGTCGGCGGCAGTCATCACGCCGGGATTGACGTGCGGGAAGAGGCCGGTCTCCTCGAATACGATTTCTGCCACGTGGGCGAGATAGCCGATCGTGCTGGCGAAGCCTTGCGCGTCGAGCCAGTCGCGCGCGGCAACGTAGCGAAGCTCCGGCTTGTCGCCGAGCGTGAACAGCGCCTCCCGGCAGCCGGCGCGCTGGCCGGCGCGGGCGATCTCGAGCACCTCGGCGACCGAAAGATAGGCTGGCCTTCCCGCCCTCGGCGCTTCGGCAAACGTGCAGTAGTGGCAGACATCCCGGCACAGGCGTGTGAGCGGGATAAACACCTTGCGCGAGTAGGAGACGACGCCACCGAAGCCGGCGTCACGCAGCCGCGCGGCCTCGACCACCATTCGGTCGAGGGGCCAGTCGCTTGCGATCGAGCGAAGCTCGGCGGCGGAAAGCATCGAGGTCACGAAGCCACCATCAGACGTAAGGCAGGACTTCCTCCGTCACGCGCTTGAGCTGCGTCATCGGATCGCTCATCGTCGACAGGCGGAAGGTGATGCGCTTGCACCCGGCTTCCTTCCATTTCTTGAGATCCTCGATGCAGCGCTGCGGCGAGCCGTAGGTAAGCCAGCCCTCGAGGCGCTCGCGGGTATAGTTGGCGCCATAGTACAGGTCGAGGAACTTCTTGCTGTCGGCCAGACAAGCCTCGGCATCCTCGCCCACGTTGATGTGATGATACAGTACGTGATCGAAACCGGACGTATCGCGACCGGCGGCTGTCGCAGCATCCAGGATCATCTGCCAGGACTTGGTGAAGCCTTCCCGGCTCACCGAATGGGTCATCCAGCCGTCGGCGATGCGGCCGACCCGCTTGAGCGCGAAATCCGTACCGGCCATCTGTACCTCGCCTCGAATCTGGCGGCCGGCGTTGGTCGCCATCCACAGCGGGCACGGGCTCTGCACGGGCTTCGGCTCGAGCGTGAGGTCGGCGAACTTGAAGAACTGACCTTCGAAAGGCACGTTGTCCTTGGTCCAGAGGTGGCGCATCACTGCCATCGCCTCCACCATCAGCTTGTGACGGTCATCGGCGCCGTAGCCCATCGCTCGCGTCTCGGCCTCCCACTCCGGTCCGGCGCCGCCACCCGAGCAGGCCACCATCCGGGTGCGACCGTTCGAGATGACGTCGAGCGAGGCCCACTCATAGGCGAGCACCATCGGGTTCCTGAGGGCGAACGAGCCCATGCAGGCGGGTCCGAGCAGCACGCGATCCGTCCGGCCGGCAACCGCTGCCAGTAGCGTCAACGCATCGAGCCGCCTGTTCACGAACAGAGCGTCGCCGCACCAGACCGAGTCCATCTGTGGGCAGGCCTCTACGGCATCAGCCAGCTGCAGCAGGGCTTTCGGCGTCGTGAGGCCTACCAGCACGCCGCGATTCGACAGTGTGATACCGAAATTCATCGCCTACCTCGGTCAGTCGCTCCGTTGATCGGCTGCCGCGTTCACCATGTGTCGATGGCCGCCGTTTTCCCTGTGGTCTTCAGGCCTGTGTCGGCCGATTGCAAGGCATTTTCGCGCAGGGCAGGGGCGAGCGCTGGTCAGAGCTGGACGCCGCCATTAATGATGCCTCTACTTCGAAAGCGCGGGCCAGCCGTTCTGCTTTAGACCGATCATCGTGCTACGGGATGACGCTCTTCGGACGCGGCCTCTCGCAAGAGGAACCTATGGCTGCAGATTCAGACGGCGTCGTCGCGCGCGGTGTCGCGTGGATACTGCTGGCGCGCGTCATCGACCGGATGGGCGGCATCGTCAGCCTTGCCATAACGGCGCGCTATTTGACGCCATCGGACTTCGGCCTTTTCCAAATGGCGCTTTCCGTGATGGTGCTGGTGGAAATCCTGGCCCTGTTCGGTTTCGACTGGTCTCTCGTCAGGCACCCGAACCCGACGCGAGAGCACTTCGATACGGCTTTCACCCTGCAGCTGATTGCGGGCATCGTCGGCTTTGTGCTGATCGCGGCGCTCGCCTACCCATTCGCCGTGGCATTTCGCAACCCCGACCTCGTGTTGCCGATCATCGTCATGGGGCTCTTGCCGCTGGTAGCGGGCTGCAACAACCTCGCGACGGCCCTGCTGCGCCGTGAAATGCGGTTCGAGGCCGATTTCTGGCGCATGTTCGTGCCGCGCGTCGTCAACATCACGGCCTGCATCGCCTTGGCCGTCTGGTGGCAGAATTATTGGGCGCTGATCGCGGCGGCGCTGATCCTGCGCATCGGCTTCACGGTGATGGGGTACGTCCTGCATTCCTATCGGCCACGGCTCACGCTCGCAAAGTGGCACGAGTTGATGAGCTTTTCCGTCTGGGTGCAGATCTCCAACTTCATCGAGGGCCTGCGCCTTCGCATCGGCGATTTCGTGATCGGCCGCGCGCTCGGCATGCACCACCTCGCAATCTACAATGTGTCCAACGAGCTGACCTCGATGCCGTTGACGGAATTCGTTTCGGCAGTGAACTCGGCCGTCTTCCCGAAGTACGCCAAAATCCAGGACGATGCCTACGAATTGAAGAAGGCGTTGATCGACACGCTCTGCCTGACGGTGCTCGTCGGGCTTCCTGCCGCCGTCGGACTGAGCTGCGTCGCCCCTGCGCTGGTCCATGCCTGGCTGGGGCCTAAGTGGGACGAAGCGGTCCCGATCATCCAGATCGTGGCATTCGGCGCGCTAGCAAACGCCATCGGCTCCAACAACTGCTACTTCCTGATGGCTTCCGGCAGGCCGAGGCTGCAGACCGCGCTGACGGCTCTGCTGCTGGCCGTGCTGCTGGTGTTGCTACTCATACTGGTTCCTTCCCACGGCCTGATCGGCGCCGCATATGCATTCAAGGTGTCGGCTCTTCTTGTGTTGCCATTGCACTTCGTTCTTCTACACCGGGTCGTCGGGCTGAAGCCGATGGAGGCAATCGGGGGAACTTGGCGCAGTTTCGCCGGCGCCTTCGCGATGTCGGCGGTGCTGACCGGCTACCTGGTTACGGAGGGCGTGCCGCTGTCTTTCGGGTCGGCGATCGTGGAGCTCGCAATTGCGATCCCGTGCGGTGCAGCGGTCTATTGCCTCGTCGTAGGCCTGCTATGGTTGGCGAGTGGAAGGCCGAAATCGATCGAGCGGCTGCTCGTGCGGGCCGTAATCGACGTGCTGTCACGCACGCTCTACAGATTCAGCGGCAGTCGTCTGCCACCGCGAGCGTGATGCCACAACCAAGGCGATACGTCGGGTCGGCGTGACGGTCAGACGCACCGATCAGGGGTCGTCTTAACCATTCGTGCCTAGTTTCGCATCTGGGTTGTTGCGTGTGGGACGAATGAGAGGCATTCGTACCTTCAGATGGCTTTGCATCATGAGCGGTGCGCCATCCTCGTCTAGACCTTATGACGACAGGAATGCCAGCCATGCAGCAGACTATCGCCCCGGCAGATCGTGCGAAAGAAGCCCGCTCAGCACCGTCACAGCGCATTCTTGAGCACTGGACGCCCGACCTTACGGCGTTGTGGGGCAAGCACCCGATCAAGGTCAGTCACACGCTGCATCAGTCGCCGCTGTTCAGCATGGAGGGGCTGGCGGCTCTGATCGATGCCTATCCACGCGAGTTCTACATGCTGGTCCACATGGGCGGGCAGAACGACAAGAAGCTGTGGCGCGAGGGCGAAATCGGCAGCTTGTCGGGAAAGGACGTGATCCAGGCCATTGCGCAGGGACGACTTTGGCTGAACTTGCGGCAGACCAATGACGTCGATCCGCGATACGCTGGAGTTCTCGATCAGATGTTCGAGGAGATCGGTATCCGCGTGAAGGACCAGAGCGGCTTTCCAACCCGATCTTTCGGCATCCTGATCTCCTCGCCGGGCGCGCAAGTCTACTATCATTGCGACTTGCCGAACCAATCACTTTGGCAGGTCGCCGGACGCAAGCGCGTCTACGTCTACCCGAACAAGGCACCATTCCTGCGCGGCGAGGACCTCGAGCGCATTGCGATCTACGAGGTCGAGGTCGATATACCGTTCGACGGCTGGTACGACGATTACGCGCTCGTATACGACCTGGAGCCTGGCCAAATGCTGCATTGGCCGCTCAACAGCCCGCATCGGGTCGTGAACTACGATTGCCTCAATGTGTCGATCACGACTGAATACTGGGCGCACGAGGCGCTGATGGGGCATCGCCTCAATCTCGCGAACGGCGCGATGCGCTACCGGATGGGCTACGCGCCGCAAAGCCGTGCCGTTTCCGGTGCCGGCTTCTTCGCGAAGGGGCTCATGGTGCGGGGGCTCAGCCGAACGAAATGGTTTGCCAAATCCAAGAAAGTGCATAAGCCGATCGAGTTCAAACTCGATGCCGGCCGGCCGGGCCACGTCGTGGAATTGACCGGCCGATCCGCCTGACGCTCCCGACTCTATTGCGAGACCAAGCCGATCATGGCGGCGTCCTATACTGTCGAGATCGTGCGCGATTGGACCGCTGCGGTCGATGACATCGCGGCCAACGCGATCGCTCCGACGGCTTTCCAGAGCCGAGAATGGCTGTCGGCATGGTACGCCACAATGGGCCGGCGCAGAGGAGTGAGGCCGCTGATCGCCGTCTGCCGGGAGGCGCCGGGAGGTACGCCGGCGGCAATATTTCCGCTGATCGCCATGAGCGAGGACACGCACCGGGTCGCTGAGTTCGCCGACCTCGGTGTCACCGACTACAATGCGCCATTGTTGTTTGGACGTGCTCCCACCTCGCCTGACCAATCCAAAGCGCTGGCTCGCTCTCTGGCACGCTCGCTGGAGGGCGAAGCCGACATCCTGCGCCTGACGAAGATGCCGCATCTGCTGGTCGGCCGGTCGAACCCTCTGGCCCATCTGCCGCGCGCGCGGGGCTGCGCCCTGGGCAGTAACGTCGTCGCGATCGAGGGCACCTGGCAAAGCTACCATCGCAGCCTCGACGGCAAGGTCAGACGAGAGGTCGAACGATGCTGGCGCCTGTTCGAACGCAGCGGCGCGAACGCAAGGCTCGTCGTCGCCACGCAACGTCGAGAAGCATTGCACATTCTCGATAGCCTCGCGGAAATGCAGCGCCAGCGGATCACAGCATTGGGCAAGCCTTACGTGCTCGATGGCGAGAATTGCGGCAACTTCTATTCTCACCTCGTCGGGAATGGCATCGAAGCCGGCACAACAATCGTCACTGCGCTCCAGACGAGCGACGACGAGGTCGTGTCGGGGCTGCTGGGCATCGCCAATGGACGCACGCTCTACATGCTGAGGCTCGGTCAGGCCGGCGGGGCCTGGGCGCGCTGTTCACCGGGGCGACTGCTTTTCGACCGCACCATGCAGGAATTCCATGCGCGTGGCCTGCGCGAGTTCGACTTCACGATCGGCGACTATCCCTACAAGGAAACCTTCCGCGTGGTGCGAACGGCGCTGGTCGATGTCGAACTCCCGATCACCCTCAAGGGGCACATGGTGCTCGGCCTGGAGAAGGTGGGTGCTGCAATGAAAAAGCGGCTCAGGGCTGTGCCTGCGATTTATCAGCCCATGCGAAATATTGCGGGACGCCTGCGCCGAAAGCGGCAGGCGGCCGGCTGCTAGAGTACGGTCGTCCCAGATTGATCTACCGACGGCATGTAGAGCACGATAAATCAAAGATTCGAGCGCTGAACGAGGTGCGGCTTACCGCTATCGACGGGCCTCGAACGGCGGCGGGTCGAAGCATGTAATGGCTGGTACCTCACCGTCGTAGCGCTCGATCTCGACGAGGCAGGAATTCGCGCTTGGCGCCTGCGCCAGCTTCGACGTGCCGTGATCAGGCGTCAGCACGTTCGGGTTGCCGTGCTTGTCGAGTGTGCCGATCCTGCCGGGCTCGACCGGGTCGTACCAGGAGCCAGTGGCAAGCTGCACCACGCCCTCTCGCACGCCGTCGTCGAGCACGGCTGCGGCGAGCACCGCGCCCCTGCCGTTGAATACGCGGACGATGTCATGCCGGGCGATGCCCCGCCTTGCAGCGTCGGCAGGATTGATGCGGATCGGCTCGCGTCCCTTGATCTTGATGCTGCGGGCATGGCTGCCGTGGTCGTACTGGCTGTGCAGCTTCTGCGACGGCTGGTTGGAAAGCAGATGCAGGGGATGCCGCGCGGCGCCGGTCGCGCCGAGCCATTCCTCCGGCGGCAACCAGGCAGGATGGCCGAGGCAATCATCGTATCCGAAAGAGGCGATCTTCTCGGAGTAGAGCTCGATGCGGCCGGACGGCGTGGCGAGCTTGCTCTTCACGGGATCGGCCCGGAACCTGGCCAGTAGCGGCTCGGCCGGCTGCGTCGCCACCTCCACGACGCCTTCGCGCCAGAACGTCTCGAAGTCGGGCAGCTTCTGGCCGGCCGCTTCCGCCTTCTTCACCGCCTCGGCGTAGAGATGGCGGACCCAATCGGCCTCGCTGCGACCTTCGCTGTACTCGTTCTCCGCACCGAGACGGGCGGCGAGTGCGCGGAAGATCTCATAGTCCGATCGCATCCCGGGGGGCGGCTCGGCGATGCGGTGCGAAGCAGCCAGGAAGTTGTCGCGGCCCGATGCGGCGACGTCATTGCGCTCCATCATCGTCGCTGCAGGGAACACGATGTCGGCGTGGCGCGCGTGGGCAGTCCAGTAGTGTTCGTGGACGATTACGGTCTCGGGGCGCCGCCAGCCCTCGATAAGCCGGTTGAGATCCTGATGGTGGTGGAACGGGTTCCCGCCGGCCCAATAGACGAGCTTGATGTCGGGATAGGTGTAGCGCTTGCCGTTGTAGTCGAACTGCGTTCCAGGCCCCAGCAGCATGTCTGTAACGCGAGAGACCGGGATGAAATCGTCGACGCGCGTGCGTCCCTGCGCGAGCGAAGGCCAAGCGACCGTAGACGTCGCACGTCCGATACCGCCAGAGACGGAGTAGCCGTAGCCGACACCGCCGCCAGGCAGCCCGATCTGCCCGAGCATCGAGGCCAGAGCCGCCGCCATCCAGATCGGCTGCTCGCCGCGGTCGGCCCGCTGCAGTGCCCAAGAGACGGTGACGAGCGTGCGCTTGCCGGCCATCTGCCGCGCCAGCGTCCGGATAATCTGCGCCTCGAGGCCGCTGACCTCCGCTGCCCACTCGGGCGTTTTCGGCGTGCCGTCGCTGTTGCCTAGAATGTACGCCTCCAGCTTGTCGAAGCCGACAGTGTAGCGATCGAGAAAAGCCTTGTCGTGCAAGCCTTCAGTGATCAACACGTGCGCAAGACCCAGCATCACCGCGGTGTCGGTATTCGGGCGTGGCGCCAGCCATTCCGCACCGACCTCGGCGATCGCGTCGTCGCGCAGCGGGCTGATGTTGACGAAGCGTGCGCCTGCACTGTGCATCTGGCGAATGCTGTCGCGAGTGGAGTGGCGGACGATGCTGCCGTTGCTCACCTGCGCGTTGCGCACCGGCATCCCACCGAATGCGACGACGAGTTGTGTGTGACCGGCGAGCAGGCTCCACGGCGTATGGCCGGCGGCGAGGCCCTGCGTCGTGCCGAGCACATGGGGAAGGATAACGTCGGCGGCGGCGAACGAGTAGTTCTGCACACTGCGGGTGTAGCCGCCGATGGTGTTGAGGAAGCGATGCACTTGCGTGCCGGCATGATGAAACCGGCCGGCGCTGCCCCAACCGTAGGAGCCGCCGTAGATGGCAGCGTTACCATAGGTCTTGCGGACGCGATCGAGCTCGGCTGCGGCGAGGGCAACCGCCGTGTCCCAGTCGACCTCCACGAACGGCTCTCCGCCGCGACCGCCGCCGCCGGCGCCATGCCCCTTGTCGAGGAAGGACTTGCGCACCGCCGGACGCATGATGCGTGCCGGCGAGAGGCGCGCCTCGAGCATCGCCGAACCGATCGGCGAGGGGTCCGGGTCGTCTGCGTAGGGCTCGAGCGCAACAGCTGCGCCGTTCTCTATCCGCGCGCGATATATGCCCCAGTGAGTGGCAACAAGGGGCGCTGCCACAACGGGAAGCGCCTTGGCGCCGGTTTCGGCAGGAACGGCGTCGTCGAGTGCCATCGTCGTCATCTCTCTGTGATTCGTCTTGCTCAGGCGGCAGGTCAGCCTGCTGGCCAGCTCGTCACTTCACTTGGATCTTCGCGGCCTTGATGATCGGCTCGTAGCGCTTCATCTCGTCCACGATGTAGGTGCGCAGGTCGCTCGAGTTGCGGTAGGTCGCCTCGAAGCCGAGCTTGGCGAGCCTGTCCGTGAACGTCTTGGATTTTGCGACGTCCGCAATGTGCTTGCCGAGGAACGTCATCGCGCCCTTCTCGAGACCCTTCGGCCCCCACACGCCGTACCAGGAGACCATCTCGAACGCCGGCATACCGTTCTCGGCGATGGTGGGAACCTCCGGCGCCAGTGGCGTGCGCTTGGCCGTGGTCACCGCCAGCGCCTTCAGCTTGCCGGCCTTGACGTTGGGCAGCGCCGACAGCATCGGATCGGCCATCAGGTGGATATGGCCACCGACGAGATCGTTGAGGGCCGGGCCCGCGCCACGGTATGGCAACGTGGGCGTCTCGACCTTCGCCTGAAGCTTCAGATACTCGACCGTCAAGTGGCCGGCCGAGCCGAGCCCGCTGGTCGCGATCGTGTATTTCTTCGGATCGGTTTTCAGCGGCTCGAAGAATTCCTTGAGGTTCTTCGCCGGAACACTCGGATGCGTCATCACCAGAAGCGGCCCTGCCGCCACCTGCGCGATGTGGGTCAGGTCGTTGACGACGTCGTACTTGATGTTGGCG
>CAMAYR010000112.1 GCA_945862355.1 Devosia equisanguinis | reverse complement strand
CGGCACCGGCGCACTGCAGGTGATCGCCTCGTCCGTCTCGGGCGCCATGCGCCACTGGCATCAGGGTAACGTCGACCAGAAAATGGGGCGCCTCCTGATCCTGGGCGGCCTCGTCGGCGCGGTACTCGGCGTGCAGATGCAGGGCTACTTGAAGGCGCTGGGACAACTGGACCTTTTCATTGCGCTGAACTATGTCGTCGTCCTCGGTGTCATCGGAACTTTGATGCTGAGCGAGGGATTGGTTTCCTGGCGCAAAGCGGTCGGCAAGCCTGCGGATGCACCGACGATGCGCCGCCCCGGGCAGCACAGCTTCCTCCAGCGCATGCCTTTCAAGATGAGGTTCCGCCAATCCAAGCTCTATGCGAGCGCGATACCACCCGTGGCGATCGGCACCCTCGTCGGCTGGCTGACGGCGATCATGGGCGTGGGGGGCGGCTTCGTCATCGTTCCAGCGCTGATCTATCTGGTACGCGTGCCGACCCGCATCGCCATCGGCACCAGCGCGTTGCAGATCATCTTCGTCAGCGCTTTCAACACGGTGATACAATCGACGCAGAACTATAACGTCGATGTCCTGCTGGGCGTACCCCTGATCTTCGGCGGCGTGATCGGAGCCCAGCGCGGCGTGGCGCTCGCTGGACGCATTCGCTCCGAGGGCCTGCGCGTGCTGCTGGGGATGCTCGTCCTCGGCATCGCTCTGCGCATGGGCGTCGATCTGGTGCGCAAGCCGCTCGACCTCTACTCGGTGGAAACCCAACAGGTCGTCGTCCCCGAGAACGAACAGCCCGACGGCTCGGGCCGTTGAACGCGCCCTAACCGAGCGGCAATCCTCCTCCGCCGACTTGCCGACCGGCCGCTAATATGTGACTGGCTGCCCGAGAGCCGCTCGCGGCACGGATACACACCAGAGGATGCCAACGACATGAGCACCGTCGAGCTGATCGCTTTCCCCGGCGCACAGAACCTGCCGATCTTCGCCGCACTCGAGCAGGGCTTGTTCGAGAAGGCCGGCGTAACCCTCAACATGACGACGACGCCCAACTCCGCCTATCAGGCCGAGAACCTGGCAAACGGCAAGTTCCACATCGCCGGCACCGCCTTCGACAACGTCGTCGCCTACGTCGAGGGCCAGGGCGCGGTGAAGCTCGATCCGGTGCCCGATTTCTTCGCGTTCATGGGCGCGACGCAGATCGAGCTCGCCTTCATCACGCAGGCCGACGTCAAGACCTACGCCGACGTGAAGGGCAAGGTTCTGGCGATGGACGCTCTCTATACGGGCTTTGCGTTCGTGCTGTACGAAATGCTGGCCAAGTCGGGCCTGACGAAGGCCGACTACACGATCGAGCCGGTCGGCGCGACACCCGTGCGCTGGGAGGCCGTCAAGGCCGGCAAGTACACCGGCACGCTGACGATCGAGCCGTTCACCTCGATCGCGCGCGGCAACGGTTTCACGGTGCTAGACACCTCCACGAAGTATTATCCCGACTACCAGGGCCAGGCCTATGCCGCCTGCGCCAAGTGGGCCGCGGCGAACCCCGAGGCGCTGAAGGGCTTCATCAAGGGCTACCTGGGCGGCCTTGCCTGGACGCTCGACCCGGCCAACAAGCAGGCGGCGACCGATCTGCTCCTCGCGAAAATGCCGGAGATCCAGCCCCGCGTCGCTGGCGCCGTCATGGCGAGCCTGCTCTCGCCAAAGTCTGGCCTGACGCCGAAGGCTGCCCTGCTGCCGGCCGGCATCGACGTCGTTCTCGAGTTGCGCTCACGCTTCGGCGGCGGCGCCAAGCTGACCGACCCATCGCGCTACGTCGACCTGCAGTACTACGACGCCGTCGCTGGCGTCTGATACGCAACCAAGTCGCCAAGAAGGGGCGGGTTCGGGAGGGGCTCCCTCCCGAGCGGGCCAGGGCGGCAGCCCGTCGCGCCTGTGGCGCGAATTGAGGACGCACACGATGCAGACTTTCGTCTCCGACGGCGTAGAGATCGCCTACCTCGACGAAGGCCAAGGCGATCCGGTGCTGCTGATCCACGGCTTCGCATCCAACTCGACGGTCAACTGGGTCGACACCGGCTGGGTGCGTGAGCTCACCGCCGGGGGCTATCGCGTGATCGCGATCGACAACCGCGGGCACGGCCGCAGCGCCAAGCCGCACGATCCGGCATTCTACGGCGCCCCGCTGATGGCCGAGGACGCCCGCCGTCTACTCGATCATCTGGCGCTCCCGTGCGCCGACGTAATGGGCTACTCGATGGGCGCGCGGATCACCGCATTCCTGACCATGGCTCATCCCGACCGCGTGCGCAGCGCGATCTTCGCGGGGCTCGGGATCAACATGGTGCGCGGCATGGCGGGCACGGGCCCGATTGCGGCGGCCCTCGAGGCCGACAGCATCGAGCAGGTCACCAACCCGACCGCACGGACGTTCCGCGTCTTCGCCGAGCAGACGAAAAGCGACCTGTTGGCGCTCGCCGCCTGCATCCGCTCCTCGCGCGATCCCATCACGGCGGAGGCGTTGGGCAAGGTCGAGGTGCCGGTTCTGGTGGCGGTCGGCACGCTCGACGTGATCGGCGGATCGGCCACGGATCTGGCGGCACTCATCCCCGGTGCTGAAGCCCTCGAGATCCCCGACCGCGACCACATGAGGGCCGTCGGCGACCGCGCCTACAAGGATGGTGTCCTGGCGTTCCTGAAACGGCGGCTGTGACCGCGTAATTTCAGCCTTCCAACTCCCACACGCCATCGGTGCTACGACACGCGATGCCTTCGGTACGCCTGACATAGGCACCAAGGCGCAGTTGCATCTCGAGATGGCGGCAGATGCGGCGATCAGCGTCCCGGAATGTGCTGGTTGGACGCACCGCCCCGGTGATCCGACCACTGCCCCGGTTCCATACATATGTGGCGCCATCACCCGCCTGTGTGAGTGCGATCTCGATGGCCTGCAGTGTGGCCGCAAAGTCGCCGGGCTCGGTCGGAGCCCGAAGCGTCGGCAGATCGAGGGACATGCGTGGATTGGCGTGCATCATTGTGCCGGAGACGGCGTTGCGCTCGGAGTTCGCTACTGGCTCGGCGCGGGGCTTCTCGCCCATAACGAGGGTCGCAACGAAGACGAACAGCATCGCGCTTGCTGAAACTGCTATAGATAGAACAGACCGATCCGACACCGACATGAACACAACTCACTGGACGAGATACCGCGCCGGGCAGGCGCTGCAACCAGACTTTGACCTCATCAGCTTGCATCAGTTGCGTTAAAAGCAGGTCAACGCCCGTGCTATTCTCGCACAGGCGCGACACCCGACAGGAACTCGCCCAACCATGTCCGATCCTTCAGATCCAAAGCCCACCGCGCCCCGCCCCGCCTACTATACCGGCCCGCAGGCGGCCGACTTCATGCAAGCACGGGAGCCTTTCGCGCTGTTCGAGACCTGGTTCACCGACGCCCGCGCCAACGAGATCAACGACGCGGAAGCGATGGGGGTGGCATCCGCGGATAGGGATGGACTACCCAACGTCCGGATGGTCCTGCTTAAGGCGCTGGATGGCCAGGAGCACCCTGAGCGGGGCTTCGTGTTCTACACGAACTTCGAGAGCGCCAAGGGCACCGAGCTTATGGCATCGGGCAAAGCGGCTCTGCTGTTCCACTGGAAGAGCCTGCGCCGGCAAGTCCGCGTGCGAGGCCTTGTCAGCACGACGACCCAAGCCGAGGCTGACGCCTATTTCGCCTCGCGCGCACGGGGGTCGCGGATCGGCGCCTGGGCTTCCCAGCAGTCGCGCACGATGGCGGGGCGATACGACCTGGAAAAGGCTGCGGCGTGGTTCGGCATCAAGCACGCAGTCGGAGACATCCCCCGCCCGCCCCACTGGTCGGGATTCCGCGTAACACCCCTCGAAATCGAGTTCTGGCACGACCGGCCGTTCCGCCTGCACGATCGCGTCGTGTTCCGGCGTGCCGACACCTCTACAGCCTGGGAGCGCAGCTGGCTGTTTCCTTGACTGGGTGACCTAGAGGGGGCGATGGGAAGCGGCCTGCCCCGTCATCCTCCTGTATTGATCGGCCTCGACCATTTCCATAATCTCGCAATGCCTTTCCGCTCCGGGAGTGGCCTGGGAGAAATGCCCCGGCCGAACACATCGTGACCGAGCTAGTCATCGTTACAGCACTAATTCTTCTCAACGGCCTGTTCGCGCTGTCGGAGCTTGCAGTCGTCTCGGCACGAAGGTCGCGCCTCAAGGCAATGGCGACGGCGGGTCGCGGGGGAGCCGCCAGCGCCATAGCGCTCGCCGACGAGCCAGGCCGCTTCCTGTCCTCTGTCCAGATCGGCATCACGCTGATCGGCATCGTCAACGGCGCCTATTCGGGCGAGGCGTTCGGTGGACAGGCAGCGAGCGCCTTGATGGGCGTCGGCGTGCCCGCGAATGTCGCCGTGCCACTCGGCTACGGCCTCGTGATCGCCGCCATCACCTATCTGTCCGTGATCGTCGGCGAACTCGTGCCGAAGAGCCTCGCCCTGCGCAATGCGGAGCGAATTGCCTGTGCGGTCGCGCCAGCCATGACGCTGTTCTCGCGGATCGCGGCGCCCGTGGTCTGGCTGCTCGATTCATCTACCCGCTTCGTCTTTCTCCTGATGGGCCAGTCGACCGCGAGCGAGAACAGGGTGACGGACGAGGAGATCCGCGCGCTGATGGCCGAAGCCGAATCTGCCGGCGTGATCGAGAAGGGCGAACGGGAGATGATCGCTGGCGTCATGCGCTTGGCCGACCGCGCCGTTATCGGCTTGATGACGCCGCGCACCGACGTCGATTGGATCGATCTCGCAGCACCGGATGCAGAAATCAAAGCGCGGCTCATCTCGACGCCGCACTCCCGCCTGCCCGTCGGGGAGGGATCGCCGGACGATCTGATCGGCGTCGTGCAGACACGTGCACTGCTGGCCGCCATCCTCGACGGCAATCCGTTCGAGGTGCGCTCCCATGTCCGCAAGGCGCCGATCATTCCAGATACGATGGACGCACTCACCGTGCTCGCCGTGCTTCGGGAAACCGATGTGCCGATGGCCCTGATCTACGACGAGCACGGCAACTTCGAGGGGCTCGTCACGCCAGCCGATGTGCTGGAAGCGATCGCCGGGGTGTTCAGGTCCGACTTCGAGGCGGGCGAAGCTTATGCGATCGAGCGCGAGGACGGATCGTGGCTGCTCTCCGGCTCCATGCCCGTGGACGAGATGGGCGACCGCCTCGGCCTGCCACTGCCCGGCCAGCGCAGCTACGCGACCGTTGCCGGCTTCTTGCTGGCCACTCTGCAACACTTGCCCAGAACTGGCGAGCATGTCGAAGCCGGCGGCTGGCGCTTCGAGGTCGTCGACATCGACGGGCGTAGAATCGACAAGGTACTGGCGAGCCGTGCGCGCCTTACGCACCGGCCACGCGCCGGCTGAGCTCGATCAAGAAAGTTCGGATGGACGCAATCCGTCGGAAGCGGTGACGGGTGTGGTCCGGAATGCCTCCTAGAACCCCGAACGGAACTGATGGCCGAGCCGGGCCGAGATGGCTTGCGCCGTGCGGATGACCTCGGGCGCGAACCGCGCGAGCGTGTCCTTCGACAGCCGCTGCACGGGACCGGCCACCGCTACCGAGCCGACGACCACGCCGCCAGCCCCGCGCACAGGCGCTGCGATCGCCCGCATACCTACCTCACTCTCCTCGTCCTCCACAGCGAAGCCGCGAGCCGCGACCTCGGCCAGCAGCTTCCGCAGCCGTGCGGGATCGATCTCCGTCTTGGGCGTCCGCCGACCCAAGCCGCTCGCCAATGCTTGGCCTACGGCTTCATCAGGCTGGTAGGCCAGGATCGCACGCCCGCTCGCGGTGCAGAAAGCGGGCTTCCTCACGCCGATGTCGGAGTTCACTCGGATCGCTTGCGTACTCTCCAGGTTGTAGACGAACATGATGTCGGCGCCGTCCAGGATGGCGAGTTGTACGGTTTCCCCCGTCGCGTTGCGCAGCGCGAACAGATCCTGTCGCGCCTCGCTGGACAGGTTCATGCGGCGGCGGACGAGTGCGCCGAGGCCGAACAGCGCAATGCCCAGCCGGTATTTCTCGTTCTCCGCGTTCTGCTCCAGCATACCGTCCGCGATCAGCGTCCGTGCGAGGCGATGCACCGTGCTCTTTGCCACGCCGAGCTTGCGGGACAGTTCGCTCACGCCCAATTCGTGCTCCTCGGCAGTAAAGCACTTCAGAAGAGCAATTGCCGTACCCACCGAGGAAAGACGTCCAGCCCCGCGCACGCCCTTATCCGCCTTGCGCGTCCCGCTACGCCGAGCAACCGGCCGTCGCACCGCCAATCGCCCGCTCGCATCGTTCATCGCGGCGCCTCGCGATCGGCGGTGTCGCCGACTTGCCGCGCGGATTTGACCGCGATCAGCGCCTTCAGCGACCCGGCAATTCCCGCAGCCGGCTCATGAAAGGCTATCAAGGTGAAGCCGGCGCGCGGCGTCTCGCCTTCCTCGATGGGGACCTCGGCGCGCGTAATGCCCTGGCCGGGCGTCGCCTGCACAGCGTGCCAGCCCGGCGCGCCTTCGAGCCGCACCAGGCCCTTGAGGCGCAACAACGTGTCCGCGTGACCGTGCATCAACGTATCGAGCGCGGCGATCAGTACACCGTAAGGGACGGGTGCGGGCAGAGGTAAGAACGCGCTCGTCACGCCGTCGGCGTGCTCGGCCTGGATGCGGGCGCTCGTGTCGGCGTGCTCGTGGTTGCCATGCTGGTGATCCCCGTGCGCGTGCTCGTGGGCATGGCCGTCGCCACCGTGCGCGTGCGAGCCGCATTCGGGACAGGCGGCGAGAACGCTCATCAGATCGGCAGCGGGAAGATCGCCGTTGGCGCTGGCCAGGACCTTCGCGTGCGGCGCCAGGTCTGGCAGCCTGTCGCGCGCGCGCGACACCTCCGACGCCGTGGCGAGATCGGTCTTGGTGATGATCACCGCATCGGCGGCGGCAAGCTGGTTGCGGCACTCGGGAAACTCGGTGAGCCGGTCCAGGCCCCGCTTGGCATCGAGCGCGGTGACGACGCCGGCGATACGAAACCGCTCGCCCAGCAGCGGATGGCGGCGGATGGCGTCGATCACCGGCAAGGGATCAGCCATGCCGGTCGTCTCGATCAGAACCCAGTTGAAGCGCTGGATGCGGCGATGCAGGCGATCCCCGAACAAGCGCGCGAGCGTGCCGGTGAGATCCTCCTGTGCAGCACAGCATGCGCAGCCGTTCTCGAGCAGCAGGGGAACATCGGAGGAGGCCTCGAGGAGGCGGTGATCGAGCCCGACCTCGCCCAACTCGTTGACGATGACCATCGCGCCCTCGAGCTCGGGTGCTGTCAGCCAACGTGCAAGCAGCGTCGTCTTGCCCGAGCCGAGGAACCCGGTCAGCAGCAGGATCGGAATCTGCTCGATCTTGGCCATGTGCTCATTGGCTCCCTCTGCCCATTCGATCTCCCGAATGGGAAGAAGGACGGAGAGTGGAGCGGCCCCTTGCGCCGGCGTGCTGCCGGGTGCCACCCCTCTCCCTGACCCTCTGCCCGTAAGCGGAGAGTGGGGACTTGCGATCAGTCCGGTCTGATGTAGATCGTCCCGTCCTGCACCGTCACGGCGTAGACCTTCTGCGGGATCATGCACGGCGGCGAGGTCACCTCGCCCGTCTTGATGTTGAAGCGCCCGTTGTGGAAATCGCACTCGATCTCCTCGCCCTCGATGTAGCCTTCCGAGAGCGAGCCCGGTCCGTGGCTGCAAACGTCGTCCATTGCGAAAAAATGGCCGTTGAGGTTGAACACGGCCAGCGCCAGTCCGCCGGCTTCCACCTTAAGCGCCGCGTTCGGCGCAATCTCATCGGTCTTGCACAGCGCAAGCAGTCCGGACATCGCTCGGGGCTCCTCGTTGACGTAGAACGGCGTGGCGTGTAGAAACACTCACCAAAGTGGAACAATGTTCCGCATAGCAGAACAAAGCCTCGCTTGCAACACGGCCTCTTCACGCAGCAAGCTGGACTTGCGACACTCAGCGTTGCGACACTGAACGACGATACTGAGTTGCCGCTCTGACATTCTGGCGCTGAATTCGTGCGCTGAATTCTGACACTATTTGGCGCGCAGCAACCGCGGCGAGCCGATGCGGAAGGGAGAAATGCCATGCTTCGCAAAGAGCAGAACGATTTCGTCACCCAGACGGGTCCCGATACGCCGATGGGCAAGCTCTTCCGGCTCTACTGGCAGCCGATCCTCAATTCGTCCGAGCTGCCCGAGCCGGATTGCCCGCCCGTGCGCGTCAAGATCCTCTCCGAGCGGCTGCTCGCGTTCCGCGACACGTCCGGCAAGCTCGGACTGATCGACGAATTCTGTGCGCACCGCGGTGTCTCGCTGTGGTTCGGCCGCAACGAGGAGAACGGCATTCGCTGCCCTTATCACGGATGGAAGTTCGCCACCGACGGCAAGTGCCTCGAGGTTCCCTCGGAGCCGGCCGAGAGCGGCTTCTGCAACAAGGTCGCGCTGAAATCGTACCCCGTCGTCGAAAAGGGCGGGATCGTTTGGACCTATATGGGACCGCCTGAGCTCCGTCCGCCCGAGCCGGCCTGGGAGTTCGCCGCACTGCCGGCGAACCAACAGGTCGCAAAGCGGCGCCTGTCGGAGTGTAACTGGCTGCAGGCGCTCGAGGGCGGCATCGATTCGAGCCACGTCTCGTTCCTGCATCGCGGTGACTTGCAGACCGACCCTCTGTTCAAGGGCGCCGACCGGTCGATCAATTACAACATGGGCGACATGAAGCCCGTATTCGAGGTGGTCGAGCATCCCGGCGGTCTTTATGTCGGTGCGCGCCGGAACGCCGAGAACGACCAATACTACTGGCGCCTGACGCAGTGGGTGTTCCCCAACTTCACGATGGTACCGCCGCGCGCCGATCATCCCCTGCACGGACACTTCTGGGTGCCGATCGACGACGAGAACTGCTGGGCTTGGAGCTATCTCTACCATCCCACCCGTCCGCTGCACGACTACGAGATGAAGGCAGCCGAGGACGGCAAGGGCACATTCGTGAAGTACCTGCCGGGCACCCTCCGGCCGCTCGCCAACAAGGACAACGACTATCTCGTCGATCGCGCGGCGCAGAAGGCGGGCAAGACCTATTCGGGCGTCGAAGGGATCGCGATGCAGGACCAGAGCCTGCAGGAAAGCATGGGGCCGATCGTCGACCGCTCCAAGGAGAACCTCGTCGGCACGGACAACGGCGTCATCATGGCCCGACACAAGCTGATCCGGGCCGCCAAGGCCCTCGAGGAGAAGGGCACGCTGCCGCCGGGCAGGACCCCCGAGGAGCAGATGGTCCGTTCAATCGCGGTCGTGCTGCCGCGCTCGCAGCCCTACAAGGACGTCGCCGCCGAGTTGTGCCGGGCTGCGCCCGGCAAGAAGCATCAGACGGTTTGAACGATCAGGGGGTTGCCTTACAGGGGCAGCCCCCTTCCTTGAATTCCATGCCGTGGGGACGGACCCGCAGTACCGCCCCCGGAAAGAGAGCGAGCGCCACATGAGGCTCAGCGAGACCGCCCGGGTCACCACTGCCCAGGAAGCCGCTTTTCGCGTGCAGTATCCGAATTCGTCGCCGCGCCTCGTCAAGGTGATCGCACTCGATGCCGCCGCCGGCCAGCTCGTCGAGGCCCTTGCGGCCAAGACCTGGAACCGGGCCGTCTTCTTCAACTCGCTGTCGTTTCCAGCCGCCGCCGGGGGCGTAGGCTCGAAGGACAAGATGCAGGCCTGGCTCGGCGACGTGGCCGGTCACGCACGCGAGCTCGTCGCCGAGATCGACAGCGCGGACATCGTCGTGGTCATCGCGAGCCCCGGCAGCGACGCCCAGGCAGCCACCGTCATCGGTACGGCCTGCCGGAACAGGCACAAATCGATGATCGGCCTCATTCTTCAGTCAGAGGGGATCAGCGACGAGGCGCTTTCACGGACGCTGCTCGGCATGCGCCCGCTGGCCACCATGCTCGTCGTCGCCAGCGGTTCGGAGTACGTCGAGGAGATGCTGCACGCGCTGCGAGCGTGAGGGCAGCGTGGAACAGCCGCCGATGAGCAAGCGCAGGCAACGTCGGCAAAAGGGCAGGGCAGGGCCGAAGCAGCCGTCGGCCATGGACGCGCGCGCTGCCGAGCCGAAAGTAGATGGCTTGGCACGCCCCCCCCACTCAGATGCGAATCCAGGCGACGATGCTCGCGCAAATTCTGGCATAAACTCTGGCCCTACAGCCGCGGAAAAGCATGCTCAGCTCGAGCGGCAGCTGCATCGTCAGAGCCTCACCTGGACGGCGGTCTTCGGCAAGACATTCTGGGCGATGGCCGCTGCTGCTGCGGTGGCCGGCGTTGCCTGCTACTGGCTGAGGGGAATAGAGGTTTTCAAGGAAAGCCTCGTGTCCGACGTCGACCTTCTGCTGTTCATCGCACCCCGTTTCGGCGCCGGCATGATCATCGCGGCTTTCGTCGCCGTGCTGCTGTCGCGGGAAAAGGTGGCGCGCTACATCGGCGAAAGCGCCGGCGTGAAGGCGCTCGGCATCGCGACCGTGGCGGGCGGCCTCACCCCCGGGGGACCGATGACGGCGTTCCCGATCGTGTGCTCGCTGCGCGATGCCGGCACAGGTCGCAGCCCGCTCATCGCCTATATCACCTCGTGGTCCACGATGGGTTTCCAGCGCATCCTCAACTGGGAGCTACCTCTACTCGGCCCGGAGCTGACACTGCTTCGGCTCGCCACGTCATTGCCTTTGCCGATGATCGCCGGCATCACGTCACGGCTGCTGCCGCATAAGCCTGAGCCGCCTGGGCATTCCCGAGAGGCTGCCCATGATGCCCGATAGCAGCCTCATTATTCTGTGGTCGATCGCGCTCGTGCTGGGGATCGTCGTGCTGCGGCGCAGTCCGCGCCTGGCGGTCGCGGCAGCCCAGGCCGCAGGGCAGAACCTGATCGCCATTCTGCCTCGGCTCGGCATTGCGCTGATCCTGGCCGGCTTCATCGCCAAGCTCATCCCAAGCGAGGCGATCGGCCATCTGATCGGACACGACAGCGGCTGGCAGGGCATCGCGCTGGCCACGCTGTTCGGTGGCGCGATGCCTTCCGGACCGATGATAGCGTTTCCAGTCGTCGTCGTGTTGCGCCATGCTGATGCGGGTGTTCCCCAGCTCGTCGCCTTCCTGACGGCGTGGAGCGTGGTCGCGTGGCACCGGATGCTGATCTACGAGATCGCCATGCTCGGCTGGCCGTTCGTCGCCGTCAGGCTCGCCGCCTCGCTCGCCCTGCCGCTGGTGGCAGGCGCGATCGCCATTGCGCTATGCGCGTTGACGGGGATACGGTGAATGGAGCCCGAGGTGCGGGTCGGGCAAATGCCGTCACGCACCCCGAACAGTGCTTTTTCGTCAGTTGATGAACTTCTTCAGCACCACCTGCTGCACTTCCGCCTTGCGATCGGCGGAAAGCCCCTTGACCAGCTTCTGCGCCAGCTTCTGCATGGTGTCGGCGTCGCGATACTGAATGAAGCGCTGCGTCTTGGCGCCTTCGGCGATCACAGCGGGATCGGTCAGCACCTTGCCGATCGTCGTGCGCAGATGGGCGAGGCGATCGGCGGGGATCCCGGGCATGGTCAGCAGCACGCGGCCGTAGGCGTTTAGTTCGGCGCGGAAGTCGAGCCACCACTCCTGCTCCTTGGTGAGCGTGAGCGCCTCGTACATCGTCGGCACCGTCGGCATCACTTGTGAGCGTTTGCGGTCGGCGATGCCGATCACGAGGCCTTGGCCGCTCCTCTGGTAATTGGCCAGCGACGCATCCGTGACGTAGAGCGCATCGATCTCACCACGCTGCACGGCAAGCGCGATCTCTGCGCTGCCGCGATAGCCGAGCACGACCCGGCAATCCATTTTGAGTGCCTGACAGGTAAGGGAGGCGCCGTCAGAAGGGCCGCCTGTGGGGCCCGTGCCACCCCAGCGGACCTTCTGTCCGGGCTTGACCAGGTCCTGCAGCGACTTGAACGGTCCGCCCGGCTTGACCATCGCGCCCCACGGTTCGGCCGCCACGCCGGCCAAGTGCGGCATCGTCGTGAGGTCGTATTTCACGTTGGGCTGATCGAGGATCTGGGCGAGCAGCGACGGTGTTCCGTTCAGGATCTTGAACCGAAGCCCGTCGGGCGTGGCCATCGCCATCTGGTTGAGGGCGAGCAAGCCACCCGCGCCCGGCAAGTTCTCGACCACCACCGTGGCGTCGAGCGCCTTGCCGATGTGCGGCGCGAGCATACGGGCATAGGCATCGAAGCCGCCGCCGACACCCACGCCGACGATGAACTTGACAGTCTTGCCCTTATAGAACTCGGCCGCGGCCTGCGCCTGGGCAGCCCCTGAGCCGAGCGCGAGAGCGGCTGCCAAGGTTGTTGCCCAGGCAGCTCGGTGGGCAACGGCCAGGGCCATTGAACGGATCTTCATGCGAGGCTCCTCCTGTTGACGGTGCAAGGGGCAGCGCTGAGAGAACGCCGTCGCCCCTGCTCGTTCGACCATTCACTGCGGCTTGAAGCCTGCCGCTTTCACGATGGCCTGGTTGATCGTGATTTCCTTGCGCAGGAAGGCGTCGAATTCCTTGGCCGACATCGGCATGGGCTCGCCGCCGAGCGTGTGGATCCTGTCGGAGATCGCCTTCATCTTGAGCGCGGCCAGCACTTCCTTGTTGATGCGCTCCACGAGCGGACGGGGCGTCTTCACCGGCACCAGGGCCGCAACCCAGAACTCGTAGCCGGCGTTCGCGAGCCCGGCCTCCTTGGTCGTGGGAACCTCGGGCATGGACGCGGCGCGCTTGGCCGAGCCGACGGCAAGCGCGGAGATCTTGCCATCTCTGACGAAAGGCACTGCGTTGAGCACAGGAGCAACATAGAAATCGATCCGACCCGCAATGATCTCGGTGACACCCTCTGGCGTGCCGCGGAAGGGTATGTGCACGGCATTCATCTTGCCGGCGATCCGCACGCTCTCGAGGAAGAGATGCCCTGCGCTGCCCGCTCCTGCCGAGCCGAAGTTCAGCGAGCCCTTCTGGCCGGCGGCAACGAGATCGGCCATCGACTTGTACTTCAGCGGCGCGATCACCGTAAGCGGGAGATTGGCAAGCGGAGAAATGCCGGCGAAGTCGTCAGCGGGGTTGTAGGAAAGCTTGGAGTAGGTCGCCGCGACTGCCGCATGCGAGGAAGAGTTGACCAGGATGGTATAGCCGTCGGGATCGGACTTGGCGACGAAGCCGGAGCCAATGGTGGTGCCCGCACCTGTGCGGTTCTCGACCACGAACGTCTGACCGACCTGTCGGCCTACCTGCTCGAAGACGACGCGAGCGGCGATGTCGGTCGAGCTGCCGGCGGTAAAGGGTACGATCACTTTGATCGGCTGCTTTGCCGGCCATTCCTGAGCGGCGGCTGCGCCCGTCAAAAGTGCCAGCGTAGACAGAGCAAGCGCCGCGCGCGAAAACACAGTCATCTCGTTTCCTCTCATTGAACCCGTTTCTATCGAGTGCCCACGATACTAGACGACACCTAGGCGCGACAGACAAGCCTTGCCCACTCGGCCTTGCCCACTCGGCCTTGCCCACTCGGCCTTGCCTACTCGGCCTTGCCGCCTCTCGATCTGGATCGATACGTCCTCCAAGGGCAGCAGCCCTGCGAAGCAGGCGTAAAGGCTTGGCTCAGACGGGTCAGGCTCAGACGGGGCACCAACGACACTTTGCGGCTCGCCCTCCTGCCCAACGTCATCCACGTGACGTGGGCAGCACGCCTGCGCGGGTCGTGACGCGGTAGCGTGGATCAGCGCGCCGTCGGGGCATACGGTATTCAAGACGAGCCTTGCAGTGGCCATGGGCAAAACAGTATTCAGGTCGCATACGACCCTGCATTTCCAAGCCGCGCATTTAACGATCGAAAGGCCGCCATGTCCGTGGCAGAGGAACGCTCAGTATTCTTGCGGGCTCATCACGCCTGGGGTGACGGCGACATGGACACGTTCCTGACGTATCTCGCAGAAGACATTCTCTATACCGTCAATGTCGACGGCCTGAGCGTTCCATACGCGTCGAGCGCTGTCGGCAAGGAGGATGTGCGTCAGCGCCTGCAACTCCTGCTGGACACGTTCGTCGTCAACGCGTTCGTCGTCGAGACGCTCGTCCACGAAACCGACCACAGCCGAACGATCGTGCTCGGCTACTACAAGCACAAGCGAACCGGCGAGCGCCTCGACATCAAGGTGCGGTTCCACGGGTGGGTGGAGAACGGGCTCATCAAGCGCCTCGAGGAATACCACGACGCGGCCTACGTGGAAGCCTTCGAGCGTTTTGTCAGATACCTCGAAGCCGCCGCAGCCGAGATCAGCGGGCCCGCAAGCTCCCCTTGAGTTGCGGGTCGCACTGCAGCATCTCCAACCAATGCTGCGGTCCGCGCGCCGACCCCGGCGCTACGTTCGCGACGAGCCCGTCGCGACTACTTGTGCTTCCAGTCAGCTTTGCGCTTCTCGACGAAAGCGGCCATTCCTTCCTTCTGGTCCTCCGTCGCGAACATCGCATGGAACACCCGGCGCTCGAAGCGGATGCCTTCGCTCAACGTCGTCTCGTAAGCGCGATTGACGCTTTCCTTCGTCATCATGACAGCCGGCAGGGACATGCCGGCAATCGCATCGGCGGCCTTCATGGCCTCCGCCATGAGATCGGCAGCGGCCACGACGCGCGAGACGAGCCCAGCGCGCTCAGCCTCGGCAGCGTCCATGTTGCGCCCGGTGAGGCACATTTCCATCGCCTTCGACTTACCCACGAACCGCGTCAGGCGCTGCGAGCCGCCGGCACCGGGCATGATGCCGAGCTTGATCTCTGGCTGGCCGAACTTCGCGGTGTCGGCCGCGATGATGAAATCGCACATCATGGCGAGCTCGCAGCCGCCGCCGAGGGCAAAGCCGGCTACGGCAGCGATCACCGGCTTGCGGCAGCGCGTGAGGCGCTCCCAGCTTCCGATGAAGTCCCCGGTATAGGCCTCTACGTAAGTCTTGGCCTGCATCTCCTTGATGTCGGCGCCGGCCGCGAAGGCCTTCTCCGAGCCGGTGACGACGATGCAGCCGATGCCGGCGTCGGCTTCCCAGGCGTCGAGCACCTGATTGAGCTCGAGAATAAGCGCGGAGTTGAGCGCGTTGAGCGCCTGCGGACGGTTCAGCGTGACGACGCCAACCCGGCCCTTAACCTCGGCGATGATGTTCTGGAAGCTCATGGCAATCTCCTGGGCGGCCTGCGACTGCTTCTATTGCGGCGCAACATGATGCCAAACTAGCGGAGCTGCGCTGGACGGCAAGTACCTTCGCAAATACTGCAATCCTGATGGCCGGGTACGGCCTGCACCATCGACACCCCGACAGG
>CAMAYR010000111.1 GCA_945862355.1 Devosia equisanguinis | reverse complement strand
CGCTGACGGCGGTCCCCCTGTTCATCGTAATGGGAGAATTGCTGTTCAGATCGGGCGCGATGGAGGTCCTGCTCGACTCGCTCGACAGGCTGGTCGGCCGGATCCGCGGGCGGCAGTACGTGCTTTGCATTCTGCTTTCTGCGATCATCGGCGCGCTATCCGGCGCCGCGATGGCGGTTGCGGGCCTGCTGGGTCGCTCGCTTTTCCCGACCATGCTGCAGCGTGGCTACGACAGGAAGCTTTCCGCCGGTACTATCCTGGCCGGCGCGAGCCTCGACCCGATCATACCGCCGAGCGTTCTGGCCATTCTGATCGCGACAATCGCGCAGATCTCGACGGGGAAGCTGCTCGTCGCCGGCCTGGTGCCGGGCATCATCCTGACCGTCATGTTCCTGACCTACGTCGCCGTGCGTCTGGCGCTTAACCCCTCTCTCGCACCACCCGTGGAGGATACCGTCCAACGCGGAAGCGCGTTCATGGCACTGCTCAAGATGCTGCCGAGCGCGTTCATCTTCTTTCTCGTGATGGGCCTTGTCATGCTCGGCATCGCAACGCCGACAGAAGCCGCAGCGACGGGGGTTGCCGGCGCCTTGGTGCTGGCCGCGTGCTATGGGCGTCTGTCCTGGCAAATGATCCACGCATCGCTAACCTCGGGCGTGAAGGTTTCAACGTTGCTTCTGGTGGTGATGTGCTCGGCGGTGATGTTCAGCCAGCTGCTTACGTTCACGGGAGCGCCGCAGGCGCTCGGGGAGCTCGTCACGTCGATGAAACTGCCCGGCTGGCTAATGCTCGCCATTCTGCTGGCGCTGCCGTTCGTGCTGTTCATGTTCCTGGATCAGATCGCGATCATGCTGGTGCTCGTGCCGATCTACAAGCCATTGCTGGTGATCTACCAATTCGACGAGATCTGGTTCTTCACGTTGTTCCTGATCGTGGCTACCGTTGGCGGCATCAGCCCCCCGTTCGGCTACACGCTGTTCGCCTTCAAAAGCGCAGCTCCAGAAATGCCGATATCTGAAATCTTCAGCGCCTCCTGGCCGTTCGTCGGGATCATCATGGCCGGGCTCGTGCTGATGGCGATGTTTCCTCCGCTGATCACGTGGCTGCCCAGCATCGTCGGGCCATGAACCACGTCTGCTAAAGCGGCTGGGCGAGCCTCGTGCCTGCGCATACGACAAAACGAGGGCCCCCGCTGCGCGGAGGGGCGGGCACGCCCGGATCGCGATCGATCATGGGATGACCGGGAGCCTGCCTGATCGTCAGTTGCGCACGCTTCCGCCGGCGGGTTGCGTACCGACCGTCGCGTCGGGCTTGAAGAAGACGTCGACGCGCATTCCTGGAATCAGCGGCGGGTTGCCTTCGAGGTCGACCAGGACCTGAAGCACATCCTGGTCATTGGGGCGCCGCGGGCCCTTCAATGCCAGGCGCGGCTGGCCCAGCGCGTTGGCCATCACCTCGACACGGCCATTGAAATCCTGACCGGGGTAGGCGTCGGAGCGCACGACGACTGCCTGACCGGTTCGGATCTTGCCCACGTCCCGCTCCTCGATCTCGGCGCGAACGCGGAGCTGGGAAACGTCGCCGAACACCAGCAGGACATCCTCGGGCGATGGCGAGACCGTCTCACCTACGCGAGAGTTCACCAGCAGAACGGTGCCATCCGACGGAGCGCGGATACGCGTGCGTTCCACCGCCGTCTCGATGGCGGCCAACTCGGCGCGGGCTACGGCCAGACTCGCCTCCAGCCGGGTCGGTAGCGGCAGGTTGGGCTGCGCGTTGATGCGGCGCAGGTTGGCCTGCTCGCGCGCAACACGCTCCCTGGCCTCGGCCAAAGCCGAACGAGCGGCCTCGACCTCCTTGGCGTTGGCACCGGAGGCGCCCCGCGCTGCCGCGACCTGCTGACTATCGAGGTCCATGCGGGCGCGGAACGCAACACGTTCAGCATTGAAAACCGCATCTTCTGCGGTCCGACGCTCGGCTAGAAGCCGGAGAGCCTGCTCGCCGTCGCGCTCGCGACGTCGGACGGAAGCTTCAGCCGTTGCGCCTTCGAGCCGCACCATCATCTCGTCGTCGACGAGATGCACCAGCAGATCGCCAGTCTTCACATTGTCGTTCATGCGAACCAGGACGTGCGCGACCTTGCCTGGCATCTGGGCGCCGAGACGAACCTCGCCGCCGCGAGGCTCGATGCGTCCGGGCGCCGAAGCGCTCCACATGCCACGCACAGCAGCGGGCTTGCGGGCTGCGACAGCCGGCACAGCGGCGTTGGATGGCTGAGCGAGCACAGCGAGGCCAGCGCCATTGCTCTGGCTCTGCTTCGTGGCGCGCCAGTGCTCGACGGTCAGCGCGATCCCGCCTGCGGCAAGGGCTGCGACAACCAGCGTGGCGACCGTCGAGTTGACCTTCGGTGCCTTATCCATTGGCTTTTCTCTTTCTCGTCAAATCATAGCGCGTGACGTTCTCGCCGGTCTCGACGCGGCGCTCCTCACCGCTGATGAGGCCATCCTCGATGCGAACGATACGATCGGCGTAGGAATGCGTGCGCGGGTCGTGGGTGACGGCAAGCACCGCTCGCCCCTTCTCCTTGGCGATACGCGCGAGGAGCGCCATCACCTGGTGACCGTTCTCGCTGTCGAGTGCCGCTGTCGGCTCGTCGGCCAGGACGACGGCCGGATCGCCGGCCAGAGCGCGCGCTACAGCAACTCGCTGCTGCTCTCCGCCAGACATATTGCGCGGATAGCTTCGCAGGCGATGGCCGAGGCCGACCTCGCGCAGCGCCGTCTCGGCGCGGATCACCGTCTCGGCGGAGGCCATGCCACGCACATCGAGGGCGAGGCGGACGTTCTCGAGTGCCGTCAGCGTCGGGAACAGGTTGTAGGACTGGAAGATGAAGCCGATGTTCTTGCGGCGCACCTCGGCCAAAGCCTCGGGGGCGAGGCCATCGACACGCTGGCCGGCGAGCGTGACGATGCCCGCTGATGGCGACAGGATGCAGCCGAGAATCGAAAGAAGCGTCGTCTTACCGCTTCCGGATGGGCCCATGAGGAGGGTGAGCTCCCCGGCATGCAGCGAAAGGCTGACGCCCTTGAGCGCCCGCACCTTGCCGGCACCCTGGCCGAGCTCCTTCACGATGTCATGGGCCTCGAGTACTGCGGGGGCCTCGTGTACTGCGGGGCTCGTCATCGGCTGAACACCATGGCGGGATCGATCTTGGTGACCTTGAGGATTGCGGATATCGCCGACACGGCACACATGCCGATCGTGATGGCGAACAGGCCCGCGGCGAGCTCGGGAGTCATCAGCAGGGGCAACGCGGTAGCCTCGCTCAATGTGGTGATTGCCAGCGCAATTGCCATACCCAGAATATAGCCGAGAACGGCGCTGAACGCGGCCTGGGTCAGGATAACGCGGTGAATGTAGCCGGCCGAGGAGCCCAGCGCGCGCAGGGTCGCGAACTCGGCCAGATGGTCCTTCGTGCTCGAGTAGAGCGTCTGGGCCACGATTACCGTTCCAACCAGAAGCCCGAGCAGCGCGCCACCGATGAGCGCGACGCCGGCTCCCGTCGAGAACAGCCACTGTTGAAGGCTGCGGTCACGAAACTCGGCCTTTGTCAGGACCTCCCGATCGGGAAGCCGTTGCGACAGCGCTGCGCGGACCCGCCCAGCGTCCGTGCCCGGCGAGAGCTTGACGAGAAGATACGAGAACTGATCGCTTGGAACGCCAAGCAGGCCGCGCGCCCGGTTTAGCGTCGTGAACACGAACGGCGCCATCGTGAAGGAGCGAATGCCGTCGGTTATCGCGGTGACGCGGACGCGGCCCTGCTCGATCTGCGCCACATCGCCCACCGCCGAAACGCCGAGATCTGCCAGGTAGGTTCGGTCCACCGCCACGCCGCCGGGATCAGCGATCGCCCGCTCGTCGCCCTGGATCAATCCCCAGGGGCGCAGGCCGCCGTCCTCGGCGTTGCTACCAACGACAATTGCCGTCGTGCTGCCGCCTTGCGGCTTCCGCCATTCCGCGAACGTCACCATTATCGGCGCAGCCGACACCACGCCGGGCACTGACAGCGCGGCGTGACGATCGCTCTGGCGAAGCTGCACGCCACCTTCCTCGAAGCTCTTGGCGCCGTAAGCCGTCACCCAAAGCTCGGCGTTGGCCTGCTCGACCATCGCAACGATCATTTTGCGCGCGCCGAAATAGAGCCCGAGCTGGACCGCAACGAGCACCACAGAGAACAGAATGCCGACGAGCGTCACCGCCAGACGGATCCGGTCGTGGAAAAGATTCTTGATGGCGAGGGTGAGTATCATCGCGAACGCAAATGCCTACCTGACTTGCTTACATACTTACCGAGCTTACCGAGCTTACCGAGCCTGCCTGCCGAGGCATACTCGACCGAATTCCTTCACGCCGCTTCCTGGCGGAATATTGGTGGTTTCCCGGCGGCATTCCGGCCGCTGCAGATGGGAAAGGCCGTCCGCAATGCCGGCAAATTAGGTCTAAACTCAGGCGACGACGACTCGATGGCCTCCATGCCTGCGGATGCGCCCTCTGCGGCAGTTGTCTTCCTGTTGCAACTCAACGGCAAAACTGTTCGCACCTCGCAAGTAGGACATCGTCGTATATAGTGGTTGTCCCCAGGCAAAGCCACCCCAAAGGCTCCGAACTATTCGACCAGATTGTCATACGCTTACCGCAATCTCGATGAGGATCTTGTCAACTTGGGCGACGCAAGCCGTCGCTGTTGCCAGATGCGGCGCGCGACTGCGCAACCATTTTGCGAGGCTGTCCATGAGGAAACTCTATACCACGTCGATGGTTTTTTTGTGCAACGCACAATGGCGCAGGGTTATTGCGGCCCTGGTCGCCGCTGCTCCCGTCGTTGCGGGCGCATTCGGATACCTGCCGAGCGGACACGCATCGACCGGACAGGCTGGCTACGCCGGCGTCTGGCTCGACGACAAGGGCGAGGGGGCGATTGAGATAGCCCCATGCGCCGACCGTCTGTGCGGCCGGATCGTCTGGCTGAGTGCGCCGCTCGACAAGGCCGGCCGACCGTTGACCGATGGTAACAATCCCGACCCGCGGCAGCGCCTGCGGCAAATCTGCGGCCTGCCGGTCATCGGCAACCTCAAGCGCCAGCGCACCGGGACCTGGGACGAGGGGTGGATCTACGACCCCCGCCAGGGCAAGCAATTCGACGTAGAGTTGCGCCTGCGTGCCGCCGATGCGCTGGAGGTCACGGGCTATCTCGGCATCAAGCTGCTGAGCGAATCCTTCATGTGGCGGCGGGCTCCGGTCGATCTGAAGCGCTGCGGGTGAGGCTGGAGATCGCAGCTCGGCGGTGCTCATAAGGGCAGGACGGTGGGTCAGCGCCGGCGCTTGCCGTGCCCTCTTCGTCCTTGCTGGCGGGCCACCGGGGCGGGTTTCTGGCCTGGTATCAGGGGCGGTGGGGCGCTCGCCTCGTCATCGTATCGAGGGGCGAAGGCCACTTCCGAGACTGGGGGTGCGGGGGGACCAGATTCCAGCGCATTGTCCGGCGCGGCGGCAGAAATCGTATTCTGCTCGGTCACTTCGGTGCTTTCGTGAGTGGCGGCACCATCGAGTTGGCCACCAATCTCGAGCGCCAGGACAGCCGACGTCGCCATGAGCACAAGGGCTACGAGGACCGCGGCGACGGCATCGGCCCGCGCGTTGACCTCCGCCGCGACAGCCATGCCGAACAGTGCCGCGAGCTGGCCTGCGACCGCCCCGGCAGCCACGATCAACACCGCGAGCAACGCTGTATTGGCCGGCTCTCGTAGCAGGATCGAAACGGACTTGCCTGGTTGCCGCATCGACTGAGCGCGGGTCAACGCAAGCCAGCCATAGCCGACCGCCAATGCCGCGCCCAAGCCGACGAGGAGTTGGTCGAGTTGCGTGAAGCCTGCGACATTCGGCCTCGCCAACCGCTCGATACCCTCGAACAGGGCGACGCCGGCGGCCAGCGCATAGATCAAGAGCGGAACTACGAGGCCCCAGAAGGCAGCCTGCCGCTCGCCCGAACCAGGCCGCTTCGCTGCAGGATCGTTCCGTGCACGCCACAGACCGAAGAGCAACAAGGCCATTGCCGACATATCGGCCAGCGAATGCACGGTGCTCGCCAGCAATGCCGAAGAGCCGGAGGCGCCTGCCGCCGCGAGCTTTGCAATGGCCAAGCTTGCGCTCCCTATGAACGCTGCGAGCACCACACCCTGCGAGCCTGCGCTTGCCACTCACGTCTCCCCGGATCGTCAGCGACGCCCCGGCGCCGCACCCAGAGGCACAATACCTCGGGCATGGCTGATTCGCTGCGATTGACCGGCCGGTGGCGGTCACCTATCTGAGCGCCATGTCACTGCTTCCGATCATCACGCTTCCCGACCCTCTGCTTCGGACCCGCTCGGCCCCCATCGAGCGGGTGGACGATGCATTGCGCCGTCTCGCCGACGACATGCTCGAGACGATGTACGATGCGCCCGGCATCGGGCTCGCCGCCGTGCAGGTCGCCGTGCCGCGCCGGCTCCTCGTCATCGACATCGCCGACAAGGAGACCGAGCCGCCGAGCCCGATCGTCATGATCAATCCTGAGATCGTGAAGCTCGGCGATGCGCTCGCACCCTACGAGGAAGGTTGCCTGTCGATCCCTGACGTGCGGGTGGAGATAGAACGACCGTCGAGCCTGACCGTGCACTTTCTCGACCGCGACGGGCGGGAGCAGCAGCTCACCGCCGATGGTTTGCTGGCGACCGCCATCCAGCACGAGATGGATCATCTCGACGGGCGGCTGATCATCGACTTCATGTCCCGTCTGAAGCGGGACATCGTCGTGCGGCGGTTCAAAAAGCAGGCCAGGCTGGAGACCGGCGCGTGACCGCGCGAGACGCCAACAAGGACTGAATTGGCGACGGCCCAAGACGGAGGGAGAGGCGCATGGTGATTGCCCTGATCTTCCTCGCCGCCATCCTGGCAATGGCGTTCCTGCCGCAGATGTGGGTGCAGCGGGTGATCGCGGCCCATGCCGGCGACCGGCCCGACCTGCCCGGCACGGGCGGCAGCATGGCGCGCGACATGCTCGACCGGCTCGGGCTCACGAGCGTCGCGGTGGAGCAGACCGACCAGGGCGACCACTACGATCCGGAGGCGAAGGCCGTCCGGCTGAGCAAGGAGAACTATGGCGGGCGCTCGCTGACGGCGCTCGTGATCGCAGCACACGAGATCGGCCACGCCATGCAGGATGCCACGAGCTATGGCCCGCTCGCCGCGCGGCAGCGCCTCGCGCGACAGGCGACGCGCGCCCAGCAGCTCGGCACGGTTCTGATGCTGGCTTCGCCGCTGCTGTTCATCCTGATGAAGTCGCCGGTCGCCATCCTGATCGAGGTGGTGGCCGCGCTTTTCATCATGAGCTTCGCGATCCTGATCCATGCGGTGACGTTGCCGGTGGAGCTCGACGCGAGCTTCCGGCGCGCGATGCCGCTGCTCGAAGCGACGAAACTGTTGCGACCGGAGGACCAGCCGGCGGCGAAACGCATCCTGCGCGCGGCAGCCTTCACCTACGTCGCAGCAGCCGCGATGACACTGCTCGACGTGGCACGGTGGATGCGGGTGCTAAGGATGTGAGTGCGGGGCCACGCGTCCCCAAGTCAATGCGTGCCTCGCGGCAGCATCAGCCCGAATGGCGCCGTACAGGCAGCGACGTGACGGGCCATCGAGCCCACGACAATAGCGGTTATTCGCGGCTCCGCCGTTTATCAGGCCGGTTTAAGCTTTGGTATCCAGGCAAGCCGCTCGAGCGGCGAGAATCTCCGACGCTCGCTTTGCGGTCTTGGCGCTTCTTCAGTTCGTTGAGCTGCTTCATAACGCCCGTGGGGCGACCTGGTTCAGGCCGCCAACTCGACTTGAACGCCCAAACCTTGAGTACGTTCATGCCGGACATCACTCCCAAAAACAGAATCACAGCCCCGATAGCAGCGCGATATGGCCGCGCCGTTCGCAATCCGCTCCGCAACCCCACAGCCCCGACAACCAATGCTGCGACCGCCGCCACCGCAAAGATGACCGGCCCAGCAAACGCTAGGCCGAGAATTGTCAGGATGATGCCATTTGGGATCTTGCAGCTGCCGTGGCAGGTAGCAAAGAAACCGACGACCGCCAGAAATGGGGTCGCCAATACCAAAATCAAAACTGCGAACAATCGATAGATCAGCACAATGTATATGGTGGACCAGATTCGAAAAGATTGGCTTAACTCAGGCTCGTCGCATCAAGTTGGCGGGCCGTGCAATTCGCTGCCAGAGTTTTAACGTGGCAAGCCTAAACTGCTGATCCGGGATGCCAGAGGAGCTGGGCATCACACGTCGGGTTGCAGAGGTTTGCGTGCCGCCGCCAGAGGACTGATGCCGGCCCACCGAAGGATTGACCGGAGCGTCGAGGCGGTGGCCCGGTATCACACTTTTGCTTGCGCGCAGCCGCGCCCCCAACATTGCGCGCGCATACCTCCAAACCAAATGGCCGACGAAGGTTCGAGCATCTGGTTTTCCGGTGTGACGTCATGATTGCGAGGATCGACGGGACAGTCCGATGACAACGAACTACTTCACCGTGCTGATGCTGGTTTGCGCACCCCTCGGCGCGTACTTGATCGTTCTTTTCTTCCGATTTGAGAAGCGCCTGGGGCGCGCGCGTCCGCTCTCGGGGCTGCTACTTTACCCGCTGTTGCTCGGCATCCTTTATCTTTTCTACCTCGATGGTGCCATGGATGGCGATCGCGGCAACGCGTTCATGCGGCAACAGCTGAACATTCCGGCTGACGTCTCAATCAATACGCTCAATGGCGGAAAGAAGCATTCCGTCTGCTATAGCAACGCCGCATTCTACAGGACGAGTGCGCAGTTCTCGCCAGAACAGTTTACCCGCTATGCGGCCGCAACGGCTGAACGCGAGATTTGGCGACCATTTACGCCCGCCCACTTCGACTTCGATGGGAGCCGTTACAGTTTCGCCGATGAAGCCCTGCAGTGGCGCGATCTTCCTGCGCCGCCTTACTATGGAAGTCAGCAAATGGTGTACAAGATCGCCGGCGAGGACGTTCGCAGGGGACGCGCGTTCTGCTACGACATTACCCCATTGCCGAACGCGGCAGCGGCTGCTGTTCATGAGGGTGCAACGGCATATTCAGTCACCGCCTGCAACGCGATCCGGCGTAGCAAAACACCCAGCGGTGGGGGGCAGCTCAAGGCAGTACTGGATTTCGACAAGCAGAGATTGGTCATTGCCATGCATTTCGACGGCAAGGCCGCGTACTGCAACAACCGCGTCACGAAGTGGCTGAATGAACGGTTGGGGTTGGACGCGAATTGATGACCGTGGTCGGGGCGGGCCCAAGTGGGTCGATAGCCTCTCGGTGCGCGGTACTGGCCCAGCATTGCGCCGCATCCGGATGCAATGGCCTTTGAGCGCACTGCGATGCGGGTGCCGGGGCGCTGGACTGCGTTCGCGCCGAGCCTTCAAGCGTACTTCGCCCGCAACGCGGCGCGAATGCGAGGTGGAGTGACGGGCAGCTCGTAGAACGAGATGCCGAAGGGCGAGAGCGCGTCGCAGATGGCGTTGACGACGGCGGCCGGCGCGCCGATGGCGCCGCCTTCACCGATGCCCTTGGCCTCGGTGATGGTCGCGTCCGAGTAGGTCTCGATGTGGTGCAGCTCGAAGCGAGGCACCTCGGACATCGTCGGCGGCAGGAAGTCTGCCAGCGTCGCGGTGAGGATGTTGCCGCGCTCGTCGTAAATGATCTCCTCGAGCAGCGCATTCGCGATGCCCTGCGTGACGCCGCCGTGGATCTGGCCATCGACGATCATCGGGTTGATGAGGCGGCCGGCGTCCTCCACCACCATGAAGCGCTCGACCTTCACGCCGCCGGTTTCGATGTCGACCTCGACGACGGCGACGTGGCAGGCGTTCGAGAACGTACCCGGCGGATCGTAGAAGCCCTGCTCGGAGAGGCCCGCATCGGCGACGCCGTAGAGCAGATGCGCCTTGTGGTAGGCGGTGCGGGCGAGTTCAGGGATCGGGATCGACTGGTTGGTCGCGCGCGCCTTGGCGAGCCCCGGCTCTATGATGACGTCATCTGGCGACACCTTCATCAGATGCGCGGCGATCCGGACGAGCTTGGCCTTCAGCTTGCGCGCGCCGACGAGGCAAGCGCCACCGGAGATGACCAGCGAGCGGCTGGCGAACGTGCCCCAGCCGTAGGGTGTCTGGTCGGTGTCACCGGCCACCACCGTGACCTGCTCGGGCGTCACGCCGACCTCGTCGGCGATAATCTGCGCGAGCGTGGTCTTGAGGCCCTGGCCGTGCGGGAATGCGCCGATGCGAGCCGTTACGTTGCCCGATGGGTCCATCGCGATGTCGACGATCTCGTAACCGGGCGTCGATTCCATGCCGCGCGCGGCGAACGCTGGCGTGCCGTAGCCGGTGCGCTCGGAGAACGTGGAGAAGCCGATGCCGAGATAGCGGCCCTCCTTGCGCAGCGCGGCCTGACGCTCGCGAAGCTCAGCCAGCGGCAGCTCGCGGACCGCGATCTCCATCGTCTCGCGGTAGGTGGCGGGATCGAACGTGAGGCCCGTCGCGGACTTGTAGGGGAACTTGTCGATCAGGTTGCGACGGCGGATATCGATGGGGTCGATGCCGATCTGCGCAGCGGCCGTATCCATCAGCCGCTCCATCGTGAACGTGATGACGGGCCGAGACACGCCGCGGAAGGGCGCCATCGGACAGGTGTTGGTGGCGACGCCGCGCGAAACGCAGCGATACTGCTGCACGTCGTAGGGGCCCGGCAGCTCGGCCATGCCCATCAGCGCCTCGACGCCGCAGGTTATCGGGAAGCCGGAGTAGGCGCCGACGTTCGAGGCCATCTCGGCGTCGATGGCGAGCAATTTTGCGTCGGCTGCGAACGCTGCCCGGAGCTTAACGCGCATGTCGCGCGCGTGGAACGAGGCGATCAGGTTCTCCCGGCGATCCTCGATCCAGGCGACGGAGCGCTTCAGCATCCGGCAGGCATGGACCGTGATGACGTACTCGGCCGGCAACATCATTTTCTGGCCGAAACCACCGCCGACATCGGGGGCGATGACGCGAAGATCGGACTCCGGCAGTCGCAGCAACTCTGCGATGGCGGTGCGCATGACGTGCGGAGACTGTGTCGAGCAGGTCAACGTAATGCGGCCGGTGCGGCGGTCATAGGCGGCGTGGCAGCCGCGCGCCTCCAATGGCGTCGCGTTCTGGCGGCGCGAGGTGATGTCGACCTCGACGACGTGGGCGGCAGCGGCGAAGGCTGCGTCCACGCCAGCGGTGTCGACGCGGCCTTCGACGAGCACGTTGTGCTTCGTCCAGTCGTGCACGCGGGGCGCATCCGGGGCTAACGCTGCTGCGATGTCGACGACGGGATCGGTCTCCTCTAGATCGAAAAAGGCCTCGTCGGCCATGTCCTCGGCCTCGGCGGCGGTGCGCGCGATGACCGCCGCGATGGGCTCACCGACAAAGCGCACGACACCATCGGCGAGGAGGGACTGCTCGACAGCGACGTAGTCCGGCCTGTGCAGCATCGGCTTGATGCGACCGATCCCTGCCAGATCGCGCGCGGTGAACGAGATGCAGCCGTCGGGCAGCGTAACGTGGGTGAAGCGGCCGCTGGCGACGGCACTGCGCACGAAGCGGATGTGAAAGTCGGTGGGCACATCTGCCGTGAACTGCCCTTCGCCGTGGACGAGCGAGCGGTCCTCCAGCCTTCGGATTGACCGACCGACCCAAGCTCCAGAGTTGCGGGTGGCGTGATCGGCGCTCATGCAATGCACCTCTCGAGCGCGCGGCGCACCATCGCCCGGACAAGATCGCGTCGGTACTCCGGTTCAGCCTGCGTGTCGCTCATGGGATCGACTGCGCCAGCGGCAGCCTCGGCGGCGGTGCGGCAGAGATCCTTGTCCAGCGTCTTGCCGAGGATCGCTGCCTCCGCCTCGGGAATGCGGCGTGGGAACGGCTCGGCGCCGCCGACCCCGATGCGCGCCTCGGCGACCGTGCCGCCGGCATGGCGGACGACGGCGACGCAAAGACCCAGCGCGTAATCGCCCGCGCGGCGGCTGAACTCCTCGAAGCCGAAACGGGTATCGGCGGCCAGTAGCGGGAGGCGCGCCTCCACGACGAGTTCGTCGTCGGCGCGGTCCGTCATCAGGAAGCCCTTGAAGTAGTCTGCCGCCTTGACGACGCGCCTTCCGCGCTCGCTTTCCAGCACGATCTCCGCATCGAGCGTCGCGGCAGTCGCGCACCACTCGGAGGAGGCATCTGCGTGGGCAAGGCTGCCGCAAAAGGTGCCGCGCGTTCGGATGGGCAAGTGCGCGATGCTCTCCACCACGGTCGCAAGCAGCCGGCCGAGCGGGCCCGGCTCGACAGGGGCGTGAAACGCAGCGTGACGCGCACAAGCGCCGATGCGGAGCTGGTCGCCTTCGACGCGCACATAATCCAGCTCGCCGATGCCGTTGATATCGACGAGGTGGCCCGGGCGGGCGAGGCGGAAAGCCATCACCGGCACGAGGCTCTGGCCGCCGGCCAACACCTTCGCGTCGCCGCCATGCCTTGCGAGAGCAGCGAGTGCGTCCGCAATCGTGCGGGGCGCGTGATAGTGGAACGGGGCTGGCTTCATGGGGGGACCGATCGAGAAGGTTGCGCAAACACTATCGAGGGCGGGCAGCGGGGCTGTCAACGCGAGCCTGGATGCTGGGCCGAACTCTGGGCCGAACTCTGGGAATATGGATTGGCGATCGCAGTTGTCACCGGCGGGACAGCGCGGGAGGGGCTCAGTGGGGCAAGGTCTTCCCATGTTCGCGGGCCACAACGGCTGGCAAGTAAAACCGGAGGAGAAGCGTCATGATCGGCCGCATCACCAAGTTCTACGGCAATATCGGCGTCGGCATCATCACCGCCGAAGACGGGCGCAAGTTCCGCTTCCACTCCCGCGAGCTGACAAGCCGCGCCGGCCAGTCCAGCGGCATCGAGGTTGATTTCGAGATCCGCTCGGGCCGTCCCCGCCAGATCATCCCGCTCGTCGGATCACCGTGGACCGCATTCGGCGGCCCCTCCGGCCGCTGACGACCAGACCAATTATCGTCGAGCCAAGGACCAAGCGTCATGACCGCCATAGCCCCGCGCACCTGGAACGAGACCGACATTCCCACCGTCCCGGCAGTGGAGCTCGCCGAAGCGCTTTCGCTCTGGCTAGCCAGGGAGCGGCAGGGCATCGTGCTGGTCGGCACCTCCCCGATCGAGACCCTCGATACAATCGAGGCGGCAATCATCGACGCTCACGCGTGTCCGGCGCGCGGCCTCAGCGTACTTTTGCGACTTCGCTGCCTGGTGGCGGCACTCGGCGCGCGGCGGTTCCGGCATCTGATGCGCGCTGAAAACGCAGCCGAACTCGGCAGGCTCGTCGCTGCCGCGGCCGTGCTGCGCCTCAATCCTGCATGGGGCATAAACCCCGTCCGGCTCGCCTGGACGATGGCTGGCGCCCAGCGCGAGGACGCCGTCCGAAAAGCGGCTTGATGTTGGAGTTGGCTTGGCTTGGCTTGGTGCAATTCGCGCGTCCGCGCGGCTGAACCCAGCCCGATCGTTCACCCGACGCGAGACTTGCCGCGGACGGGCTTGGCCGCTGAACGCGAGGCCTGGGGCGCACGGCCGCGCATCCCGGACCCAGCCGTCATGTCCTTCGCCGCGCTCTCCTCGAACAACTCCACAAGCTTGTCGGTCATGGCGCCGGCGAGCTCGGTTGGGTCGTTGATCGTGACCGCGCGACGGTAATAGCGCGTGACGTCGTGACCGATACCGATGGCGATGAGCTCGACCGGGCTCTTGGTCTCGATCTCCTCGATGACCTGCCGCAAGTGCTGCTCGAGATAAGAGCCGGAATTGACCGACAGAGTAGAATCGTCGACCGGCGCACCGTCGGAGATCACCATCAGGATTCGGCGGTTTTCCGGCCGGCCGAGTATCCGGCTATGTGCCCACGCCACTGCTTCCCCGTCGATGTTCTCCTTGAGCAGTCCCTCGCGCATCATCAGCGCGAGGTTACGCTTGGCGCGGCGCCACGGGGCATCGGCCGTCTTGTAGATGATATGGCGCAGGTCGTTGAGGCGGCCGGGCGTCGGGGGCTTGCCTGCCGCGAGCCAAGCCTCGCGGGCCTGCCCCCCCTTCCAGGCCTTGGTGGTGAAGCCCAGGATCTCGACCTTAACGCCACAGCGCTCCAGCGTGCGTGCAAGGATATCCGCGCAACACGCCGCGACCATGATCGGACGGCCGCGCATGGAGCCGGAATTGTCGAGCAGCAGCGTGACCACGGTGTCACGGAACTGCGTATCGCGCTCATGCTTGAACGACAGGGGATGCATCGGGTCGGTAATGATTCGCGTCAGGCGCGCGGCGTCGAGCTGGCCTTCCTCGAGATCGAAGTCCCATGCGCGATTCTGCTGTGCCATAAGGCGCCGCTGCAGCTTGTTGGCGAGCCGCGCAACCGCGCTCGACAACGCGCGGAGCTCCTTGTCGAGGAACGCGCGCAGGCGTTCCAGCTCGTCGGGCGTGGAGAGATCCTCGGCCGTGATCTCCTCGTCGTGGGCCTTGCTGAAGATCTTGTAGCCAAACGCCTCCGGGTTATCGAGTACGTTGTAGTTCGGCCGCCAGGGCTCGTTGGCGTCGAAGTCCTCCTCGCCGTCGGCGTCGAACTGCTCGCTGTCCATCTGGTCGGCGGCCTCGTCGAACTCGCCGTCCTGGGCCTCCGACATCCGCTCCTCGGACTGCTCGCTGTCGCCTTCGCCGCCCTCCTCCTGGGCTTCCGATTCCTCCTCGCCAGCCTCCGACTGATCCTCGCTGCTCTCCTCGCCCTCCTCGGATTCGCCCTCGGCGAGCTCCTCGGCCAGATCGAGTTGACGCAGCAGATCACGCATGGTGCGTCCGAAAGCGGCCTGATCGTGCGCGAGACTTTCCAGCTTCTCGAAAGCCTTGCCCGAGCGCTCCTCGACAAAGGGACGCCACAAATCGACGAGGCGCTTGGCGTTGTCGGGCGGCGCCAGGCCGGTCAGCTTCTCACGCACGAGCAGTGCGAGTGCGTCCTCGAGCGGCGCGTCCGAGCGATCCTTTACAGCCTGAAAGCGGGCGTGGCTGTACTGCTCCTCCACCTTGGCGGTGAGGTTCTGAGCCATGCCGGACATCTGCCGCGAGCCGAGCGCCTCGATACGTGCGCGCTCTACTGCCTCGAACACATTGCGGGCGGCGCCGGCTTCCGGCGCGATCCGGCGATGGACCCGCCGGTCGTGCATCGCGGCATGGAGCGACAAGCTGTCCGCCCAGCCCCGGATCACCGCGATCTCACGCTGAGAGGGGAGACGCGAGGGCTCGGGGAGATGCATCGCATGGCCGTCGATGTCCGGCTTGCCGGCG
>CAMAYR010000110.1 GCA_945862355.1 Devosia equisanguinis | reverse complement strand
CGTGCCTCCATGTCATGGTCGCTGGTGAACGGCTCGATCAGGCCGCCGGCGAGCACCACGGCCTTGCCGGGGTGATAGTCGACCGCGCACACGCTCATGGCCGACGCGGCACCGGCGCGGCGATACGCCTCGATGCAGCCGTCGACGTGCTTGGCGTGCCTGAGCGGCGAGGTAGGCTGCAGGAGCACCACGGTGTCGGGCGCATGCCCCTCGGCCCGAATCGCGTCCAGCGCCTGCCGCATCACCGCGTCATTCTGCGCGGTGTCGCTTGCCAGTTCGGAGGGGCGCGCGATGACGCGGGCGCCGGCCGCGGCAGCAACGCCAGCAATCTCGGCATCTTCGGTGGAGACGTAGGTGGCATCCACCAACCGAGCACCAAGCCCGGCCGCAATCGACCAAGCGACCAGCGGTTTGCCAGCCAGCGGCTGCAGGTTCTTGCGGAGGATGCCTTTGGAGCCGCCGCGGGCGGGCACAATCGCAACGGTGCGCATGCGCGGCTAGACTTTTTGCTCCGAGCGCGAAAGCTCCACAAGCTGGCGAAACTCCTCGCAGCGTTGCTGAAGCTCCTCGAACGGCGCCACGTCCACCACCCTCCCGCCGGAAATCATCGCCACGCGGTCGCAGTCGCGCAGCGTGCTGAGCCGATGGGCCATGATGATTATGGTGCGGGTGCCACGAAGCTCGTTGAGCGCGCTGGTGAACGCCTGCTCGGTCGCGACGTCGAGCGCCGATGTCGCTTCGTCCATCAGCAGCACTTCCGGATCACGATAGAGAGCGCGCGCTATGCCGAGCCGCTGGCGCTGCCCACCAGACAGACGCACGCCGTCCTCTCCCAGGAAGTAGTCGAGCTGGCCCGGCAGCTCCTCGACGAAGCGCTTCATCTGCACGACGTCCAGCACCTCCCAGATCTTGGCCTTGTCGACGTCGTCGCCGCCGGAGCCGAAAGCGATGTTGTTGGCGACGGTATCCTCCACCAGCATCGCACCCTGGGCGACATAGCCTAGATCCCTCTGCCAGCCGCGTTTGCGGATCGGGTCGTCGATATCGAGGCTATCGACGAGCACACGGCCCGATGTCGGAGAGACGAGACCGAGCAGCACCGCCGCAAGCGTCGACTTGCCCGAGCCGGACGGCCCGGTGATGCCCAGATACTCGTTCTTACGGATTTCCAGATCGGCTTCGATTAGCGCAGGCCGGCTGCCGGTCGGATAAGAGTAGGAGACGTTCTCTAGCTTGACCGAATGCTCAAACGGCAGCTTCGGTACTTCGCCATGGGGTATGCAGACCGCTCCTTCCAGCTCAGCGAGTTCCTTGCCAATGATCTCTACCGAGTTGCGACTCAGACTCATCAGTTGCAGAGCCGTCAACGTCCGATTCAACAGTGGGATGGTGCGAAAAAATCCTGCTGCCAGAAGGCCCAGGATTGCCAGCCCCCCCGCCTCACTGCCGCTTCGAAAGAGGATGTAGCTGACGAGACCTAGGATTGCCAGTATCGCAATCGATTCGATCAGAAGAGCCGGGATAGACGACAAAAAATTGTAGTCCGCATTGCGATTGAAATTGCGCTTTTCCACGTCGACGAACCGATCAAGGAAATAGCGCTCCTTAGCCATGATGCGCGTTTCCTTTATGAGGCCGATCGACTGCCGCAGGATCGACTGCCGCGCCTGAAACAGTGTGTTGAGCTCAACTCCCATCCTTTCGAACGGCTTCTTCAACGCGAAATAGCAGGCTCCCGCCCCGAGAGACACCGCGATCAGGCCAACGAATGTCTCCGGCGGCAGGACAACGACAAGCAGGCTCGCAAGCGCGATCAGCATAGCGCCGTTCACCATCGTGTTGATCACACCGGTCATGAACTGATCGAAAACGGCAGTGGTAAGCGAGATGTTGCGGATAAACTCGGAGCTGGTCCTCTCCAGATAGAGGCGGTACTCGGAGAAAATGTAGATGCTCATCAGCCGGGCGCTCAGCTGCGACTTCCATTGCGCCAAGATTCGCTGTTGAAGCCAGCTGAAGCCGACCATGTACAAGTTCTTGCTGAGCATCACGATGCCGATCAGCACGGTAAGCAGTACCAACAACCCGCGGCCACGGCCGACGCCGAGCCAGTCTGCCATCCACGCGAGCGGCGGAAAGCGATCGATGGTCGAAGGGCTGACGACGACCATGATGAGCGGGAATACCAGCGCCACGCCCAACATTTCGACGATGCCGGCAATCACGCTGAGTACGACCAGTCCAGCGAACTGCCAGCGGCGCGGCCAGATCTCGCCCCAGATGAAGTCGCGCCCGCTCGGCGACAGCCCGAAGAAGAACGTTGGCTTCACGCGCTTGTGTCCATTGGCGCTCAGTCCGCAAGGCCCTCAAATGACGTGTGCCGAAGCTTCCACTGATTGCCGACAGACTGCCAAAGGTGAGGCGAGCGGAACCTATCCGTCAGACGATCGAAGTAAGCGCGGTCCATTAATGGCTGCTCGAACATCTTCGATGCGGCAGGGAAATGCTCGGGCGGTAGCGACAGGTAGTTGAAGTTATCGACCTCGAAACGCTCGGAGTACTCGCCGTCGTAGCGGCGAACAAGGCGCAGCGCCTCCTCGCGCTCGAGTTCGCCGTTGCGGATCTCTTGCGCGCTGTCGTACGTGGCGCGGCCGATGCCGAACTTAATGAAGGTAGTATAGTAGTGTAGATCATCGATCTTGTCGTCTATCGAGCTGTACTTGCTGTATGTGCCGGCAGTGCGTTCGGGCGCAGCCTGGAAGCCGCCGTGCTCGACAGCATAGTAGTAGCATTCCTGCGGATGCCACGGCATGTAATAGCCGAGGTAACGCACGTCGAGATTGACATTCTTGAGCTGCCCCGGGTTGGGCGGCAAGTAAGGCAGTAGATCGTGGTCGGAGAGGCCGAAGTCGTTCTTGAGATCTGCGACGGAAGTCCCGGCAAGGAAGATTTGCGACTTGTCGGGACTCGTGAAGTACTCCCAGTTCTTGGTCGACTTGCTGTCGGCATCGGCAGCGTTGCCGTACTCGGTTGGGTTTTCTCCGTAAAAGACCAGCGGGATGCCAAGTTGGGCCGCGATGCGCGGCGGAAAGTACATTTGTCCCATGATGAACGGCTGGAACGGGTGGAACATCTGCTCCAGCGCAAGTCGCGTCAGTAGCCTGTGTACCCGTCCGTTCGGCGTGAACAGGTAGTTGTCGAAACCAGCATGCAGCCAGGACTGGAAGTTCTTCCAACCCCAATCCGTGTAAATATGCGGTGCCCACGTCACAGTGAGCGGGTTCATGCCGTACTCGTACTTCAACTTATGGGAAGCATAGAAGCTATCCTTACCGCCGGAGCCCGGCACCACGCAATCGTAGCCGCCGTCGTGTCGGCGGTAGCGGTCGCACAGCTCGCGCAATTCCTTCTCGCGCACGGCCCAATCGATCGCCCGCTTTTTCTCCGCGATGAGGCAGGCAGAACAAACGCCTTCACCGTCGAACGCGACCGTCGGCTTTTTGGATGCACGGGTATGCTTGTATTCGCGGTCGGAGTTGGGCTTCTGGTTGGAGTACGTGCAGCGCGCGCAGAACTCTACATTCGGCGGCAGGCCGTAGAACTGCTCGGCATCCTTTGCATAGGGCGCGTACTGGAGCAAGTCGACTAATTCGGGGTATTTGATGATTTCCATTGCCTGCTCCGACTGCGATCAGAATTGCGAATCTCGACCAGGTGTCCCCGACGCTCCAGCCAATCCCGGCCTACCAGCACGACAGACCACCGTCGACCACGACGTTCTGCCCCGTGAAATAGCTTGAGGCATCGGAGGCGAGAAACACCACTGCGCCCAGCATCTCGTGGCCGCGGGCCATACGGCCGAGCGGCACGCGTGCACCGTAGCGCTGCTGGAACGAGTTATTCTGCCCGCTTTCAACGCCGCCCGGACTCAGCGTGTTGACGCGAATGCCCTGCGGGCCCCAGTAGGCCGCGAGATACCGCGACAAGCCGATCACCGCGGCCTTGGACGCGCTGTAGACAGCGGGCGTGTTGATCTGTCGGCCGAGATAGTGCGAGCCCTCGTAGATGCGCGGGTCCGGCGCCACTACGCCGTAGATCGAGGCGGTCTGAACGATTGAGCCGCCGCGGTCCTGCGCCAGCATCTGGCGGCCGACCGCTTGCGCAACAAGGAACATGCCGTCGATGTTGACCGACATTATCTTGCGCCACTCCTCCAGCGAGAACGACTCGAAGGGCGCGAAAAAGGCCTCCAGGTCGTCGGATTTGGAGGCCGCATTGTTGAGCAGTACTTCGATACCTCCAAAGCGTGTCACAGTTGCCTCCACCATAGAGGCAACGCTGGCGGGATCCGATACATCGCAGCCCAGCGCATGCAATCGCTCGCCTGGCAATCCTTCGGCAATCAGCTGTTTGCGAGCCTCCTCCGCCGCAGACGCGCGCAGGTCGACGATCGCGACGTTGGCGCCGTGCTCGGCCAGCGCGCGGCAAAAGCGGGCGCCGAGAATGCCGGCGCCGCCGGTCACAACTGCTGTCTTGCCGGTCAGGTCGAAACGCGCCGTGCTCATCAATCGATCTCCACCGTGTCGCCCGGCGCCATGCTACGTGCTCTCGACAGAAAGCGCATGGTACGCATCACTTCATCCGGTGCTATCGGCGGCTCCCCCGTCCGTATCATGCCAAAAAAGCGATCGAGCGTTCGCCGGAATGCGCTGAAGTTGTCGTAGAGGTCGGCGTGCAGCTGCCCACGCTCGCCGAACACGCTGATATGAAAAGTCTTGCCGACCGCACCAAGGCAGTCGAGATTTACCGGGACGCCGCTCGCCAGAGTGAGCGCATAGGCTTCGTGCGCCGCATCACGCCGCATCGCGCGGTGCACCTGCCCCAGCCCCAGGCTGGAGATCGCATCAAGCATGTGCACGCCGTAGCGATCGGCTCCGTTGAGCACTGCGGCTGAGATAAGGCGAATCTTACCGAGCCGCCCTGGGGCCTCGCGCAACGCATCGAGTTCGCGCGCATAGCGCAGGCCCGCAGTCGACATCAGCTTGCCCGAACGCAGATACGGCTCGAATTGGGATAGCTCGCCCATATCGAGCGTCAACGGCTTGTCGACGAACACGCTTGCGCCCCGTTTCAGGAACGGCATCGCCAGCGCTGCGTGCGTCTCCCAATCGTCGCGGCCGATGATCAGCGCATCGACCTGCCCCAGCATATCCTCCGCTGCCCCGACGGCCGTCTCGATGCGGCAGGCAGCACACAGCCTGGCGGTCACGTCACGATCCTGAGTCCAGGCATGCGTGACCCGGGCATCGCCGAAACCGAAATACTCCGCCGGCTGCAGCTTCAGGTAGTCGAGGATGACTGGCCAGCCTGCCTCGGCGAATGCACCGGCATCGTAGCCGTTAATGATCGCCGAGAACGAGAACGGATGACCGTTGCCCTCGCTCAGCCCGATGATACCGACGCGGATCACCACACCCCCCAGCCGCCGTCGACACAGATGTTCTGGCCCGTGATGTAGGCGCCGGCATCTGAGCACAGCAGCGCCGCCGCACCTTTGAGGTCCGGCGGATTGCCGATGCGGTTGAGCGGGTTTTTGGCCGACAGCCGCGCCACGAAGTCCGGGTTCTCCTTTTGTGTCGACTCGAACGGGAACGGGCCGGGGCTTATGCAGTTGGCGCGGATTGCGTGCGGCGACAGAAAGCTTGCCAGATACTTCGTGAGCTGCAGCACGCCCGCCTTGGCCGCACCGTAGCTCGGCGGATTGGCGAAGCGCTCGCTGTCGTAGAGCCGGTAGTCGGGCGCCACGTGGCCGTACATGGACGCGATCGAGACGATCGAGCCTCCGTTCGCTTTCATCAGCGGCACCGCTGCCTTGATGGAGCGGAACACGCCATTGAGGCAGACCTCGATATCGAGATTCCAATCGTCGTCCGAGATCGACTCGAAAGTATTTTTGCGCCCCGACCAGCCCGAGTTGACGAGAATGTCCAGCCGCCCACCGACAAGTGGCGCCACGTCCTCGAACAGCTTGCGGATCGAGGCTGGCTCGGTGATGTCGACGCCGAGCGAGTCCACCTTGGCCCCGTCGTATCGACCGCACACGCCCTCGGCGAAGGAACGGCACTTGTCGATGTCGCGACTGGCGATGACGATGCGGGCCCCGAGCTCGGCGAGCGCGTGTGTGATCTCGCCACCGAGCAGACCTGCGCCGCCGATCACGAGCGCTTTACGCCCCTTGAGCGAGAGCAGCTCAGCGAGCGTCGGTGCTTTGTGAGGATCCGAGTATGGCATTGGCGATCACGAAGTCCTTTGCGTCGTCGATATCGATCACGTCCTCGGCCGGCACGATCTCCGCGCCCATGCGACCGAACAGAAAACTTGGGCCGTCGGCCGGCAGGCGGTCGGCCCAGAATGCATAGACGGCGCCATTGAGCTGATAGGCCGGCGTCAGCTGCTGGCGTGGTTTCCATGGCACAGCGCCGTCGATGAACGGACGTGGCGTCTTGCCCTCCAGTCGCCAGGTGCGCTCGGGATTGATCGAAGCCCGGCTGAAGGTGGCGATGGAATCGAGCCCTTCCTCCACCAGCCGCCGGATGCACCGCGATACCATCTGAGGCGTCCGGAACGGCGAGGTCGCCTCCAGCAGCAGACCGATGCGGACTGGGCGCCCCACCGACTTCAGCGTCGCCAGCAGATGCCTCACTGCGTCGATCACCAGAGCAGTGTCGCCAGCCAGCTCGGCCGGGCGCTGATGGATCTCGGCGCCGAGCGAACGGCCGACGTCGGCGATCTCCGCATCGTCGGTGGACACGATGACCCTGTCGATCTCGGGTGTGGCGAGCGCGGTCTCGATCGGCCAGGCCAGCAGTGGACGGCCGCCGAGCGGATGCAGGTTCTTGCGTGGGATCGACTTGCTGCCGCCGCGGGCCGGCACGCAGGCGACGACCTCTATGCCGTCAATCATTGCGGTCCTCCACCGCAAACACCCGCCGTGCCCAATCCAGATCCTCCTTCTGGCCGATGTCGATCCATTCCTCGGTAATCTGGAACGTGTTGGTCGGCTGGCCGGCCTCGATCAGCCGGTCGAACAGCTCGGGCATGTCGAACTGCTCGTCCTTTGGCACCAAAGTGAGCGCTTTCGGCGAGACGACGTAGATGCCGGCGTTGACCAGATGCCGGAACGTCGGTTTCTCCTCGAACCGCTCGATCACAGCCCCGTTCAGCTTCACGCAGCCGTATGGCACGGTGTAAAGGTATTCACGCACGCCCATCGTGGCAGCCACACCATCGTCCTCGAAATAGCGTACGAGCTCGGCGAAATTCGCCTTGCTGACGATGTCGCCGTTCATCACGAGCAGCGGCACGTCGATGTCCCCCATCAGCGACAGCGCACCGGCGGTGCCGAGCGCCTTCGTCTCGCGCAGGTATTTGATCTCGATGCCCAGCTGCCGTCCGTCGCCGAAGAACTCCTCGATCATGTTCCCTAGATAGTTGATCGAGATGTAGAAGCGGCTGAAGCCGTGCCCGATCAGCTGCTCGATCTGGCGCTGCAGCACCGGCTTGCGGCCGACCATCAGCAGCGGCTTCGGCGTCGTTCGCGTCAACGGCATCAGCCGCTGGCCGCGCCCGCCCGCCATCAGCACCACGGCGGTACGCTGCGCCATCACGTCGTCGCTGCCATCGAGCAGGATGAGGTCGACGATCTGCCCCCGTTCGTTGACCCGCGGCAGATGACGGATCACGGCATTGCGCATGTACTCCCGAGCCGCATGTGGCGACTCCTCGGGCCGCAGCACCTTGGGATTCTTGTTCATGATCGTCGCGACGTTGCCCGACAGATCGGCGAAATCGAGCACCGCGCGGCGAATATCCCCGTCCGTCAGTGTGCCAAGCAGGGTCTTATCGCTGTCGCACACCAGCACGATCTTGACCGGGCTCGTCTGGATGATCTTCGCCGCCTCCCGGATCAGAGTCTCGGGTGGAACGGTGATGCTGCGCAATATGCTCTCGTTCAGCACGGCTTCCTCACCCCGTCGTGTTGCCTACTGAAACCGCTTCAATCCGCAGCGGCGATCTGATCGTCGACGCGGTAGTCGCGGTCGGCCTTGCGGCCGCCGATATAATCCCAGTACGCGGCCGGTGCGACACCCGTGCCGGGACGCTTGATCGCAATGTTGTGCGCACCGAACGGCTCGCCGGCCTTGATTCTCGCCGCCGCGACCAGACTGCCGCGGGCGGGAGCCATATTGCCGAGCTCCGCCGCGTCCGGCGCCTTGATGCCGGTACCCAGTGCCGCTTCCACGTCCCGCATCTCTCGCACCATGCGGGCCAGTTCATCAGGCTCGAGCGAGGCCGCGTGATCCGGCCCCTCCATGCTGCGCGACAACGTGTAGTGCTTCTCAATGATCCGCGCTCCGGCCGCGATCGATGCGGTGGCGATGTGCCATCCCTCGCTGTGGTCCGACAATCCGATGACAAGGCCCGTGGCCTCGGCCAGCGTCGGAATCGCGGACAAGTTGGTGGCGGCGGCAGGAGCCGGATACTGCGTCACACAATGCAGAATGCTGACGCGGTTCGCCAGCGGCGGCAGCCAACCGCCACCGTCTCTGAACGCCGCCAGCTCGGTGCGTGACGACGGCCCTACGCCGTCGTTGGCATCGAGCCAGGCGAAGAGGCTCAGGCTTTCCATCACCTCAAATTGCGTGCACATGCCGGTCGACAGGATGACCGGCAGCCCAGTGCGCCATGCCGCTGCGAGCAGGATTGGGTTTGTTGCCTCTCCGGACGGGATCTTGACGCGCCTGATACCGATCTCGCGCACCAAGAATTCGATGCTATCGCCATCGAAGCCGGTCGACATGAACTCGATGCCGCGCGTCTCGCACAAAGCTTTCAGCTCCAGATGTGCCGCGGTATCGAGTTCCAGCGCCTTCAGCATCTCATACTGGTTTCCGGAGGAGCCCATGTTGCGCTCCTGGTAGGCCGCGCACTGTGCGCTCTTCGTGACCAGCTTGTCGGCCTTGAAGGTCTGGATTTTGAACGCATCGGCCTTCGCCGCGGCCGCCGCCTCCACCAGTTCGCGCGCCAGCTCCAGCGAGCCGTTATGGTTGACCCCAGCCTCGGCGATGATGAACGTCCTGTTACCAGCGTTCAACATGATTAGACCTCTCCGGCGATCACGAACTGGACATCGTGGAACGGCTTGGGCCCGCGCAGTGCCTTGAGATCAGCAGATAGCAGTAGCTCCACGATGCGCCGGCTCACCTCAGTGTCGCGGGATGCATACGGATTGATGCGTTGGCGGGCCAGTGCCGCACTCTCCTTGCTGAGCGCTAGGTCGACAGCGGCCCGGATGGCGGCTGCGTCGGGAGCGCAATCGATGACCGAGGGCCCGCGCGGGCGTCCGTCCTGGCGCGATCCGATATTGACGGTAGGCACACCCATAGTGGGCGCCTCGATGATGCCGCTTGACGAATTGCCGAGCACAACATCGGCGTGGCGCATGGCACTCAGATAGCCAAGTTGGCCGAGGGACTGCGCCAAGTGAAAGCGTTCGCCCAATCGCGCGCGAGCTGCCTCCAGCCGCGCCATGATCGCGCGGCCACCATGATCCGCGTTGCTGCCGGTGGCGATGATGGTGGCATCGGGATAGTCTGCAAGTACCTCGATAACCGCCTCGATGCCGGCTCCCGGATCCTCGCCGCCCAAGGTTGCCGGATGATAGGTCATCAGGATGAGCGGCGAGCCCAGCTTGCCGCCGATTCGGGTCTCGAGCGCGGCTCGCTCGTCGAGCGCCAGCCCAGCGATGCACTCGAGCCCAGGTGCGCCGACATTGTGCACCATCGCTGGCGCCTCACCCATCTGGATGACGCGGCGCCGGTGCTCCGCCGTGCTGACGAAATGCAGCCGCGACAGCTTGGTCACCGCGTGCCGGATGCATTCGTCGAGTGCGCCGAGCGTCACCTCGCCACCGTGAATGTGACCGACCGGAATGTGCCCGAAGAACGCCGCCTGCGCCGCCGCCAGAATCTCGTAGCGATCGCCGAGCAGCAGCACGAAATTCGGCTCCATGCGCTGCAACGCGGAAGCCATGCCTATGAGCCCTAACCCGACTGAAGACGCGCACGCCCATCGGCTATCGGCGTCGAGCAGCATGTCGACTTCGGCATTGATCCCAAAGCCGTCGGCGCGGATCGCATCGACGGTGCGGCCGAAGCCGGGCGCCAGATGCGCGCCGGTCACGATAAGCTGCAGCTCAGCTTCCGGCGCATTGCGCAGACGCTCCATCGTCGGCTTCAGCAGGCCATACTCTGCCCGCGTGCCGGTCACGACGCAGATGCGGCGGCGGGCGCTCACGACAGGTAGCTGGCAAGTCGCGGACTGCTCGGCAGGCACAGGATGCGGGCGGCGAGGCTTTCGGCGACGGGCAGTTCGTCGCGCGGATGGCCAGCGTAGATCTCGAGCTGATGCATCGGCGTCCAGCACGGCCTGCACTTGTAGCCGGCTGCGTGCACGTTCTGCAGCGCCGCCTCAAGCAGCGCCATGTCGGGCTCCGGTAGCAAAACGGCGTTCAACCAGTAGTTGCTGCGGCACCCCTGCGGTTCGCGAAGGGGTCGCCAGTGTGCGGCATCCGCGAAGGCGTCGATATAGGCTGCCGCCAGCCTGCGCTTTGCGCCAACGAAGTCTCCGAGGCGCTCGACCTGTGCAAGACCCAGCGCGGCGTTGAGGTTGGGCAGCCGGTAATTGTAGCCCACCTTGTCATGTACGAAGCGCCAAGGATGCGGTAATTTGGCGGTCGTGGTGATGTGCTTCAGCCGCTGCGCCAACTCCGTATCGTTGGTCAGGATAGCGCCACCGCCGCCGGTGGTAACGATTTTGTTTCCGTTGAAGCTGAGTGCAGCGGAGACGCCGATGCTGCCCGGCGTATGACCGCACCCGATGCTTCCGAGCGCCTCGGTGGCGTCCTCTAAGATCGGCAAGCCCCAGCGATCCGCCACCCGCTTCAATGCGTCCATGTCCCCGAAGTGACCGAAAATGTGCACCGGCACAATCCCCGCGATGCACCTCCCACTCGCCCGGTTGACAACGCGCCCATCATTCAAAGTGGCGATGCGGCCCAGATATGCCTCGAGCCGTTCGGCGTCGATGCCGAGATCGTCTACCGCCGAGTCGACAAAGTGAGGCGTTGCACCGGAATGCACGATCGCGTTCGCCGTTGCGGCGAACGTTAGTGCCGGACACAGCACCTCATCGTCGCGGCCGATACCCTCGATGAGCAGCATGGCATGCAACGCGGCCGTGCCGCTCACGACCGCGACCGCCGCCGTTACGCCGCAGGCCTTGGCAAGCGCTTCCTCAAACAGCGTGACATGCCGACCGGCATATGACACGAAGCCCTCGTCCAGCGCCTCCATGACGCGCGCCTTCTCAAGCTCGCCGAGTTCGGGCTCGTGCAGCTGGTAGGGTGTCGCCTCGCGCGGCAGCAGCCGCTCAAGGATCGTCCTCAACTCACCGGTGGCATCCATGGTTTGCACGTTCGCGGGCTCGAAGCGCAGTTTTCGCGCAGTTCAGATCGTATAGCTGCCGACGCGATAGCGCGCCAAGTTGGCAGGATCTGAAAACCACGCAGCCGTATTCTCAAGGCCGCGGCGGAAGCCGTCTAGGCCGCCGTACTCGGGCGACCAGCCAAGCAGGTTTCTGGCCTTGGCGTTGGATGCGAACAACCGCTCTACCTCGCTCTTGCTAGGCCGCATGCGCTCGTCGCGCGGCACGATCTCGATATTGGCCCCCAGCACGTCTGCGATCAGCTTAGCAGTGTCCCCGACCGAGATCTCGAAGCCGCTGCCTATGTTGATGACCTCGCCCAGCGCCTTGTCGCTTCGCAGCACCGAGATCATGCCGCGGGCGGTATCCGTGGCGAAGTTGAAATCACGTGTGGGGTGCAGCGCGCCTAGCTCGATCTTGCGGCGGCCAGCAACGATCTGCGTGATGATGGTCGGGATCACCGCGCGCGTCGATTGCCTCGGCCCGTAGGTGTTGAACGGCCGCGCCACCGCCACCGGCGTGCCAAACGAACGCCAGTACGACAGCACCAGCTGGTCGGCGGCGATCTTGGTCGCTGCATAAGGCGATTGCCCGACCAGCGGATGCTCCTCGGTTATCGGAACGAATTGGGCGGTTCCATAGACCTCGCTCGTCGAAACATGCACGACCTTAGAGACTCCGAGATCGCGCGCCGCCTGCACCACATTGATGGCGCCGAGCCCATTCGTCTCCAGATAGCTTACTGGCGCGACGTAGGAATAGGGGATGGCGATAAGCGCCGCGAGGTTCATTACCGCGTCGCAGCCCTTCATCGAGATGCGCACGAAATGTGGATCGCGCACGTCGCCTGAAACGATCTCGACCGCATCCCGCACCTTGGCATCGATGTGGTCGAGCCAGCCGCAGGTATCGAAGCTATTGTAGAGCGCCATCGCGCGAACATCGAAGCCTTCGGCTACCATCAGCTCGACAAGATGCGAGCCGATGAAGCCGTCTGCGCCGGTGACCAGAACCTTCACGCTCTTGCTCTCTCTGGCCGTTGCCATGACGTGGGCATGATCGGCACGCCCATATTACTCACGCCCAAGGGAACCTCCGATCGGCAGCAAGCGCCGGATCGTCGACGGCGACCGGTCGGCCACCGCTTTCCGCCGAGGCATAACAGGCTGCCAGGGTGGCGATGACACGACGCCCCGCTTCGCCATCTGGATAGTTGCTGCCGGCGGCTAACGCCCGCAATACCTCGCGCGTGGGCCCGACGTTGTCAGCCTGCGGAAATCGCAGTGTGCGCCGCTCCCACGGCATGCCGTAGCGCGTCGGCGGCTGGCCGCGATGCTCCTCCTTACGGGCGGTCACGATAGCCTCGCCCTCCAGCTCGTCGACGAACATGTGGCCAAAGGCACCGGCATAGGTCGCCGTCATACCGTGACCCTGGTCCGCGCCGATCACGATGGTGAGTCGCTGGCCGCTGTCGCCGAGGATCCGGAACTCTCCGGCTTGGTCGAAGTACTCTGGACCGCGCGGATTGTTGAACGCCGCGCCGGTGAAAAAGCCGGTTGCCGACACCGGCCTCGCGCCGGTCAGGAATCCAAACGCCTCGATGTAATGCGAGCCGTTCATTGCCAGCCCCATGCAGCCGCCTACCACGGTCATGCTGGCGAGCCGCCCCAGCCGGCCACTGTCCACCTCCTCGTGCACCTTAAGGTACTGGTCCATGAAGCGCATCTGATGGTTGACTGCGAGCTTCGTCCCGGAGGCCTTGCACGCCGTCAGCATCGCGTCGCAATCGGTAACTGAGGCCGCCAGCGGCTTCTCGCACAGGATGTTGCGGGCCCCAGCCTTCGCCGCTTCTATCACCAGCTGCGCATGGCTGTCTGCGGTGGTTGCGATGACGACGAGGTCGGTGTTCGGGTTTGCCGCCATTATGTCTGCCGACGAAACAAAACGGCCGGTCGCGGGGACGGCGAACGCGTCGCCGATCGCGTCGCGCGCCTCCTGGCGTAAATCGCAGACGCCCGCAATGGGTACGCCAAGTTGCTTCAGAGCCAGCGCGTGTGCCTGTGCCATGCGGCCGGCGCCGATCAGAACGGCGCCGCGCCAGCCGGTCTTGCATTTCCCCGTCATACCCCGTCCTGCATAAATTGAAGCACCAGCCGGTCCATCAAGCCTTGGGCATGCTGAGGAAGTTGGCAATGATTTTCAGGCCAACCGGCCCGCTCTTCTCGGGATGGAACTGTACGCCGTAGAGATTGCCGCTGCGCAAGGCAGCGCAGATTTCTACGCCGTTGTAGTCGCAAACCGCGAGCTTGACGTCGGCGCGCTCGGGCATGGCCGAGAACGAGTGCACGAAATAGCAGGCGCTGCCTGGCTCGACGCCCTCGAAGATCGTGTCGGCCCACCCGGCACCAGCAGGCTGCAGCGGTGACCAGCCGATATGCGGGATCTTATGCGGGGTCCCGTCCGCCCCCCCGCGCGGGATGGCGGCGACGCGCCCGGCAATGCGCCCGAGCCCGGCGTGATCGCCGAACTCCTCGCTCTTGTCCAGCAGCATCTGCATGCCGACACAGATGCCCAGGATCGGCCGGCCGTCATCCATGGCGCGCATCACGGGCGCCTTCAGGCCGTGCGCGGTGAGTGCCTCCACACATGATGCGAAAGCGCCGACACCAGGCAAGATAATGCGCTCTGCCTTGTCGACACCGCTGGCATCCACCGCCAGCACCGGATCCCAGCCGCAGGCCACTACGGCACGGGCCACGCTGCGCAGGTTGCCGACGCCATAATCGACGATGACGGCGGTCTTCTTCATATGCGTCTCACGCCGATACCATCGCCGGCAGCAGCCGTGCGGATCTCGGGCAATCCGATGCGGTTGTAGTGTAGAATGTCTGCCATCGCGACCGCGTCGGCATGGCCCGCGCGCACAACCTCGCTCAGGTGGCCGGCCGAGCCCATCCCGCCGCTGGCTATCACAGGAACCGGCACTGCGTCAGCTACCGCGCGCGTCAGCGCGACGTCAAAGCCCTTGCGCGTCCCTTCGCGATCGACTGAGGTGACAAGCACTTCGCCAGCTCCAAGGTCCACGGCTCGCCTCGCCCAGTCGACCACATCGAACCCAGTATGCTCGCGCCCATTGTCGACATAGACCTCCCAGCGACCGGGACCGGGACCGGACTGCTTGGCCTCAATCGACAGCACCATGCACTGTGACCCGAAGCGGCTTGCGATTTCCGTTATGAGTTCGGGCCGCCTCACCACGGCAGTGTTTAGCGCCACCTTGTCGGCACCGCACCGCATCATCTTCTCGACGTCGGCGAGCGAGCGAATGCCGCCTCCGACTGTGATCGGGATGAACACGTTCTCGGTCGTGGCGGTAACAATGTCACCCAGACTGTTGCGCTGATAGAGGCTGGCGACGATGTCCATGTAGAGGATTTCGTCAATGCCCTGCTCGTAGTACTTGAGCGCGAACTCCGCCGGATCCCCGATCTTGCGCAGCCCCTCGAGGTGGATGCCCTTGATCAGATTCGGCGCTTTGACGTCTAAACGGGCTATCAGCCTAACTCTTCGATCTCCCATCGCTATTTTAGACTCAGAGGTATTGTGTCTCACGAGTGGTCTACATATCGGTTCTTGGGCACTACACGGAAGCCGAGTACGGCGAAGTTTCAGCTCACAACAAAGTTGTCGGCTTAGGCACCGCGCCGATCTCGACGCAAACCAATGAATCGCGACCAACAACCCACAAAAAGCGTTTTATGAACATAGCTACCGCAACGGGGGTGACACTCACGCCGCTCCAATTTATCCAACAAGCAAACTAGATGCCGCCTCTAGCCGGTGACGGAGCGATTGCGCCTTTGTCAATCTATCTACAAGGTGGTTTCGCGTGTCAAGGGCGCCAGGGAATCCTCCCAGGGCAATCGCATGAGTCCGTGAGTGACAAGGCGAGAGATTGCTGAATCTATGCAGGTCCCTCTGATTCGCGATGGGGACTGCCATGGCCGATGCTCAATCTCAGGCCGACCGGGCCTATGATCAAGTCGTTGAGTGGCTGCAGCA
>CAMAYR010000109.1 GCA_945862355.1 Devosia equisanguinis | reverse complement strand
TATTGCCACCGCCGAAGGCGTCTGGGTCGTTGAATCCGTTGACGAAGTCGACGATGACGAGTGCGGGCCGCTTGCCGAAACCCGAGCGATTTCCGAAGCCTTGCCGGGTGTAGACGTCGAGATCGTCCATGCCGCTGTCCTCCAGGTTGCGCGTCGTGCGCCAAGATCGAGATGCAATTCCAGAATAGCCGATGCAGCGCGGATTGGGAGGGGCCTCCAGCGGAACCCTCGGCTCAATCCATTCTAGCTCCGGATGATCTGACGATGGCCGTCCACCTTGGGATTTCGTCCGTGATGTGTTGGGCCAGTTCTTCCGGCGTTCCGGCGATGATGCCGATGCCGAGAGCGGAAAGCTCCTTGGCAACGTCGGTGTCCTTCAACGCTGCCGTCGTCGTTCGGGTGAGCAGGCCCAGCACATCCGACGGCGTCCCTACGGGGGCGAGCAAGGCATGCCATGTGGAAATGTCGAAACCTGGAAAGCCAAGCTCCGCGATGGTGGGAAGCTCTGGGAAAAGGGGGCTTCGATCGCGCGTCGTGACGGCCAGCGCGCGAACAAGCCCCGGTTTGATGTAGGCGAGGACGGAAGCGGAGGTGGCGAACATGACGTGGACTTCGCCGGACACCACATCTTGCAGGGCGGGGGCCGCCCCCTTGTAGGGCACGTGGCGGATGTCGAGCTTGGCCTTCGTCTTGAAAAGCTCTGCTGCAAGGTGGGCGGCCGTGCCGTAGCCTGACGAGGCATAGTTGAAGGTATCGGGCTCCAGACGCACGTGGGTTATCAGCTCGGACACTGTTCTGGCCGACACCGTGCGACTGACCACGAGTACGCTGGGCTGAGTGCCGATCAGGCTGATCGGCGCAAAGTCTTCCAGCGCATCATAAGCCAGCCGCTTGTATAGGGAGGCGTTGGCCGCGAATATCGAGTTGTTGCCGAGGAGCAGGGTATAGCCGTCCGGGACTGCGCGGGCGACCTGCTCGGCAGCCAGATTGCCGCCGGCGCCGGGCCGGTTCAGGATCACGGACGGCTGGCCGAGGAAGTCCTCCATCCTGCGCGCGAGAAGTCGCGCGATCCGATCGCTGGGACCTTCCGGAGTGAAGGCTACGACGATCGAGATCGGGCGGTTGGGAAAGCCTTGTCCCAACGCGCCCTGCACCGGCAGCAGGCATCCCGCCATCGCGCAACACAAGAGCCCGAAGCTTCGACGCATGCAGTTTCCCTCGGCTCGAGCGATCGAACGGGAGGACGCTTCATACGGCAATGAAGTCGAGCGTGCGGACCGTCCGCCCCGATCTACGCCCAGTGCTGGATGCAGTCGGCGGCCACCACGTCCTCGTAGGACGGGTTGCCCTTGATGAGGCCGACGTTGCGCTGGAACTCAGTCATTCCGGCGACGAACTCGGGCGTGACGCTCGGGTCGTAGAAGGGCAGATCCCGGCGGATGAGCTCGGCGATCAGGCCCGCCTCGTGCTCGGGGAAAAGCTTCTGCCCGACCTTGGTGGCGAGCGACACGTCCGCCTTCAGAGCCTTCTGCGTCTTGACGATCGCGCGCACCATGCCGGCCACCGCCTGGGGATGATCCTTGATCATCTTGTCGGAGGTCATGATAGCGGCCATCGTGTAGTACTTTGCCTTGGGCGGGCCATCGCCACGGCGCGCGTCGATCACCATCGTGCCCCAGCCGCCGGTGACAGCCACCTCGGCTCCCATGCCGTTGGCCCAGAAGCCGTCGATCAGACCGGCCTCGAGCGCTTTGGCGGCCGCGACGCCGAAGTTCTTGTTGGGGCCGAGGAACGCGCCGGGCACGGGCCCGATCTTCACGCCGTCCTTTTCCTCGTCGATGCCGCTCTCCTTCAAGAGCTGCTTTAGGCCCAGGTTGACGAGGGGAGCCGCGCCGATGCTGCAACCTTTGATGGCGTTGATGTCGCCCTTCTTGGCGCCGAGGCTCTTTTTGAGGATCAGGAACCAGTACATGTGCTGGGCCTGCGCGCAGATGACCTTGCCGCCCTGCCATTCGGGGAAAGCATGCGGGGTGGAATGGGCCGAGCCGCCGACGAAGTGGACTTTGCCGTCGCGCAACTCCTCCAGCGTCTTGTCGACGGGGGGAATGAGCTCGAGGCCTACGTCGAGCCCTTCCGCCTTGCAGAAGCCGAGTTCCACGGCGGCTGCGGCAGGGAAGTAGGAATTCGAGATCATGTCGGGGATGGCAAGCGTCATACGCATGGTGTGCTCCTTCGGGATGGCTCGAGCGGGTCGGGGTGAGGCTGCTCGTGAAATGGAACTGTGCCGGTATCGCAAGGCCCATCCGGGCCTGCAAGTCGTTTCCGCACACCGCAGGCCATCTGAGGTCGGCGGGTTTGGCCCATCGGCGATCACCGTGACATGCTGCCGATCCGTTCGCCGCGCTCGCGCAGGGCCATGCGGGGTGACGCCCCCTGCCACAAGCCTGGAGATTGCGACACGACTGTTAGAAGAATTTTAGCTGATGTTTCTCACTTCCTGGCAATGGTTCGTCAGTACTCTGCAATCCAATATATCAGCAGGGGTCGTCTTATGTTTCGCAAGATGAAAGACAAGTCCCCATCCTCCCTGCTCGCTGATCGGTCGGGCTCGATCATGATTCCGTTCGGGTTGGCGATTGCAGTCATCAGCACCGGGATCGGGGGCGCCATCGATTTCAGCCGCTGGCATACGGCCAAGCGCGTGACCGCCGACGCCGTCGACGCCGCCGTGCTGGCAGGCGCGCGGGCCCTACAACTCAATCCCGGCACGCCCCAAGTCGGCATCGATGCGGCGAACGCGTACTTCCAGGGCAATATGGCGGGCAGAACAGACCTCGCCGTAAACACGCTCTCTTTCGTCGTGGTGGACGACAATCAGGCGATAACGGCGACCGGCGATGCGGCCATCGACGCGACCTTCCTGCGCCTGATCGGGATCGAGAAGCTGTCGATCTTCACGACCGCCACTTCGGTCTATCCAAAGGCCAAGATCATCTTCGGCGGGCAGGGCGGCAGCAACCTCGAGATCGCCCTGATGCTCGATGTCACGGGCTCGATGTGCGACGACGGGGTCGGCCCGTGCACGTCCAGCATGAAGCTCGATGGCCTCAAGACCGCGGCCAAGCACCTCGTCGACACGGTGATCCCCGAGAACCAGAGCGGCACCTATACGTCGCGCATGGCGATCGTGCCGTTCTCCACGCGTGTCCGCGTCGGCCAGGACGGTGGTGGCGGCGTGACGATGAGGCTGCTCACCGACCTCAACCCGACGTGGAGCGGCTACGTCCCCATCTGCACGTCCTGGTCCGGCGGGGGCGGCAGCGAGGGGAACGGCAACTGGATCTGCAATGCCAGCGAGGTGCAGTATCAAACCGCCTGGAAGGTAATGCCGTGCGTCACGGATCGGTTCTACAACGCCGGATGGGCTTACGACTACACGGACGACGCGCCGGGCAGCGCGCGTTGGCTCAATGCGCACGATGGCGGCCGCCGTACGAAGTCCTGGGACAGCTCGAACAACGCGCTGACGACGGAGTTGGGTCTGACCAGCGCGGATCCGGCCTACCAATGGAACTACAACTGGAACGGATCCTGCGCCGACGTCGATAACGCCAACGAGGTCAAACCGCTTTCCAACCAGAAGCAGCCCATCAAGAACATGATCGACGGCCTCGTAGCCTACGGCTCGACGTCTGGCGCGCTGGGCACCGCGTGGGCGTGGTACACGCTTTCGCCGAACTGGAACGGCTTCTGGACCGGCAACAGTCAGCCGGGCTCGTACGCGGACGTCACGACCATCCAGGAAAACGGACGCCCGCTCCTGCGCAAAGTGGCGATCCTGATGTCGGACGGCGTGTTCAACACCTATCGGGGCTGGAAGGACCAGGACCAGCAGACCGTGTCGAACTACGCCAAGCAACTCTGCACGAACATGAAGGCGCAGGGCATCGAGATTTTCACGATCGGCCTGAAGCTGGACGAGTTGTCCGCCGCCGAGCGGCTTATCGCAGAGGATACGCTTCGCTCTTGCGGAACGGACGTCTCGCATTTCTATGCGACGCTCAATGTCGAGGAGCTGCAGATCGCTTTCCAGGACATCGCCTATCAGCTTTCAGGCGTCGCGCTTACCCGATAGGCCGATACCTCTCCGCAAATCATCGAACATGGCGCAGCCCTGTCTGGCGCCATGTTCGCCGTGATGATGATTACGTGACAGCGCCCCCGCTACGGCATTAGTCTCTCCCTCATGGAGGAGCGTCATGCCGAAGCGTAAGGTTCCCGCCAGCAGCTCACGCCCCAAGGACATCGCTGCAGGCATTGCGGCCCGAAAGCCGCTCGATCGCGCGAAGTTCGATCAAGAAAAGCTTGCTCGAGCGAACCAGCGGACCATAAGCGCAGCCGATCGTCTGCTCGAAGAGATGGCCGCGGTGCTGCGCAACCTGGACCGCAAGCACTGACCGCGCGGGCAGCTTTCACGCAATCGAGGCGGCCCGCTCGATACCCTCGATCATGGCCACGCGCCGCAGATACTGGCGCTGCTTTGCCTTGTCCGCCACGATCCCGCACAATTCGTCGTAGAACCGGTCCTGCGCGGCGGCGTCCTTGTTCTCCATGTTCTTCTTGTTCTCGATCGTCTGGCGCTGCAGGTACTCCTGCGCGACGGTGCGCCGCTGGCGGTCGTATTGGTCGAGCAAATCCTGACTTTCTCCCTGGTGCCAGATGCGATCGAGCTTCTCGGCGAGGTTGAACACGTCGTGGAAGCCGAAGTTCATGCCCATCCCGCCCAGCGGATTGTTGATGTGGGCGGCATCACCGGCGACGAGGATGCGGCCGTCGCGGTAGCATGAGGCGACGCGCTGGTGGACGTGGTAGATGTTGCGATGGACCACGTCGTAGTCGCCGTCCTTCGCGTGGAAGCGCTGGATCAGCCACTGCACGTGCGCCTCGGCGAAGATGTCCGCCTCCGGCGTCGTGGAATTCATCGGGAACACGACCCGCCACGTACCCGTCTCGTCGTGGCCCGGCACTTTGAACAGCGCGCACCATTGCTCGGGATCGGCGATATAGTTCGTCAGCGCGTAGCCGTGCGGTTTGAAATCGTACTTCGTCGAAAGGATCAGGAAGCGCTCGTCGTAGGTGAAGCCTTCGAAGTCGACATTCATTGACTTGCGCACCTGGCTGCGGCCCCCGTCACAGCCCAGAATATAGCGGGCCTTGAAGGTGCGCGCGCCGTCCGGTGTCTCGACGAGCGCCTCCACGCCATCGGTGCTCTGGGTGACGCTTGCCACACGATGGTTGAGAAGGACTGGATACTGCGGGTACTCCTCTAGGAGGAGGTCGCGGACGATCGCGCAAATCTTGTGCTGTTCGAGCATCAGCCGGAACGGATAGGGCGTATCCTGGGCCAGAACGCCGAGATCGAAATCCGCGATCACTCCCTGCCGGCGGTCGCGGTAATGGTAGTTGCCGACGACGTAGCCGCGCTCAAGCATCAGCGGGGTCACGCCGACGGTGGCCAGCAACTCCAGCGTCGGTGGATGGATGGTGCCAGCACGCGGGTCGTCGAAGATCTTGTCGCCGGCCTCGAGCAGAACGACGGGTATGCCGCGCCGGGCCAGAAGATAGGCGGCGGTGTAGCCGACAGGCCCGCCACCGGCGATCAGGATGCGGTTGGTGTCTTCAGTCATCGCGTTCCGTGTCCGAATGCTGGTTTCAACGCACTGCTTCTTGCCAAGCGCGCCGCCGAGGCTGACCGCACGCGCGCTCCATGCTACCAGTATTCACCACCAGACTTGGAGAAGGCCTGTGACAAACGCGCTCGATCCCCTGATCCTGGACCTCGTCGAGTGGGTCGCCCGCGAGCCGCGCTCCTACCACGACGTGATGGATGCCTGGCGAACCTCGTGTCCGAGGCTGACTGTTTGGGAGGACGCCGTGGAGCGGGGCTACCTCGTCAGACAACCTTCCGCCGCGGGCCCGGTGACCGTCGCCATCACGAACGCAGGCCGGGTCTGGCTGCGTGCGAGCGGTCGTGGTGACGCTCTTGCCTCGCGATCGGCCGGGCAGGGTTGAGACAGATCAACTCGCCGGGAAACTTTTCCCCTGGTACTGCTGGCGTCGTCAGTTAAAAATCGCGGCGATGCACACGCGCCCGCACCGTTGGAGAGATGCCACCATGCAGCAGCAAGTCAACCAGAAGCCCGCTCAGGTTTTGACCCGCGCGCAAGCCCCGTGGATCGGCAATCGCGGCCGGATCGGCGTGATCATTCCCTCGACCAACATCGGGGTCGAGTACGACTGCCAGCAGCTCATGGTGCCGGGTGTCACGTGGCACTTCTCGCGCTTCTGGGTGCCACAGCCGGACCTGTCCTCCGACGACATGTTCCTCGCATTCATCGATTCCATTCGGGAGACGATCCCGGAGTCGATGCGCAACATCATGACGTGCGAGCCGACCTACATCATGATGGGCATGTCGGCCGAGACGTTCTGGGGTGGTCTGGCGGGCAACGCGGAGTTCGAGGAGCGCTTGCGCGAGCATACAGGCCCCGAGATGGGTATCACCAGCGGGGCTGCTGCACTGAAGGCTGCGCTCGACGCGTTCGGCGTGAAGAAAGTTTCCGCGCTGACGCCTTATCAATCTGTCGGCGACGAGCAGGTGCATCGCTTCCTCGTCGAAAGCGGTTACGAGGTGCACAAGGTGAGGGGCCTCAAGTGCGATACGGCGACCTCGATCGCACATACACCGCAGCACGAGGTCATCGAGGAGGTGCTGCACGAGCTCGATGGCCCGGGCGTCGAGGCGATCGTGCAGGCCGGCACGAACCTGTCCGCTCTCGATATCTTCCCCACCCTCGAGCATCAGCTCAGGAAGCCGGTGATCCCGATCAACGTAGCGTGCATCTGGCACGCATTCCGCGCGATCGGGGTCAAGGACAAGATCTACGGCCGCGGCTGGCTGATGGAACGCTACTGACGCGCTGACGGCGTCGTCGCGCAGTAGGGTCTTCGCGCCCTACTGCATAACCGCGCCGCCAACTACTTCGGCGCGCGTTTCGCCAGGATGCGCTGCAGCGTACGGCGATGCATGTTGAGGCGGCGCGCGGTCTCGGAGACGTTGCGGTTGCACAGCTCGTAGACGCGCTGGATGTGCTCCCAGCGGACGCGATCCGCCGACATCGGGTTCTCTGGCGGTTGGGCCTTGCCGTCGCCGGGCGCCAGCAGTGCGTCGGTCACGTCGTCGGCATCAGCCGGCTTGGCCAGATAATCGACGGCGCCGAGCTTCACTGCGGTGACCGCGGTTGCGATGTTGCCATAGCCCGTCAACACGATAGAGCGGGCGGCGGGTCTGACCCGGTTCAACTCGGCGATCACGTCGAGGCCGTTGCCGTCCTCCAGCCGCATGTCGACGATCGCGAATGCGGGCGCCTTCTGGCGTATGAGGTCCAGGCCCTCCGCAACAGAGTGGCCGCTGCGGACATCGAAGCCGCGCTGTTCCATCGCGCGAACCAGCCTTTGGAGAAACGGCCGGTCGTCATCCACGACGATCAGCGATGTATCCTCGGGAAGCTCGTCCTTCCTGAAGCTCAGATCTTCATCTTCGGTCACGTCGAAAACCTCCTGCATCCAAGTCATATACAGCGCAATCACCCGCTTTGCAGCCGGATAATCGCACTGGCGTCAATTGTTTGCCGCTGGGTGCCCCTGATCGAGCGGCGTCCGGGGCTGGCCCCAGCCCGGTGACGTGGCCTCGAAGCCTCGCCTGGGCCATGCAACATGAACTACCGCGCCGCTCGCGCTCCCCGACCGGTTGGCGAAGGTCACGACCGCGCCCGAGCGCTCGAGCAGCGTCTTGGCGATGAACACGCCGAGGCCAAGTCCGCCGGCATGAGCAGCGCTCTGCTGGCCGGCCGCGCCACCACTCGTCCGGGGGCTCGGCCGGTTCGGACGGGTGGTGATGTAGGGTTCGCCGATCGAATCGAGGATTTCGGCTGGGAAGCCAGGACCGTCGTCTGCGACCATGATCGAGACCTCGCGACCATTCCAGCGGGCGATGATCTCGACGCGCGATCGGGCAAAGTCCACCGAGTTCTCGATAATGTTGCCGAGGCCGTGGATCACGCCGGGCAGGCGGAAGCCGATGGGCTCGCGTCCGCCGGCTTCGTCGCCGGCTTGCAGCAAAGTCGGGCCGGCGTCGATCGATATGTTGACGGTGCCTGTCCGATAGGGCTCGGTCGCCTCCTCGATGAGCTGGCTGACACTCAGGTGGGCATGGAGGGGATCCTGCTCTGCCGGGCTCTTGGTGAGTTTTGCGAGCAGGTCTCGGCAGCGCAGGGCCTGGCTGTTCAGCAGCTCGACATCCTCTCTGTACGGGCTGTCCTTGGGGAGTTGGTGTACGAGCTCCTTGGTGACGAGAACGATCGTCGCCAGGGGGGTGCCGAGCTCGTGGGCGGCAGCGGCGGCTAGCCCGTCGAGCGCGTGTAGCTTCTGCTCGTGGGCCAACACCATTTCGGTAGCGGCCAGGGCCGCCGACATCTGCCGGCTCTCCTTGGCCAGACGCCATGTGTAGAGCGCCAGGAACGCAAGTGTCGCCGCTATGGCTGCCAGGGTTCCCAGACTGTAGAGCGGCGGCATCGACAGCGGACCGGCGCCGGGAAAGGTGGGGTCCCACGGCAGGGGATGGTGGAACGTCACGAGACTGGCGGAGCAGGCGGCGGCTACCGCGCCGATCAGCACGGTGGTGCGTGGGGGCAAGGTCGCTGCCGACACGGTCACGGGAGCGACCAGCAGCAGCGAAAACGGGTTGGCGATGCCCCCCGTCAGATAGAGTAGTGCTGAGAGCTGCAGCGTATCGTAAATCAAAAGGGCGCTCGCCAGTCGAGTGCCAAGACGCCGACGGGAGGAGTAGCGCAGGCGCAGAAACACGTTCAGCCATGCCGAGAAGGCGATGATGGCGAGACACTGCCCGAGTGGCAGGGGAAAGCCCAGCACCACGGCGACGAATGCGACCGCGATCGTCTGCCCGATCACTGCGAACCAGCGCAAACGCACGGTCGTGTGCAGACGGAGCCGGCTTTCCCACAAATCGCTGGGTACGCGCTCGCCACCGTTGACTGCTTGGGTTTGTGCCAGCGCCATCTGCTCCTCGCAGCGCATTATCTCCTCGGGAAGGCAATGGCCGCATCTATAGACCGGTCGTATTGGACCTGCGATTAGTTCACCCGGTCTGTCACCGGGCACAGTCTTGCGGCGGTACTGACAGCGGGCCACATACGGCACGATAGAATAACGTGGCGCGCGATGCCGGTCACTACAGGACGATGGTGATGCAAGTCGAAAGTGTTCCGGCCCCCGTCGAGGTTCGGGAGTTGACGAAAACCTCCGGCCCGGTAACGGCCGTGGACCGCATCAGCTTTACGCTTCGCGCAGGCGAGGTGACCGCACTTCTCGGCGGCAACGGCGCTGGCAAGACGACGACGATCTCGATGATGATGGGCCTCGTCATTCCGACGTCCGGGGCGGCCCTGGTATTCGGCCACGACATGGCCAGCGAGCGGCATCGGGTGCTGCATCGCATGAACTTCGAGAGCCCCTACGCGGAGATCCCGCTGCGGCTCACGGTGCGGCAGAACCTGGAGGTATTCGCCCGCCTCTACGGGGTGGCCGCGGTGGGGCGGCGGATCGTGGAGACCGCGGAGGATCTGCGCATCACGGATCTGCTCGATCGCACTTACGGACGGCTTTCCGCCGGGCAGAAAACCCGCGTAAGCCTCGCCAAGGCGCTGATCAACCAGCCTGACCTTCTCCTGCTGGACGAGCCGACAGCCTCGCTCGATCCAGACACTGCCGACTGGGTTCGCGAGCGCCTGGAGGCTTATCTCGCGCGGCGGCGGGCGACGATCGTGCTCGCATCCCACAACATGGCGGAGGTGGAACGCCTCGCCCAGCGCGTCATCATGCTGGAGCAGGGCCGGATCGCGGCTGACGACACGCCGCAGGGGCTGATCTGGCGCTATGGGCGGGAAACGCTAGAGCAGGTGTTCCTCGACATTGCTCGGCGCGGCGCGGCAGGTGCGGCGGCGCGCGTCGGCAAGGAGGCGGTGGATTGAGCCGGACCTCTGACGACGACGTGCTGCTGGAGCAGATCGGCTGGGGCGCGTCCACAAGACGTATCCGGGGTATGGTGCTGCGGCATTGGTACGTCATCCGGGGCTCGCTTCCGCGGGCGCTCGAGCTGGTTTTCTGGCCGATGCTGTCGATGCTGACTTGGGGCTTCCTGCAGGTTCATCTCTCCCAGACGACGAGCCTGGCGGCGAAAGCGGCCGGGCTGTTCGTCGGCGGCGTGCTGCTGTGGGAGTTGCTGGCTCGCGGGCATCTGGGGTTCGCTGTCGCATTCCTGGAGGAGATCTGGTCGCGCAACCTGGGACATCTGATGATGAGCCCGCTTCGCCCTTGGGAGCTTGCCGCCTCGCTGATGGTGGTGAGCATGATCAAGCTACTGGTCTCGATGGTCCCGGTCGCCATCGTGGCTTATGCGATGTTCGGTTTCAGCCTGTTCTCGCTGGGCATTGCTTTTGCCGCGTTCTTTGCAAACCTCGTCATCATGGGGTGGGCGCTGGGCCTGCTGTCGACGGGCGCGGTGCTGCGCTGGGGGCTGGGTGCGGAGAGCCTCGCCTGGATGATCGTATTCGTCATTCTCCCGCTCGCTTGCGTTTATTATCCGGTCTCCACGCTACCGGCCTGGCTGCAGCCCGTCGCTCTGGCGCTTCCGGCAACGCACGTGTTCGAGGGGCTACGGTCGCTGGTGCTGGAGCAGACGTATCGCAGCGACGAGATGGCCTGGGCGGCGGGCCTCAACGTCATCTATCTTGGCGGGGCGTTCGCCCTGTTCAAGCATTTGCTGGAGAGCGCACGGCGCAACGGCACCCTGGTGGGTATCGGCGAATAATCGGGAGCAACTGATTTGCGGACCAAATTGCCGATCCTGGTTGGCGGCGGGCTCGTTCTGGGGATCTGCGCCGGTCTACTGCTGATCCCGGGCGCGATGCGGGGCCTGGTGTCGGGAGATGTGGTGCGCACCGTCGGCACCGCCACGGTGGGTGGTCCATTCAAGTTGACCGATCATAAGGGTAAGGCTGTCACCGAGCAGGATTTCCGCGGACGCCATATGCTCGTTTTCTTCGGCTTCACGTTCTGCCCCGATGTGTGCCCGACGGCGCTGCAGGTCAGTAGCGCTGCCCTCGAGAAGCTTGGCGCCAAGGCCGAGCGCGTCACCCCGGTTTTCATCTCCGTCGATCCCGAGCGCGATACGCCTGAGCAACTCGCGCGCTACGTCTCGAGCTTTCACCCCCGGCTCGTGGGGCTCAGCGGCAGTCCGCAGGATGTGGCCGCGGTCGCGAAGGCCTTTCGGGTTTACTACCGCAAGACGAAGGACGAGCGCTCCGCGGCGGAGTACACGATCGACCATTCGTCGATCATCTACCTGATGGGACCGGACGGAAAATTCATCACGCACTTCACCCACACCACGACCGTCGACGCGATGGTCGCAAGTCTCCGCCGCCATTTGTGACCGCTACCCGGCCGCGGCATGGCGAGAGCGGCGCTGCGTTGGCTAAGGGTTTCGAGCAAGCGAGCCAGATAGTTGCGCCTGAGGGCGTTAATTTGAGATCTCCCATCGCCGAAGGCGATCAGGGCGCAACGCGACCCGGCGCAAGTGCCGCCCCATCGGAGCGCGATCAGCGCGTGAGATCATAGGTGGTGCGGACGGCGGGACTCGAACCCGCACGGCTGTGAGGCCTCAGGATTTTAAGTCCTGCAAATCGAGAACACTTAGCGAACCATAGCTGAGCATCAAATCCTAAGAAATGATTATATTTCAGTCTGTTGATTGAATTTACCTGAACACTGCTTAGTTCTCAACCGCCCGCGATCTGCTACCCCATTGCTACCCCAGAGGGGGTTCTGCTACCCCAGTGGCAAGGTGCGCGCTTGCGCCGACGCATATGGGGAGCAGCCACCATGGCAGAGCAAGGATTGACCGATCTCGCCATCCGCAAGATGGCGCCAGACAAGGCCAAAAGGATCGAGATTTGGGATACGCGACTGCCGGGCTTCGGTGTGCGGGTCTTCCCTTCGGGCATCAAATCTTTCGTTCTGGTCTATCGCCATGATGGGCGGCCGCGTCGCATGACGATCGGTCGTTACCCCGTCATTGGGCTGGCAGAGGCGCGCGCCAAGGCTCTCGATGCACTAAAGGTGATCGACGCCGGTCAAGATCCGCTAGCTCCCCCCGACGCCGGCCAGCAGCCCGAGCGTTACACCTTCGCCGAGGCCGCCCGTCTTTTCGTTGAGCTTCACTGCAACCGCTACAATCGCGCGGTGACGGCTCGCGACACAGAACGCATTCTCAAGAACCGGTTCGTCTCTCGATGGGCACGCCGAGACATCAAGGAGATCACGAAGACCGACATCCTAAAGGTGCTGGACGAGACAGTCGCCGAAGGGCTGCCGAGCGCCGCCAACCATGCCCTCTCCGCCATCCGTAAATTGTTCAACTGGTGCGTTGAGCGCGGCATGCTCGACACCAGTCCCTGCCTCGGCGTCAAAAAGCCCGCCAACAACAACTCGCGCGATCGCGTCCTCGACATGCAGGAGCTGGCAGCCATCTGGGATGGCGCCGAGATGGTCGGCTATCCGTTCGGTCCGATCCTGAAGCTGCTCATTCTGACTGCCCAACGCAGAAACGAAGTGGCGAACATGCAGTGGAGCCAGCTCGATCTCGACGCCAAAACATGGACGCTACCCGCCGAGCTGACCAAGAATGGACGGCTTCATGTGGTGCCGCTCCCGCCGCAGGCCGAAAGGACACTTCGAGCGTTGCCGCGCTTCACGGACGACCATGTCTTCCCTGCCCGAGGCAACAACCCCGCATTCGCAAATTTCTCGCAAGGCAAGGCCAAGCTCGACACGTTCGTTCGTGTGGAGGAGTGGACACTCCATGATCTCAGGCGATCAGCTGCCACCCACATGGCACGGCTGGGCGTGGCGCCGCATGTGATCGAGCGTCTGCTCAATCACGTCTCGGGCACTTTCGGCGGCGTGGCCGGTGTCTACAACAGGTTTCAGTACCTCGATGAGATGCGGGCAGCCCTGACGGCGTGGGAGGCAGCCCTGCAGTGTCTCCTGGCGAATCCAAGTGAAAAACGCGACGGGTCTTAGTTTACAGTTCTCGCTTGCTGTGCGAAAAATGCGCCAGCTCTTGCGAGGTGGCTCATGCCAAAAAAGCCTATTTTCAGCGTCATCAGCGGAGGAGCATCTACCTCTTCAGCGCCCGCGCTTGGTGATCAGCCCACCGGCATCGATCTAACCAATTTTGATGTGCTTGAAGGCCAGCCCGAGGCCTATCGACAGGAACGCGAGCAACTTCACCAACGCCTATTTCCTGGAGACCCTGAGCGCGCACGCACGCTCGGCGCCGCCTATGAGCGGCTTAATACGCTGATTTTGGCGACCTTTCTGCCTCTTCGAGAGCAAGATCGAGCACAGTTACAAGCGGCACTGCGGCCAATAGCTTCGCTCGTAACTGGGCGTGCACCCCTTCATGCAAGAGCGCTCCTCTCACGCCCACTCAAGCTATGGGCTGACCGAGATAAAGCTGAAAAACAAAACCCGGCACAATTTACACGGCAGGTCTACGCCGACTGGATTGGCAACGGACTGACCCGCAAGCAGCTGCGCGAGCTAGATCCCCAACTCTATCACGCCCTGTCAGTCTGGGAGCACCGTCACCCCGAGGACACGATCACCGAACTGCCCACGCTGGGGCAGATCATCGATCAGCGCATTGCCAGTCTGTCGGACGAGTTCACGCCCGAAGAGCTGAGGAAGCTTGGCTCTACACTTCAAACCCGACACCGAAGATCGAAAAAATAGTCTTGTCTTTTTTATCAATCGCATCCATATAGCAGTCACGGCACTCGTTGCCGCGCGTGCCTCGCGTCATCCGATCAACTCCAACTCGTGAACCCCAACCGCTTGCGGCCCCACCTGGGTCGCATGGAGATCCGTCATGCCTGCAGCTCAAGAACAACACGCAGAGGCCCTGCAGCAGCTCCGCATCATCTCCAAGAAGGAGTTGCTGCGGCTGGTGCCCTACTGCGACCAGCACATCCTGCGGCTGGAAAAGCAGGGCAAGTTTCCGAGGCGGCTCGACCTCGGGGCAAACCGCGTCGGCTGGCGTTTCGCCGACATCGAGACCTGGGTGAGGTCTCGCCCCGTCCGGGAATACCCGGACGACGAAGCCAACGACAGCTCGTAGCTCCGCCCGCCGCTCGACATGAGCGGCGGGAGAACTCTCTTTATTCCGATCCGAGTGACGACCATGACCGCCACCGCAAAAAACAGAGCCACGACGAAGTCCTCGATGATCCCCGAGGGGCCGTACCTCCATCAGCTCGCCGGCATGGCCGAAGCGCGGAGCTGGGGCGAGGATCTCGTGCGCGATCTCGCAAATCATTATGCAGGGCAGATCCGATGGGCGGATCTTGATCCCTATTGCGTCCTCTACGGACCGCCGGGCACAGGCAAGACCACTTTCGCCAAAGCATTGGCAGCGTCAGCACAGCTGCCGCTGATCGCAACGACGTTCGGCGAGTGGCAGAGCGCTGGCGAAGCCCATCTCGGTACGTTGCTGCAGGCCATGCGCGCCAGCTTCGACCTCGCGAAGTCGAGTGCGCCTTGTGTGCTGTTCATCGATGAATTGGATTCCATCCCCAAGCGCGGCGCCGGCTCGCGCGCGACGACCTATTGGAACCAGGTGACCAACGATTTGCTCAAGCTCATCGATGGATTGAGCGAGGCGAAAGGCGTCGTGGTTGTCGGCGCGTGCAATCATCTCGAAATGCTCGACCCGGCCCTTGTGCGTTCTGGGCGCCTGGGCCGGAAGCTTCACGTCCCCCTCCCCAGGCTTGAGGATCTTCCTCAGATCTTGACATTCCACCTTGGTGACGACGCGCGCCGTGCAGGCGACCTGGCATCCATCGCCGTGCTCTGCATCGGCAAATCTGGCGCGGATATAAAGCAGCTCGTAAACGCAGCGCGCCGTAGAGCCCGTCACGCACGGCACCCACTTGGGCGCGCCGATCTTCTGGCAGAGATCGAGAGCAAAGTTGGCAAGCTCGATGATGCGACCGTCCGGCGGATCGCAGTCCATGAGGCCGGCCACGCGGTCGTCGCTTGGCGAGCCCGCGTCTCGCGCAACATCAATCTGACGATCGTGCAGAGTGGAGATACTGCCGGCGCGGTCTACTTAGACCAGGCCGCCACCGTATGGACGCGCGCCGCCGTCGAGGCAAATCTGGCCACGATGCTTGCGGGGCGCGGAGCTGAGCACGTCTTCATGGGAGAAGTCAGCGGCGGCGCCGGAGGTGGCGCAAATTCAGATCTGGCGCGCGCAACCAAGCTCGCGATCGAGGCCGTATGCCGCCTCGGGCTCTCTGCCCGGCAGTCAATGTCCTGGCTCGGCCAGCCCGAGGATACGCCGATTTCGCACTACCCCGCCGACATACAAGCGGAAGTGTCCGAGCTGCTCCGTGGCGCGTACCAGCGTGCCGTCGCGATGATCGAGCAGGATTGGGACTTCGTGAACAACGTCGCCGCTGCGCTTGTGAAACGCCGTGCCCTCTCCCAACGCGACTTCGTCATCATCGATCGGCGTCCGCGCGTGGCCGAATCGATACGGCGCGAGCCATGAGCGTGGTCCAACTACTCGCGATGGAGTACGCGGATTTCACATCCATCTCTGCGCGCAAATCGAAAAGTGAGAAATTGGGCGACGCCAGAGTCGCACCACGGAGTCTGCGGCTCGCAGCGATTCGAAAAGTGAGAAATTGGGCGGCAGAAGGTGAGATGCAAAGAATGTGAACTCACCTATTGACTACCTCACTTTTCATGGGCACGTTGAATTCGTGCGTAAACAGACGATAGCGACACTGGATCATGATTTTGAAGAGCCCGAGGTTCCGAAGCTCGCAGGCACCCTTCACGCGACTGATATCAACCTGAATCGGTGACTTTGCGCACCGTTCGGCTGGCTGCTTTGCAAGTGGCTGGATCGGGGTGGCCGGTGGCAGAAGGGCGAAAGCGCGCAGGCTTCGCACTTCGCGGGGGCGACACGCCCCGGCGGCTGGCACTGCGACGCTGGC
>CAMAYR010000108.1 GCA_945862355.1 Devosia equisanguinis | reverse complement strand
TTGTCGTGTCGGTGTCCGACTGCACGATCTCGAAGCTTCGCATCCCATCACCTGCCGAGTGAGCCGCCCTCGACAAGAGAAATAGCTGATTCGCAAACCAACCCAGACCCTTACGCCATCACCACCGGATCGGAGGTACGGAAGCAGGTTTACCTCTCAATAGCCTGTTTTCGATGAATAAATGAACGTTGCATACACGTCCGCGGCATTTCGGGCACAGCATCCTTGATCCACGTCGCGCCTGCGTGACAAGGAGAACCAGCGGCTGTTCCGGTCCTGACATTTACGACCAGTCGCGGCGAGGCTCGGAGCAAATGCCAGAAGCCCAAGGAACTAGAGTCTTTCCGGCGGAAGTGGAAGCGCCGAAAAGTACCCAGCCCTTGAATCTACGTGCGATTCACGACCTCTGATGGTTCCGTCTCGCACGATCGCACTCTGAGGCGCGACGCCTCGATAGCCTTGGGCCGCGTTGCGAACAGCGGTGCGATAAGCACATGCGAGCTACCGCTCCCTACGCCCCCCAAGTCGTAGCATTGAAAAAGCAGGGCCAGTGCGAGCCTGGGCACGGAGCCCGAGGGCCGCGCAGGTCATCGGTTCGCTTCAACAAATGGCGGCGGCCACAGTATACTGCGACCAGCCATCCGCCGGAGCCGCCCCCATGTCCCTCGCCGCCCGCTTCGCCCGCTCCTCCATCGTCGTCGCCCCCGGCGTGTACGACGCGCTGACCGCATCGCTCGCGACGAATGCGGGCGCTGAGGCGCTCTACGTCACGGGCGCGGGCATCGCCTACACGCGCCTCGGCCGGCCCGACATCGGCCTCGTCTCGATGAACGAGGTCGCAGACGTCATCACCCTGATCCGCAACCGCGTGGCGACACCGCTCATCGTCGATGCCGATACCGGTTGGGGCAACGCCCTCAACGTCGAACGCTGCGTGCGCCTGTTCGAGCAGGCCGGCGCGAACGCGATCCAGCTCGAGGACCAGAGCTTTCCCAAGCGCTGCGGACACCTCGCGGAGAAGCGTTTGATCCCCGCCGCCGAGATGGTCGGCAAGATCCGCGCCGCCGTCGCCGCCTGCCGCTCGAAAGATACCGTCATCATCGCGCGCACAGACGCCATTGCCGTCGAGGGCTTCGACGCCGCCATTGCGCGGGCGAAACTCTACGCGGAGGCCGGCGCGGGAATGCTGTTCGTCGAAGCCCCACCCGGCGACCAGCTCGCCGAGATCCCGCGCGCGTTGAAGGGTGTGCTGCCGCTGATGGCCAACATGGTCGAGGGCGGCAAGACGCCGATCAAGGACGCCGCCGCATTGGAAGCGATGGGCTTTGCGCTCGTCATCTTCCCCGGCGCGATCGTCCGCATGATCGTGCCCGCCGCGCAGGCGCTCTACGATGCCGTCGTGACGCACGGCACGTCCGCCCCCGTCCGCGACCGCATGCTCGATTTCGAAGGCCTCAACCACCTGCTCGGCACCGCCGACATGCTCGCGCGCGGAAAGAAGTACGAGGAGTGAAATCGAGGACAGCCACCTTTTTCAGCCAAAGCCGAATACTCGAACGCCTGCCCTGACCGCGAGGTGAAAAAGGTGACTGTCCCCAATACCGCCGGCCCCAATACCGCTCTCCTCATCGTCGATCTGCAGAACGACTTCATCCATCCCAAGGGCGCTTACGCGCGTGGCGGCCAAGGCGCACCCGTTATCGATGCACTCCCCGGCAAGGTCGCCCCCATTGCGACCGCCCTGCGCGCCGCCGGCGGCCTCGTCATGGCGACGCAGTTCACGCTCGTGCCCGGCCTTGGCGGGGAGCCGATCATCTCGCCGCACTTGTTGAAGCTCCGCCCCTTCCTGACCAAAGGCGACTTTGCGCCGGGCTCCTGGGGCCAGGACGTCGTCGACGAGCTCCAGCCGATCGACGTGAAGATCGAGAAGGTCGCCTACTCCGCCTTCTACATGACGCGGCTCGAATGGGTGCTGCGCAAGATCGGCGTCGAGCGGCTGCTCGTCTGCGGCATCGTCACAAACGGCGGCGTGGCCTCGACCGTCCGCGACGCCCACGTCCGCGACATCGACGTTACCGTAATCGAGGACTGCTGCGCAGCCTTCACCGATGCCGTCCACCGCGCCGCGATCGAAGGCCTGCGCCCCGTCGCGCGTATCGCGACTGCCGCCGATGTGCTGAGTGAGCTGAAGCCGTCTTCAAGCTCTCTTGCGAAGTCCTGACTACACGCGGAACCGCGCCGGCATCGCCAGCGCCATGAGGTAGCTCCACGCCTCGTCTGCACGGGCCAGAACACCGGTGCGCTCGGCCACGCCGATCGGCCGCGTCCGCGCAATGATCTCGGCCTCGAGCGCGCGCTTGTCGGCCAGTTCGATCCCGTGGATGTGCGCCATCGCCGCGATCGTCTTGCAGTCCTTGCGCCACAAGGCGGCGACGAACGCCAGCGGGCTGAACATGTCCTTGTGGAACACCACCGCCTGATGCCCGCCCTCCTTCACCGATGAGCGCGAGAACAGCTCGTAATACTTCGACCAATGCCGGCCCGGCTGATCGTGGTGCTCGACGTGATAGTCGTTGCCGAGATTGCCGTGCTCGGGGCCCGCGAAGTCGATCGTGTTGCCGGCCGAATGCGTGGTGTCGTTCCGATCGACGAGGCCATGCTGCCAGAATGCGACGAGCGATTGCACGTTGCCGCCGATGAACCGGCTCACGAAAAGAAAAACCGAAGCGATCGGATTGAAGAGCGCGACTGCGGCAAGGATCACGTACCACGCGCAGAGCCCCGCCATCAGGTCGCGCGCCGCCCGATTCTTTCCCCTGGACCAAAGGTAGCGCACGACAGGTGCACCGGTCACCAGATGAACACCCTGCCGGAAAGCATGGCGGCTGAAATCCGTGAAGCTCGTGCGATCATAGGGCTCGGTCGACTGCGAGTCCTTTGGACCATTGCCCTCCGCGTGATGCACGAATACGTGCTGAGCGAAATAGAAATGCGGTGTCCGCGAGACCAGCATCGAGAGCACGTTCTCGAAGTATAGTTGCAGCATCCGCAGCACACGCCTTGCCGCCGGGCTCGCTCCGATCTTCGGCTGGAACACGCGCGTGTGGATGTTCGTGTGGTCGATGATCTCGTGCGGAAACTGCGAGATCAGCATGGCGACACCGAGCGCGATGAGCACGAGATAATTGATCGTGGAAGGCCAGATCAGCATCGCCGTGAAGGGGAGCAGCGCCACCGAGTTCGCCAGCCAGATTCGCGTAAAGATGGCGTCGATGGGATTGTGCAGGTGGCTGGCAATGAGGCGGTCGAGCCACCGGCTATCGATCGAGGCCTTCAGGCCCTCGAAGGTGTCAGGATAGTCCGTGTAGACAAGATAACAGCGAGCGAAGAGCCCCAGCGCGATCCACAACCCGACCTCGCACGCGATCTCGAACGGATTGGTGTAATCGGGAAAAAAGCCAGCAATGGTCTGCGTTGCAACCGCCGCGATCGCCGTAGAGCAGACGAGCCAGGCAAGAGGCGCGCGCTCGATCAGGCTGCGCGGTAACACCTTGGCCAGCAACGCACCGCCGGCCGCCGTCAGCCAGTAGAGCGAGAAGGCTGCGACGACGAAATACGTCGAAAGCGAAGCGGCCAGGATGTCGAGCGGCACCGAAACCAGGCTGCGCGCACGTGGTGCCTGCGTAATCGCATCCTGGTTGTCGGCGATGCTCGACATGGCGGCTTCTGGCACGATTGATCTCCCGGTATGGCTGTGCCCCAACCTGCAACATCTCCGATAGCTCGTTCACGGCTGATGGGAAGTCCCGGTGGTAACACCCTGGAACAAGATAGACGAAAACGATTTACCTCCTGTAGCCATCCTCGTCCAGAAACCAGTCGAACAGCGTTTCCAGAGCAGAGCCGTTAACCAAGCAACTGCCGACCGGCCATGCTTCAATGCTCGACCCGGAGATTTCTCTTCACCCGGCAATGTCGGCAAGCGTTCGAGAAGCCAGACCACGAAGAATGGGCCGGCCGGGGCACCGAGCTGATGCACCTCGCTCTCGAATGGAGCCAAGCCCCAAAGGCGCCCCCCTGGAGCAACTTCGTCAGACCCTTGAATCGCCGAAGCGATTCCTTCCGGCCGGATCATGCTCTACAATGACGGTGCTTCGCGGATCGTTCTCGTGCGCGTGCAGGCCGGGCCGCTGTCTCGGCAGGAGAGAGAAGCCGCATGCGCATTCAAAGCCGGATTGCCGCTGTAGCTGCAGCCGTGATGTGTGCTGCGGGATTGGCCGGATGTCGCGAGCTGGATCATCACTTCGGCATCGCCTCGCTCGTTCAGCCGCAGGCAGCCCCTCCCGCACGACCGGTGCGCAAGGTTCGCACCGTCGTCACACGCGTCACGGGGCCGCAGGTCGTACAGGCGGGCGTGAAGATCCGTAGCTTCTGCGGCGAACGCCATGTTCGCTATCACGCCGGCAACCTCGCCGAGACCGAACAGGAAAAGGCCCGTAACGACGTGCTTTGCGCGCAGGTCTACTGATCGGCAGCATCGTGTCTCAAAGGCGCGAAGTTCGGCGTGGCAGCCTAGGGCCGGGTTATATCAGATCGCCATCGCGAACTGCGTCTGGAAGTCGGCGAGCTCGTCGAGTTCGAATGGGCGGCCGAAGTGGAAGCCCTGCATGTAGGTGATGCCGAGGTCAGCGATGATTTCGGCTGTGGGCTCGTCGGTGACCCATTCGGCCACCGTCTCCATGTTGAAGGTGGCGCCGAGCTCGGACATGAGCTTGACGAATGTGCGGTCGGCCTTGTCGTTGACGATGTTCCTGACGAAGGCACCGTCGAGTTTCACGAGATCACAATTGAGCTGCTTCAGCGTCCGGAATGAAGTGTAGCCGGCGCCGAAGTCGTCGATGGCGACGCGGCAACCCATTTCCTTCAGCGTGTCCACGAACGCGATGGTCTGGTCGAGATCGGTGATCGCCATCGTCTCGGTGATCTCTACGATCAGCCGCTTCAGAAAGTGCGCCTTGCCGCCGGTCAGGCGATGCAGCAGCACCAGCCATTCCGGATCGGCGCAAGTGCGCGTGGAAACATTGAGCGAGATCGTGATGTCGGGAAACCGCTTGAGCACATCCACCGCGAGCTCCAGCGTGCGCCGGTCGATCAGCCGGCTCATGCCCAGTTGCTCGGCGAATTCGATGAACTCGCCGGCACCGATGGTGGTGCCGTCGTTCTTGGCGATGCGCAACAGGCATTCGTAGAACGATGGAGCCTTGGTCTTGGAGCAGACGATCGGCTGGAGCATGAGGCGCATTCGTCCCTCGTCGAGGGCGGAGGCCACGTCGTTTGCTATGGCCACATTGCGCTGGCGAACGAGTTCCTGGGCGGGGCTCGTCTCGTAGGCGACGAAGGTGTCGCTGCGTCCGGCGCGAGCCTTGTTCAGCGCCTGAAGCGCCCGGCTGATGGCGACGGGAACAGTGGTGGCCTGGATGGGGACGAGTGCAGCACCGATCGAGATCGTCGAGGAGATCGGGCAGTCGCTGCTGCGGAAACTCGCCTGCCTGACGGCCTTGAGGAAGCGCTCGGCGGCGACCTGCATCGTGCCGGGGCCGCAGTCGTTGATGATGATGCCGAACTTGTTCGACGAGTAGCGGCCGAGCGTGTCGCCGCCCCTCAGCTTGCTATGAATGAGCCGGCCAACCGAGGCGATCACGGCATCGCCGATGTCGAAGCCGAAGTTCTCGTTGATGATCGTGAGATTGTTGATCGAGGCGATGAGGAACGCCGCCGTCTCCCCGGTGCGCTCGGCCCGGCCGATCGCGGTGGCGAGCGCCTCCATCAGGCGCGTGCGATTGAGCTGGCCGGTGAGCTCGTCCTGGTCGTGACGGGAGAGAAGCCGCTGCTCCTCGAGATGGCGGTCGTTCAGAACGCGCACCACGCCGCGGGCGCGGGCCGGCCGACCGTCCTCGTCGGGCCACCAACGGCCGTGATCCTCGAGCCAGATCGACTTGGATGAGCGACGTCCGAGGGGCAGAAAGCGATACTGCATACGGTAGGGCATGCCGCCGGACGGGGAGAGCACTCCGGCCAAGTGGTTTGCATCTCCTACCGGGCACTCTGCCGAGAAAGCCGCTTGCCGCCGCGTGACGTGCTCAGCAGCGATCATGAACTGGAAGCGCGCGCCGCTCGAGACGTCCGTGGCGCCACGCAGGCCGAGTACGGAGGCGACGTTGCACTCCCATTGCATCACGTCGGTGGCCATGTCCCACGTGTAGGCGGCCTCCTCGATTCCCGACAGAATGCCGATGAGGTCCATCGCCGTCGCCAGGGGTGCCGTTTGTGTCGGCGTGAACTCCGCCTCGATCGGGACGGCCCCATCATCGGCAACGGCCGACGCCGTTGCGGCAGTCAGACCGGCGTCCACGTCCGGCTCCGGCAGCTGATCAGGCGCACTCACGATCGAAGACCCATGGTTCCCAAGGCAGAAGGCTCGCACAGGGCTTCAGGCCAATCCAATGGCCTCCCTCGAACCATGACGCTATCGGCGAAACCCTAAGAATGGCTAAAATCCAAAGCGATCAGGTAAAGACGACCGGCGCTGCCGGATCGGCAACGCCTTTCCGGGACCGCCGGATCTCAATCCCGCAGACGGATGATCGCAGAGATTTCAAGGAGGTACTCCGGCTTAGCCAAGCCGCTGACGATCAGCAGCGTGTTGGGCGGATACTTGCCGTCGGGATAGATGGTCTTGAACAGCTCGACGCGGCCCTTTTGCCAAGCCTCCCGCTTGTCGGTGCCGACGAGGTACGTCGTATACTGCAAAACATCGCTGTAGTCGCACCCCAACTCCTGGAAGATCCGGCCCAGGTGGCCAAAAACTACGGGGATCTGTCCGCTGAAGTCGGAGCCAGTGACCGGATTGCCTGCCATGTCGACGGACGTCTGGCCGGCGACGTAGGCGATGCGCCCGCCGGGCTCGGCGATGGCCACATGGGAGTACATGCCGGGTTTGGGAGCCGAATTTGGATTGAGTAGGGTGACGCGTTTGGACATAAGGGGGCTCCTCGAGGGTTTCGGCGGTGGCTTGTCCAGTTGCAGATTGCACCTATTTCCCGCCCGCCCGCGCGATCAAGTCGGCCATCTCGGTGTAACCGCGGGCGCGGGCAAGGGCGAGTGGTGATGTGCCGGTGCGGTCGGGCAGGCTCGGGTTAGCACCGGCGTCGAGCAGTAGCTTGACGGTTGCCAGATGGTTGGCGCCGCCGTTGCCGAGCACGATCGCCTCGATCAGCGCAGTCATGCCGAGATTGTTGACATGATCCAGAGGAGCGCCGGCCATGATCAGCTCGGCCACGGCGCGGTGATGACCGAGATGGGCAGCCGCAATCAGCGCCGTGCCGCTATAGGGGCTGGTGATCGCGCGGGGGTCGGCGCCCAGCTCCAATGCGAGCTTCAGGAAACGAAGGTCGTCGTTCACGGCGGCGATGGTCACGATGTCGTAGCGTTGCTTGTCCTGCGCGTTGGGGTTCGCGCCGCCCTTGACCAGAGCGCGCGCGATGTCGGCGAGGCCCCAGTGGGCCGCGACGATCAGCGGGGTCCGTCCATTGTCGTCGACCAAGTCGGGAGCAGCGCCCGAGGCCAGCAGGCGGCGCGTCTCTGCCAGATCCCGCCGGATGACCGAGGAGAGTAAACTCTTGTAGCCGCGGATCTCCGTCTTGTTGGGCGGGGTTTGGGCTGCAACGATGCCGTTTTGCGCCACGAAACTGCTCAATCCGAGCAATGCTGCCAAAGCAAGGCTTATCACTTGTCGTAGCCGTCTCGGGTTCATTGCGCCTCCCGCTTTACGATCCACACGTGATTGTCGTGGAACGCCGCGCCGCCATAGGGCGCAGGCGAGAAGGCGCTGGTCAACGTGTTGATGCCGGCCTCGTCGGGAAACTGATTGTTCGGCTGTACGCCCTCGACGATCACGACGCCGGGCAGAACGCCAGAGAAGCTCTGCGCCCAAAGCGCGATTTCCCCCCGCTCGTTGCCCATGCGGATCGGGTCGCCGTCCTCGAGGCCAAGGCGTGCGAGGTCGTCGGGATGCATCCGGGCGCGCGGCTTGCCTTCGCGATTGCGGCTCGTCGGCGTCTCGTTGAACGAGGAGTTGAGGAAGCCGCGCGACGGGCTCGTGGCAAGCTTGAAGGGGTGGCGCGTGTCGGTCCTCTCGTTCACGTCCCAGTGATCGGGCAGGCGCGGGATCTCTGGCGCGCTGCCGTAGTCATACCTTTTGCCGACGGGAACGTCGGCCCAATCCGGCTTGAAGCGGAACTTGCCGTCCGGCCAGGCGAAGCCCTTGGTGAAGTGGCTCTCCTCGAAAGGCGGCTGGCAATCGATCCAGCGCTTTTCCTCCATCTCCGCGAGACTGCCGCGCTTGGAGGCACGCAGCGTGGCGTCGATGATCTCGCGCGGCGTCATCTCGAAGCCGGGATGGGTCGCGCCGACGCGCTTGGCCAGACCTGCTATCACCTCGTGATTGCTGCGGCACTCTCCCGGCGGCTCGATCAGCTTGAGGCCGAGCTGGAGATGCTGCTGGCCGCCGCCTTGATAGATGTCGTCGTGCTCGAGGAACATTGTGGCGGGCAGCACGATGTCGGCCATGCGCGCCGTTGCCGTCATGAACTGCTCGTGTACGCACACGAACAGATCCTCGCGCATGAAGCCCTGTTTCACGAGGCGCTGCTCCGGCGCAATCTCGACCGGGTTCGTGTTCTGAATGAACAGCGCGGCGATCGGGGGCCCGCCCTTCAGGTCGCGCGGGTCGCCTGTCAGAACCGGGCCGATACGGGACTGGTCGAAGATGCGCGTCTTCGGGTCGAATGCGTCGAGCCCTTCGATCAAGGTTTTCGAGGTGCCGAAGATACCGCTGTTGGAGAGGAAGGCGCCGCCGCCCTCGTGCAGCCAGGCACCCGTGACGGCGGGGATGCACAAGACCGCGTGCATGTTGTGGGAGCCGTTGCGCTGGCGGGAAAAGCCGTAGCCCAGCCGGAAGAACGTTCGCGGGGTCAAGCCGATCATCCGCGCGAACGTCTCGATCTGCTCGACGCCGAGCCCGGTGATGGCGCTCGCCCATTCAGGCGTCCGAGTTGCCAGATGCGCCTCGAGCTCGGCGGGACAGTCTGTGTATCGCTCGAGGTAGGCCCGATCTGCAAAGCCATCGCGGAACAGCACGTGCATCACGGAGCAGGCGAGCGCGCCGTCCGTGCCAGGACGCAAGACGAGACCCAGGTCGGCCTGCTCGATCGTACCGTTCCGATAAATGTCGACGGCGATGATGCGGGCGCCACGCTCCTTGCGTGCGCGTGCGGCGTGGGTCATCACGTTGACCTGGGTGTTCACCGGATTGGTGCCCCAGATGACGATCTGGTCGGAGCGGGCCATCTCGCGCGGGTCGGAGCCGGTCAGCCGGCCGGTGCCCGCGACATAGCCCGTCCAAGCGAGCGTGGTGCAGATCGAGCTGTATTCCTGCGCGTATCGCTTGACGTGGCGCAAGCGATTGATGCCGTCGCGCATGACGAGCCCCATCGTGCCTGCGTAATAGTAGGGCCAGACGCTCTCGCTGCCGTGACGGCGCTCCGCGGCGAGCAGTGCCTCGGCGGTGATGTCGAGGGCAGCGTCCCAGGAGATGCGCTCGAAATGAGCCGAACCCTTCGGGCCGACGCGGCGCAAGGGGTGAAGCAGGCGGTCCTGGTGGTGGACGCGCTCGGCGTATCTGGCAACCTTCTCGCAGACGACGCCGGCGGTGTAGGTGTGGGCTTTCGCGCCGCGCACCCGCCCGATTCGTGTCGACGAGAGGACCTCGACCTCGAGTGCGCACACCGACGGGCAATCGTGAGGGCAGGTCGAATGGCCGATGGTGATGGTTTCGGTCATCGGGTGTCCTGTTCTGCGGCGACGGGTGGAATCCAAAGGCTAACCCAGAACGGCCGGCTCCGACACCCAGAGGCGAAACAGATTTCCGGCAGCCTTGATCACACGATGCCGATCGCCGATCCGCTGCGTGAATCGCTTCTTGTCGAAATACTCCAGGATCTCGACGCTCATGTTGCGACCGATGCCGGAAGCATCCCGCAACTGCGCCACGCTGACCGTGCCATCGCTGGTGGACTGGGCGATCCGCTCGACTATTGCGGCCAGCCGGAGCAATTCTTCGGGACGCGCGACACGCGATTTGGAAACGTAGTGAACGAGCCCCAGGCGAGCGGCCTGCGTCAACAATACCTCGATCCTTCTCGGCTCCAACCCGGTCGACAGTGCGAGATCGCGGGCGGCGAGCGGCTTGGACCCGGCCTCGGCCAGTGCTTCTTCGATCCGCTCCCATAACCTGGCATCAGCGGGCGCGAGACGAGCCCGGTGCGTGGGGAGCCTCAGACCGAGCTCGGTTTTGACGAGTGCGCCTTCGCGCGTAAGTTCGGCTGCGACTGCCGCCTGGATTTCGGGCGACATCGCGATACCGCTGCCGTTTAGGATCTGTTGCTCGCCGAGGCCCTGCGCTCCTGGATGCTCGCCATGCCACCTTTCGAGCCGGGACAGCGCCGCTGCGCGAACAGCCTGCCACCTGCTCGCGGCGAAGCCAAAGCGTGTTTCTCCGCTCAGGCGCTCAGGCGCGCTACGCTGGCCGACTGTCTTCATGGTGACGGCGTTCTCGACGTTGGCCATCTCGGCAGCGGTCAGGTTGCGGTTGGCTGCAAACCGCCCGAGATCGATCCCCTCGTGCGATTGGTCGAGCAGCGCCGTCAATGCCAGTGCTTCGGAAGTGATGCCGACAGCACGCAATCGAGCCAGTCGCGCGGGCTTGGCCCGGCCGCGCCGGGGAGGAAAGATGTCGAGAACCCGTCCGCCACCCAGCGTGAAGCGCGCGGACTGGTCGCGGACGATCAGGTGATCGCCGAAGACCGCACCTATGGGATCATCGAGAACGAGCTGAACGAGCCCGGCCCCGCCCGGCGCGATCTCAGCCCCTTCCAGTACTGCGATGCGCCCGGTCGTTTCCGCGGCGCCGAGATGGACATGCACAGGCGTCCAATGCACGAGCGGCGCGTCACGTCCGCCGAGCACCCGCAACTCGGCATCGATCTTAGCGACCGGAGCCGGGACACCCTCGGCGGCGAGCCACTGCCCCCGCGTGATCAACTCTTTGCGCATTTCCGAACCGGAGAGATTGATCGCGCAGCGCTGTCCGGAACGCCCCATCTCGGCAGGCTTATCCTGCGCGTGGATGCCGCGAACGCGCAGTCGTGCGTCGAGCCCAGGCACCTCGACGAAATCGCCGACCGAGACACTGCCGGAGAACACCGTGCCGGTAACGATGAAGCCTGCCCCAACGATGTCGAAGGTCCTGTCGATCGCAAGCCTGAACCGCCCCGAGGCGCAGCGCGGTGGCACGCTGGCACCAGCATCGATCAGGTGATCGAGCAGTGGCTGCATCCCCGCGCCAGTCGAGGCCGATACGGGAAACGCGGCTACGCCCGCGAGCGTGGTTCCTGAAAGCAGACCGGCAATCTCCCGTTGCACCTGCTCCAGCCTTTCGGGTGAGACACGGTCGGTCTTGGTGATTGCCACCGCGCCGCGCAAAATGCCGAGAAGATCGACGATCGCGAGATGCTCGACAGTCTGCGGCATTGGGCCGTCGTCGGCGGCGACCACGAGCAGGACGAAGTCGGTGCCGGCCAGTCCACAAAGCGCGTTGCGGATGAACCGCTCGTGTCCGGGCACGTCGATGAACCCGATCGTCTCGTGCCCGGCGATCGGCAAATAGGCAAAGCCGAGATCGATCGTCAGGCCCCGCTTTTTCTCCTCGGGCAGCCGATCGGTGTCGACGCCGGTCAACGCCTTGACCAGGAGCGTCTTGCCGTGATCGACGTGGCCCGCCGTCGCAATGATCATGGTTCGATCCTGAGTTGCCCGGCTATCCTCTCCAATTCATCGGCATGCTCGAGGCAGCGAAGGTCGAGCACGAAGGCGCCATCGTGGATCCGGCCGATGACGGGTGTCGGCAGCCCGGCGAACGAGCGGCATATGCGTGACAGCGCCGTGCCGCTGCTGCGCTCACCGAGGGGACAAAAGGCAATGCCTACGCTGGGAATCGTCTTTCGCGGGAGCGCGCCGGAGCCGATCACGCTCGTGCACTCGACCACCGTCACCGAAGCCCGACCGGTGAACGATCGAGAGAAGGGCTCGACAAGCCGGTCGGCGAGCGCTCGGATCTCGTCAATCGGCCGCGTCAGCGCCCGCAGCGTCGGCAGTCGCTCGGCGAGCCGATCGGGATCGGCGTAGAGCCGGAGCACGGCGCCGAGTGCGGCGATCGTCATCTTGTCGCAACGCAAGGCGCGTTTCATGGGATTCGCTTTCAGACGATCGATCAGGCTTTTCCTGCCTGCGATGATCCCGGCCTGCGGTCCGCCCAGCAGCTTGTCGCCCGAAAATGTCACGAGGTCGGCTCCAGCCCTCAACGTCTCGGCGGGCGTCGGCTCGTGCGGCAGACCGTAACGGCGCAGATCGACGAGCGAGCCGGCGCCGAGATCGACCACGAACGGCAGGCCATTCGATTGGCAGAGCGCTGCGAGTTCCTTTTCGGTGACCGATGCTGTGAACCCTTCGATCACGTAGTTGCTGGTGTGCACCTTCATCACCAAACCGGTGTCCGGCCCAAGCGCTCGCTCGAAGTCCTTCAGATGCGTCCGGTTCGTCGTCCCGACCTCTCGGAGCGTGCATCCCGACCCGCTCATGATCTCCGGGATCCGGAATGAACCGCCGATCTCGACCAACTCGCCGCGAGACACGGGAACCTGCCTACCGAGCGCCAGCGTGTTCAGCACGAGCATGACGGCGGCGGCGTTGTTGTTCACGACGGTGGCCGCCTCGCAGCCGACGAGCCGCTGAAGCGCAGCCTCCAGATGCTGATCGCGATCGCCGCGGCTTCCCGCTGCGATATCGTATTCCAGATTGCTCGCACCGCGTGCCACGTCCACGACCGCGTCGATCGCTTCCTTCGGCAAAGTCGCCCTGCCGAGATTGGTATGCAGAACTGTTCCGGTAAGGTTCAATACCCGGCGAAGCGGATGATCTGACACACGTGCAAGAAGCTGTGACATGGCGCCAACGACGGCTTCCTCGGCCAGGTCCGTGGCTTCCCCATTCAGCAATTTCTGCCGCAGGTCGCTCAGCACAAGGCGAGCCGCCCGAGTAACCTCGGACCGCCCGTGCACATCGACGAGGGCTGCGGCCCCACCCGAACGAACGATGCGGTCCACCGACGGCGGCCGGGAATTCGGTGCTGGTTTTGTATAGTCTGCCATGAAACAATCATACACCGGGAGAAAACGACGTAACAGAGGGCCGACGGCGACAGTGGGTGAGGTTTGAGTGGGTGAGGTTTGGTCGGGATGCTGCTCGATGCAGCCACGCGCTCACGAATTCGTCAACACTCGTCATTTGGGCACAGCCGCTCCATCGGCTACGCATCGAACCGAGTGCTGTCGAAGCGTCAAATAGTGGCCAGTGGATCATCATGAGCGTTCGCGGTGCCGTCTTCCTGATGGCTTCGGTCGTCTTCGCTGCAGGTGCTGCACTTGCGGATCCGACGCAATGGCGTCGTGAGGGCTGGATCAAAACCGATTTCGACAAGACGCGTATCGGCTGGAGCGAGGTCGTCTCGGGCGGCCCGCCGAAAGGCGGTATTCCCTCGATCGACAAGCCGCAATTCACCGCTGTCGGCTCGGTCGATGATCTGTCGGACAATGAGCCGGTCATCGGTCTTAAGGTCGGTGGCGAGGCGCGCGCATATCCGCTTCGGATTCTCATCTGGCATGAGATCGTCAACGACACTGTCGGCGGCATGCCGGTTGCCGTCACCTACTGTCCACTCTGTAACTCAGCCGTGGTTTTCGACAGAAGAGCTGGATCACACATTCTGGATTTCGGAACGACAGGCAAGCTCCGCAACTCCGATCTCGTGATGTACGACCGGCAGACCGAGAGCTGGTGGCAGCAATTCACCGGCGAGGCCATCGTAGGGACGCTGGTGGGAACCGAGCTAAAGCTCGTGCCGGCGCGACTGGAATCGTTCTCCGAATTCAAGCAGCGCAATCCGGCCGGCCGAGTTCTCGTGCCGAACGATCCCCGGTTCCGCCGCTACGGGCAGAATCCATATGTCGGCTACGATACGGCCAAATCACCTTTCCTGTTCTCCGGTGAGCTGCCGAAGGGAATCGAGCCGATGGCGCGTGTGGTCGTCGTCCGTTTGGAAACGGGGCCGCCATTGATCGTAGCAGTCGAGCGCGTGCGCCGTCTTGGCACTGAACGAATCGGCCGGCTCGAGATTTCATGGAAGTCTGGGCAGGCGTCGGCGCTCGATGACGCGCGGATCGCGCGCGGGCGCGATGTCGGCACGATTGCCGTGGAGGAGGTAGGCGACGACGGCAAGCGCTATGAACGTCCTTATGACGTCACGTTCGCCTTCGCTGCACACGCCTTCCACCCCGACGTGACCATTCTTGGGAAATGATACCGGCAAGGTCGTCATATCCAACCGCCGCGATTTTCTCGCTCAGGTAGGAGATCCTGCTCTGGCACTGCCCGCCAGACGGAGGTCTCGACGCTTCTGTTGAAAGCCGCTCGGTATGCCTCGACAAGTCGCGGCGCCAGCGCCCCGTAGGGCAGATGACGCCGCTCCCAGAATCTGGTTGAGCGATTAGGCGCTCAACCGACCAGTTGCACGAGCGCCTCCTCGAAGGCGACATCGTCCCAGCCGAAAGGCCCTTTCTTGCCGGCAAAGGCGATCTCGCCTTCTGCGTCGATCAAGAACAGCCGCATCGGCAGGCCCACGTACTTCTTGTCGACATCGTTGTCGATGCGATCGAGCAGCATCGGCATGTGAAGATCCAATGCCAACTGACACGCGGATGCGACCTCGGCACGCTCATCTTCGGTGGTGGGCTCGTCGAAGATGATATCCTCGATCAGATTGTTCGGGACACGCCAACCATCGTGTGGATGGGCTTCTCGAATATAGACGATATAGAACTGAACCCGATCCTTGTACTTGGCGTACATTTCGTTAAGACGCACGGCCTTTTTACGAAATGGAGGTCAAGTATAAGAGCCGAAAACAATCCCGACCGGTTTGCCGCGCAGGGCCGACAGCTGGACCTGGGCTCCGGTCTTCTTGCGGTCGCGATCCAGAACATCTGCTACAAAATCAGGTGCCATCGTGCCGACTTTCGGAACGACGGTCTCGCGGGCCTTCTCCTCGGCCATATGCGCCTCGAACTCCGCCTCTGAAATGTCGGAGATCTCCAGCCACACCTTGCGCCGCTGCGCCATGTCCATGGCACCGTATTCCTCCAGTGTGACCGGGCTCTTCGGTACGCCCTTTTGCATTCTGCTCCTCCGTTGAGTTGACGCCAGTTCCGCCAGCGTATCCATCCTCCTTCCGTTCGGCAAGAATCCGGCAGAACCCGACCGCGTTGGAGGTTAGGTTCGACCCACGAGAACCTGGACGCTACGTCAATTTGATGTGATGAGAATTGAGTTCTCAAACAGAGGTATCTCTGGAGAATGCGACTGGGTAGCACCTCGCCGACGAATGCTGGCGCTCTGGTCTGAGGCCGCACTCGAGACAAGGTTGCACGCCATGACTGCAGGTCATGAACCAGCCGTTCATGCGAGAGTCTCTTCGCCCATGATCCTCCAATTGGGTCCACGCTCGTCGATTGTTCCGGCAACCGCCTGGCCGGCTCATGGAGTAGGAGCCGCCTTCATGGCTGCCGGCGCGTACCGTTTCATCATCAATAGTCACAGATATAGGTCCATCAGGCCTTCCGCTCGAACCCAGTTGACCTCCACTGCGCGGCCGGAGTGCGGTGCACATCAACTCACTAGAGAAAAGGACATCCGAAATGATCTCACGCCGCCTTGCTCTGATTGGACTGGTAACGCTTCCCTGGAGCACCTTCCCGCAAGGCAGCAACGCACGAGCGGCCTTCAGCCAGCCCTTCACAATGGCAGCGTTCGCGCAGGCGCTAAGCGAGGGCCGGTCGATTCTCGTCGAGGTCTCCGCAGAGTGGTGCTCGACATGCCGGATGCAGGAAGAGGTCCTCGATCAGGTTCGCCCGCATAGCGACTTCTGGCAGATGCTGCACATGGTCGTAGATTTCGACACCCAGCGAGATATCATGCGCTTTCTCCGCGTCCAGAAGCAGGCGACTCTGATCGTATTCAAGGGATTTCACGAGAAGGGAAGATCCGTCGGCGATACGAACGAGGCCCGCATAGCACGGCTGCTCCGTGCCGGGCTCTAGCCTGAATCGGTGACTTTGCGCACCGTTCGGCTGGCTGCTTTGCAAGTGGCTGGATCGGAGTGACCGGCGGCAGAGGGGGGAAAGCGCGCAGGCTTCGCACTTCGCGGGGGCGACACGCCCCGGCGGCTGGCACTGCGACGCTGGCGATGTCAGCTTGGTGCGAGCT